>JALYLI010000217.1 GCA_030774335.1 Acidobacteriota bacterium | reverse complement strand
TCTTCCATAACGGCTTCAGCGGCGCGGCGTCCGCTAACCATGGCGCCGTTAATGGAAGCATTGTCGCGATGATCGCCGCAGACATAAATTCCGGGTCGAACGCGGACGGAACGCTCGGGCGGCTCCAGCGCGCCCGGATATTGCTGGGGTTGAGCGTGCGGAATCTTATAACTTTTCAGAAAACGCCAAGTGCGCGCGACTGGACCAAAACAGTTTTTCATTTGTGCGACGATGAAACCGCTTAATTGGGCGTCAGTAAGATCCTGCGTCCCCAATACCGAAACGGAAATAAGATGCTTTCCCTCCGGAGCGTAAGACGGTGCGACCTGGCTCATCACCGCGAAATTATTTACAGGACCGGCGCCGTCGCCATTCAGAGTAAGGATAGGACCCTGCACAGGCGGTTCTTCCGCGGAGTAATAGAAGCAACTGACGCTGCGGGATACGCCTTCCGCCTCACCGACAAGATGCGCCGCCGATTGACCATCGGTGGCCACCACGATGGCGCGAGCACGGATGGTTTCACCTCCCGCCAAAGTAATTTCGTTTTCGTGGAGCGACTCGACTCGCGAGTCTAGGCGAATAGCTTGCGGGCCGAATTTTTCCGCAAGCTGCAGCGGAATAGCCTGCATTCCGCGAGCGGGCACGCTGGTGTCTCCTTCGGAAAGCATCTTGAAGACGAATTCGAACACGCGGCTGGTGGTCTTCAGCTCCCCATCGAGAAGGATGCCTCCGAGAAAGGGGCGAAAAAACCGATGGATGATTTCCTGGCTGAAGCCTTCGGCCTGCAGCGCACTTTTTGTGGAGCGATCGATGCGCCTGAAAATTTCTTCTATGCTGGTGCGCTTCACGCGGCTGCGCAGGCGCGCCATGCGCAGCTTGTCCCCGAAGGTACCAAAATCTGACCGTAACCCCTCAAGCCACATGCCTGGAGTGCGCCAGGGATCGACCAAACGGTTCATGCGCCCAGCAAACCACGAAAGAGCTCCGGGCGAAAACGGCTTCAAATCAAGACGGGAATAATCGAGGACGCGGCTTGCTTCTGGATAAGCCGTCAGCAACACCTGGAACCCGCGATCGAGCAAAAATCCATCCACCTCATCGGTGCGCACACGGCCGCCGATGCCGTTGGAAGCCTCCACAATTTGAAAGGTGACGCCCGCTTCGGCGAGGCGTCGCGCACAACACAACCCCGCGAGTCCCGCACCGATGATTACGACGTCCGCACTCGTCGCCATGCTCGCAAATTCCTTCAGGAGCTGAATCAAATTAAAAAATGACAAGAGATGAACACTAATCCTGAGGCATTTGCGGGATTTTGCGCAAGTATGGCGGCTCTTTGCAAACATCTTTTCGCAATGCGCAAATTCAGGATTTAGGAGCGACTGCCTCGGCGGTTACACGATGCCTGAATTCGAACATACGTGAAAGGCGGCCGCCTGTGTAGGCGCCGCCAATCAGCTTTCCGAGCCAGCCGAGGGGAAATTCGTACTCGACGCGGTCTTCCAGCCAACTGCTGTTTCGGCCGTCGGGAATAAAGAGATGCGTGTGTTGCCAGCGACGAAACGGGCCTGAAATCATAACGTCTTGAAACATGCGGCCGCGTTCGCAGGCGGCGTGCTCGGCCGTCCAGATTTGGGTTATGGGGCCTACGCGCACGCGAATCTTTACGCGGGATCCTGGCTGATCGATTCCGCCGGTCTGCTCGATGACTTGGGCGCTTTCCCATGGAGGGGTAAGCCGCGACAGTGCATCGGGCTCAGCATGCCAGGCGTAGACAACATCCGCGGAGGCGGGCATTTGACTGCGATATACAAATAGCTCGGTCATGAAGGAATGAGGTGATGATAGCGGACCGAATATCGTCAGGTGCAAATGATTCAGGTGCAGTGAGTTTCAGCGGCGCGAAAGCTTAGCGGCTCCGTGGCTGTAGCGCTCCAAAGCATCAAACTGCAGAAATTTCTTGGCGGCTGAATCGCCCTTCAAGTAGGCATCCCAGAAAGCCAGCGACGCGGAATTCGTATATCCGAGGATCGCGGCAGCCCGCGAAGAGCGCGCAGCGTTGATTGTTTCATCGGTGATGAAGGACATGTGATTGGCGCCTTCGATAAACACTTCAAACTTATCGCCGGCCGGGCTGCGTTCGAAGGGAGTTTTGTGCCACGCCGCATTGGCCAGCGGCCCGAGATTGTCGAGCGAACCGGTTATGCCCATAAAGGGCAGCGTCATTTTATCAAACGAATGAGTAGACAAGCCGAATTGTCCGGGGCCTTGCGGAGAAAGACAAAGCACGGCGCGAACACGAGAATCCGCAAAGCTGGTGCGTAGACGGCCTGGAAGATCCACCAGCGCACCTCCGACCGTTTCGGCGGTGTAAGAGCCCATGGAATGTCCGGCCACACCAATGCGGACCGTATCGATTTTGTCAGTCAGACCGGCGATGCGTTTCTGCAGTTCCGGCAGCGAATCAAGAAGAAAGGAAATATCCAGAGGCCGGCTTTCCCAGAGTGCGGGAGTTTTAAGCGCCTCGTGTATGGTTTGAGGGAAGCGCAGGGTTTCGTCGCCACTGCCGCGACGCTCCACGACGGAATCTTCGTGCGTAGGTTGCAGCGTGATGTACCCATAGGTCGCCCAGTGGCGGGTCAGTGAATCGCAACAATTTTGCGAGCCGCCGGCTCCGTGAGAAAAAACAATCACCGGATATTTGCCCGCCGCCACGGGGTAAAAAACGCGCACACGCAAATCCTTGTTGCGCCTGGCGTCGTGCAGAACGATACCCGACACTTCGGTTACCGCCAACGGCCCCGTTTCCAGTTTGTAGCCGTCGGCGGGTTCATCGGCAATCGAAGCTTTAGAATCGCTAATTGGTCCGGGGTCCACGGCCGGCGAAATTTCGGCCACGGTTGAAGAAAGTGCCGGGGTTGCGGCCACCATGGTGAGCGCCGCGGTAGGAAGAGAAAACGCGGAGCCGCCCGACTGGCGGGTTATGACAAAAGCGGCGACCAGGCTCACCGCTGCAACTATTCCAATGTTGGTGAGGCGTTTTCTAAGGCGGCGGTGGCGCATGCGGTCACCCGGAACCGGACGCAGGCCCTTGGGGAGATATGTATAGAACGACTTAGCCAACTGGAACACCCTGTTTCAGTTTTAACCGGCCGCTGCCGCAAATGTTGCCTACAACTCATGTACTGGGGGACGACTTGCCCTCATATCTGTGTGAGCGATCGAAGCTCGCAGCGCTCGCGCTTCACACATGCGGTGGAAAGTCTGGGTTTTTCCCCGGGGTCAGGATGGGACGGGACTACCTGAAGCCATATTCAGTATACCAAAGCTGGTTGGAGCGTTACCGACTATGTTATCCAAGACCGGGTTCAGGGGGCCCCGTGGGCTGGGAATATTTGTTTATGTAATTCTTCACCCGCAATTTGCGCGCGGTATTCTCCGAGCTCATGTAGCGAACTTTGCCAAAAATGGGACGCACCGGGCCCCAAGGGCGATCGTAACGGCCCAGGCACCAGAAGATACCGCTGTACGAATTGGGATTACGGCCGTCGAGGCCGTACTTGTTGTTTAACTCGATCAGGATGGAGGCAGCGGCTTGAGGTGACGCGGACCACTGCAGAATTTTCTTGCCCCAAAGCATGCGCAGGTAATTGTGTATGTGGCCTTCTTTCAGGAGCTCGCCTTGTGCGGCATTCCACAGCGGATCATGGGTGGTTGCGGTTACAAACTCTTTGAGGCTATAACACGCAGGCCTTTCGTCGGTGGCGTGTTCATCCAATGTTTTCAGCGCCCAGGGCGGAAGCGATTCATAGCGGTCGTAATCTTCTCGATGCGCACAGAAGTTATAGCCGAGTTCGCGCCAGGTGATGAGCTGGTCCAGAAAATTTTCCGCCGATCGGCTCATGTTCCACCACCCCTCGCGGGCGCCGTTACTCCGCAGAGACAACTTCCGGGGGCGCCATTTTTCCCGACGGGCGACCTCCGCGAAAATTTCGTGGGCGGAGATGTGGCCGAAATGGAGATAAGGGGACACGTTACTGGTGGTGCAGAGCTCCGGCTCGTTGCGTTCTTCGCTATATAGAGAAAATTTCGTTTTGAGAAAACCCTTCAATCGCGCAGTGGCGGCGCTGTGACCACCGCGCATTTCCACTGGCTTCACAGAGTGATCAATCGGCAGGGCGTCCAGCGAGCCGACCTTCCCATGCAGCAGTTCTTTCGCGGCGCTTGGCCACCGCGTGCGGATGATTTCGGGCAATCGTGGCGGCTTTCGCAGGCTGATCGCCGAAAACGGGTCAGACGCGGGAGTATTCGTTAAGTGGCCGGGGAGAACCTTTTGCAGATGCCGGCGGAAATCGAACGCACGAAGGAAGGCGTGATCGGCTGCACGCAAGGGTAGCAAACCATTGGAATCGACGGCCTCAAGGAGCACGGTCAATTTTTTAGCCGCGGCGGAAATCATGCGCGGCAGAAAAAAACAGGGAAAATCGTCGGTAACTACGACACAAGCGTCGGCCGCGATAGCATCAAGCAAACCCTTGCCGGCGCCGGCGATGGGCTCAACATACGGATAATAAAGGATGGGATGCCGGGCAGCTCCGGCCGCATTGTCGGCCATGCCGTCGATGACAAACCGGTGCAGGCGGTCGCTGGCCCACTGGTAGCCGATACGCAACGCCTCAAGTATGACGAGCGGCTTGCGCAGATCGCGGCAATGATCCAGAGCGCGGTCGAGCGAAAAATTGTACGACAGACGCCGATTGGCGATCATCCAGTACAGTACGTACTGGCTGTGCGCGAGAATCGGAGCATCGTTACAGCTTCGGATGCGAATCGCGGGAACCAATGTTGATAATGTCTTCCTAATGGCGAATGCACTGCCAGCATACCGGACGATGACATGCCGGCAATACCGGGAGCCCTTGACATTTTCCGGGGCCGGGCTATCGTCTGCGTTCGGCTTTCTGACGAGGAGATACACCTAAATGCGTAAAGCGTGGGGATTTTTACTGCTGCTTCTGATCACTGTGGCGCAGGGGCATGCGCAAGCGCAAAAGCCTGACAGCAAAACCGTGGTGTTAAAAGCCGCGAGACTATTCGATGGCAAAAGCAATTCACTGGTAACGCCGGGAATGATAATCGTGGCCAGCGGAAAAATCACCGCGGCGGGCGCCAATACAACCGCACCCGCCGGAGCGGAAGTGATCGACCTGGGAGATGCCACGTTACTGCCGGGCTTCGTCGATGCGCACACGCACCTGACCATGATGAACACCACGGACTACAAGCAGGCCGCACTGGATGCGCTGCAGAAAACGGTCGCGGAGCAAACCCTCGATGCGCTAGCCAACGCCAAAGTGACGCTGATGGCAGGATTCACCACGGTGCGGGACGTGGGCTCGCATCATTTCATCGACGTCGGGCTGCGCAACGCGATACGCAATGGCAAGGTGCCGGGCCCGCGCATGCTCGTTTCCGTGCATGCCATTGGAGCCACGGGCGGCCACTGCGACGACACCGGCTACCGTTCCGGCGCTTTCGGCAAAGAGACCGGCCCGGAAGACGGCGTGGCTAACGGCGCCGACCAGGTTCGCTATGCGGTGCGGCTGGCGCACAAATATGGCGCGGACATTATCAAGACCTGCGCCTCGGGTGGAGTTCTCTCGCTAGCCGATGACGTGGATACTCCGCAGTTGACGCAGGAGGAGATGAACGCGCTGATTGACGAAGCGCACGCGTTGCGACGCAAAGTGGCTGCGCATGCGCACGGCGCGGAAGCCGCGAAGCGCGCCATACGAGCGGGCGTGGATTCCATAGAGCACGGGTCATTTCTTGATGATGAGGCGCTGGACATGATGAAGCAGCGTGGGACGTACTATGTGCCGACGCTGATGGCGCTGCAAGGTTTGTCGGAGCAAATGGAGGCGGGCATGTATATCCCGCCCGCCATTCGTGCGAAGGCGGAGCTGGCGATGGCCTCGGTGCATAAAACTTTTCAAAAGGCTTTGACCAAGGGCGTAAAGATCGGCCTGGGCACGGACGCCGCGGTTTATCCACATGGACGAAACGCCGAGGAGTTTCACCAGATGGTGGATCTGGGGATGAAGCCGCTGGATGCGCTGAAAGCCGGGACTTCGGCGGATGCGGAATTGCTGGGGCTCGCCGACAAGATTGGCTCGCTGGAAGCTGGAAAGTACGCCGACGTTGTGGCGGTGCCCGGAAATCCGCTGCAGGATATCCGGCAGACCGAGCACGTGTTTTTTGTAATGAAAGAAGGCGTGGTCTACAAAAACGAGCGCACCGGAACTCATTAGTGACGTCTTTAGCTAAGATGTCAAATAACTTCATGAAGCACGCATGACAGTTTCTTTTCGCGCGAACCCAATACCTAATTCGGCAGCAGACTCGGAACGGGCGTGGCTGCTTGCGGTGATTATTTCGCTAGCCACCGCGCTGGCAATGGTTTCTCCTTTTTTTTGGAGAGGCACCGCGTCGGGCCACGATTTTTCTTTTCATGCGGCCTCCTGGATGGACGCTGCGGCGCAATGGCGGGAGGGTATCCTCTTGCCCCGGTGGGCCGAAGGAGCGAACCATGGATTCGGCGAACCGCGATTTATTTTTTATCCGCCGTTATCGTGGATGCTGGGAGCGGCACTCAGCTTTGTAGTTCCCTGGATTTACGTGCCGGCCGTATTCATCGTTTTGACTCAAACGTTGGCGGGCCTTTCGGCTTTTGCGCTGGGGCGCCGCTTGTTCCCAGAATACGGCGCGTTTCTGTGCGCTACAGTCTACGCTGCAAATCCCTATGCGCTGCTGATCGTTTATATGCGCAGCGATTTCGCGGAACAACTGGCCATGGTTTTCTTTCCACTACTTACGCTGGCCGCCCTTGATGTATTGCAGGTGGTGCAAGGTCCGCACCGCGGCGCATGGCGCGCCGTTTCTTTCCTCACAGTTATTTTTGCCGCTGTATGGCTGACCAATGCTCCCGCGGCGGTCTTGGCAAGTTACAGCCTGGCGGCTCTATTCACGTTTTTCGCGATGACCTCGAGATCGTGGTTGCCCTTACTGTATGGGACGATTGGGCTAACGCTTGGTTTGGGCCTCGCTGGATTTTATCTGGCTCCGGCGATCCATGAGCAAAGCTGGGTGAACATCACGCAGGCGTTGGCGTCGGGCTTGCAACCATCCCAAAATTTCCTCTACGCGGTTATCGAGGATGCGGAGCATAACGCCTTCAACCGCATCGCTTCCACGACCGCGGTGTTAATGGTGGTGTTGACGGCAATATTTGCCGCAGCGGCTTTTCGGAGCAAGCACGAATCTCAGCCGAAGGCCGCAACGACCGCCACCTGGTATGTTCTCTTCCTGTTGTTTGCCATGGCTTCATTTCTGATGTTGCGCATCAGCAACATATTTTGGGTCGCGCTCCCTAAATTGCGATTCGTGCAATTTCCCTGGCGCTGGATGTCCATTCTGGCGATTCCATTCGCATGCTTTTTCGCCGCAGCGGTGAGCAGAAAACAAATGCGCTGGTACTGGATTGCATTGTCGACTGGTGCGCTTGCGGCGGCCCTGGCCGGCACCGCGGCCTGGATGGTGCGGCATGCCTGGTGGGACACCGAAGATATTCCGGTTCTTCTTGAGTCCATAAGGAACGACGAGGGGTTCGAGGGCGTGGATGAATACGACCCGTCCGGAGATGATCATTCGGGCCTACCCGAAAAATATCCGCGGGTAAGACTTTTACACGCTGGACCCGGATCCGGCGTCGTGGCAGGTGCGAGGATCCACGTGGAGCGCTGGTCTGCAGAGCAAAAAGAACTGCGCGTCACTTCGCGAGGGCCATCGCGACTCGCCCTGCGACTTTTGAATTATCCCGCTTGGAGCGTAGAGGTGAACGGCAACATGGTCACACCAGAACATTTCGAAGAATCCGGCCAAATGATCGTGCCGCTGCCGTCTGGGCCGTCGCAGGTCGTGGTGCGCTTCGTGCGCACCAGCGATCGCACCATTGGTGCCGTGGTGACTAGCTTCAGTCTATTGTTATTGGTGTTTCTGCTTTTAAGACGGCCGCGAGACGCTGCAGAAAACGTTTAGCGGCGGTCCACCGTGGGATGCCTGACATCCTGGCCCTGCACGATATAGATGACATCCTCAGCGATGTTGGTGGCATGATCGCCGATGCGCTCCAGATTTTTGGCGACGAGAATTAATTCAAATGCGGGGAACACCACGCTGGAATCGCCCATCATGTAGGTAAGCAATTCGCGAAAAATCTGATCGCGATAGTTATCCACCTGGTCATCGCTGGCCAAAACTTTTTGCGCCAGCTCGACGTCACGGCGCACCACCGCATTCAACGCGTGGCGTACCATTTCCTCAACCACTTCGGTCATCCGGGGAAGGTCGACGTAAGGCTTGACCCGCGGGTGGCGCAAAATCCGCAGCGAGCCTTGCGCGATGTTCACGCCCTGATCGCCAATGCGTTCCAGATCGTTGTTGATGCGCGAGACGGCCAACACAAATCTCAAGTCCGCGGCCATCAACTGATGCAGCGCCAGTAACTGCACTACGCGATCATCCACTTCGATCTGTAGCTCGTTAATAGCGTCTTCTTCGGACAGTACACGGTTCGCCAGCTGCTCGTCGGAATCCAGCACGGACTGCACGGCCTGGTGCACGGCGCGCTCGGCGAGGCTGCCCATCCATAGCAACCGCTCTTTCAGATCGTTCAAATCCCTTTCAAAATGGCGTTCCATACGCACCCTCAGTCGACAATTCTAAAATCGTCAGGCTAGTTCGTAAATCTCACCCGAATCTTCCGGTGATGTAAGCTTCCGTTCGCGCATCGCTCGGGGTGGTGAAGAGGTGCGGCGTGGGACTGAACTCAATCAGCTGGCCGGTGAGCAGGAACGCAGTGAAGTCGCTGACCCGTGCGGCTTGCTGCATGTTGTGGGTAACGATGGCGATGGTGCAGAGGTCTTTCAGTTGCACCAGCAACTCTTCAATCTTGGCGGTGCTGATGGGATCAAGCGCCGAGCAAGGCTCATCCAGCAGCAAAACTTCCGGCTCAACGGCCAAGGCGCGCGCGATGCATAGCCGCTGCTGCTGGCCGCCAGACAACTCGTACGCGGACTTGTGGAGTTGGTCTTTCACTTCGTCCCACAGCGCGGCGTGGCGCAGGCTTTTTTCCACGGCGTCGGAAATTGATCCCTTAGTTCCGTTGATGCGCAACCCGTAGGCTACATTTTCGAAAATTGATTTAGGAAATGGATTGGGGCGCTGGAATACCATGCCGACGCGGCGGCGCAACGCGGTAACGTCCTGCGCGAAAATATTCTGGTTATCGATAAGGATTTCGCCATCCAGTCGCGAACTGCGCACCGTTTCATGCATGCGATTTAAAGTGCGAAGCAACGTGGACTTTCCGCATCCGGAAGGGCCGATCAACGAAGTTACTTTGTTCGAGGCAATATTCAGGCTGACGTCGAAGAGCACTTGCTTGGGACCGTAAAAGAAATTGACCTTGGAAATGGTCATGCGCATAACCAGCGGCGCTTGTGGTTCGCGGCTCGGTGGCGTGGCAACCGGTGGTGTGATGTTTAGGGACACTGCCGACCTCACAGAAGCCATGTTAAGTCCTCGGCACCGCGAAGCCTCGGGAAAGAATTACGCGGGCGACGATATTGATAATTAAAATTAGCCCGAGCAGAACCAAACCGGCGGCCCAGGCTTGACGATGCCAATCGTCATACGGCGCGATGGCGTAGGTGAAAATCATGACGGGTAATGAAGCGGTAGGCTGGCTCCAGCCGGGACTCCAGAAGCGATTGCCGAATGCGGTGAACAAGAGTGGCGCGGTTTCGCCGGCGACGCGTGCGAATGCCAACAATATCGCGGTGAGAATTCCACGATAGGCGGCCGGAATGACCACCGAGGCTATCGTTTTCCATTGGCTCGCGCCCAGAGCCATGGCGCCTTCGCGAAGATTGCGCGGCACGGCGCGCAAGAATTCCTCCGTACTGCGCAGGGTGATGGGAATCATCATCAGTCCCAGCGCGAAGCCACCTGCGAGCGTGGAGAAATGCTTGAAGGGCAGCACGACCAGGCTGTACGCGAAAATGCCAATCACGATAGACGGTACGCCGTTCAGCAAATCGGCCGCGTATCGCACGATAAATGCGGTGGTGCTGCCGCTGAATTCCGCCAGGTAAATCGCGCCAAAAAATCCGATGGGTACGCCGAGCAGACACGCGAGAACGAGAAGCTTGGCACTTCCTACGATGGCGTTCGACATGCCCCCTCCGGCCTCACCTACGGGAGCGGGCAGCCTGGTGAAGAAGGCCCAGTTCACGGATGTTCCGCCGTGATAGAGGAGATAACCAAGAATAAAAAATAGCACCGCGACGGCGACAAATGCGCACAGACCGGTCAGGCTCAGCATGAAGTTGCTGACAAATTTGCGCCAGCGCAAGCGATGGCTCATGCCTGTCCCATCCCGCTGCCGCGTTGCGAGGTCAAAACAATCAGGAGGCGTGCGAAGCCATTCAGCAAAAAGGTGAGCAAAAACAATACCAGGCCCAGCTCAATCAACGATTGCAGATACAAGTCGCCGGTGGCTTCCGTGAATTCGTTAGCGATCACGGCCGCAATGGAGTAACCGGGCGAGAAAAGCGACGCGGCAATTGTGGGTGTGTTCCCAATGACCATGGTGACGGCCATGGTTTCACCGAGCGCGCGGGCCAGCGCCAGAAAAATCGAACCCATGATGCCGGTGCGCGCGAACGGCAGAACTACATTCCAGGTCGATTCCCAACGTGTGGAGCCCAGAGCCAGCGCGGCCTCACGTTGATCGCGCGGCACGGACATCAGTACCTCGCGCGAGACGGAAATAATGTAGGGAATGACCATGATCGCCAGAACGATTCCAGCAGTCAGAAACCCCACGCCGTAAGCAGGTCCCTGGAACAGGGGAAGAAAACCCAGGCTATTTTTGAGGCCCGGCTGGATGTACTCCCTCATCAGGGGAATAACCACGAAGACGCCCAGCAATCCATAAATGACGCTGGGCACGGCGGCCAGCAGGTCAATAAAAAATTGCAGCGTGTCGGAGGTGCGCGCGGGGGCGAGCTCGGCCAGAAAAATCGCGGCGCCGATTCCCAGAGGCACGGCGATTAGAAGCGAAACTCCGGCTGTCACCAATGTTCCGTAGATGAACGGCAGCGCGCCGAATTTATCGAAAATAGGATCCCAAACGGAAGTCACAAAAAAAACAAAACCAAACTTGTGACGCGGCAGATAGGATTCCCGCCACAACTCGTAAACCAGCAACAAAGTAACCAGCACAACGGAAGCTGCGAACAAAAAGGTAACCAGGCGCGCGATGTCGTCGCCGTCTCGTAAGCGGCTGATGAACGAGCGCGAGCGCACCGCTGGGCCCGCGCTCGGAACAGTCGTAGCTGTAATAGCCATCAGAACAAGTCTTGCGCCTACTGAATGCTGTCGAGTGCCTTCATTTCTTTCGCGACAACTTCTTTGGGCAGCTTCGCGTAAGAAAGCGCTTCGGTCTGATTTTGCCCGTCGGCCAGCATCCACTTCACGAAACCTTTGATGGCGTCACGCTTGCCGGAATCCGAGAATTTCGCCGGCACGAGCAGCCACGTGAAGCTGGAGATGGGATAAGCGGCCTTTCCGGGAGCGTCCGTAATGGACACTCGGAAATCGTCAGGCATATTCTTCGCGGCGCCCGCGGCTGCAGCGGTGACACCGCCGAGATCGGCCTTGATAAACGCTCCAGAGGAATTCTTCACCCGGCCATAGGGCATCTTGTTCTGAATCGCGTAGATGAGCTCCACGTATCCGAACGCATCTGGAGTTTGCTTGATCAGACCGGCAACGCCTTCATTGCCTTTGCCACCGAGACCGACGGGCCAGTTCACCGAGGTGCCCTTGCCAACTTTATTTTTCCATTCGTCGCTGACCTTGGAAAGATAGTCAGTCCAGATATAGGTGGTGCCGCTGCCGTCCGAGCGGTGCACCACCACGATGTCATTCCCCGGCAGGTTCACGCCTTTGTTAGCGCCAGTAATCAGCGGATCATTCCACTTGGTGACCTTACCCAGAAAAATCCCGGCAATCGCTTCCGGCGTGAAGTTCAACTCCGCGCTCACACCCGCGATATTGTAGGTGGGGACATCGGCGCCCAGCACCGTGGGGAAATGCAGAATGCCAAAGCCGTGCTTATCCTGAAATGCTTTCAACTGCTCGTCGTTCATCGGACCATCGGAAGCCCCGAAATCGACCGTGCCTTCGGTCACTTGTTTAATACCGCCCCCGGAACCGATGGACTGATAGTTGATCTGGAGATTTGAATTTTTCTTGTGATATTCGTCGAACCATTTCGAATACATCGGATAGGGAAATGTGGCGCCCGCCCCGTTAATGGACAGAGTGCCTTCCGCCACGGCGACGGCGCCGAGCGAAAACGCGGCCAGTAGCAAAGATGCGATTCGCTTCATGTGTTTTTCTCCACACGTAAATCGGTGAGATAGCAGCGCGTAAGTGTGGCTGTTTAGTGTTACAGGATTGTTACAATTCGCGCACCATTGGTTGAATTGCTGATTCTTTACTGCTTCACGCTCCCGACATTGGCCCAACAGTAGAGTTATAGCGAAGCAACCATTCGAATTAATTCCGGACACAAGGAAAAAAGGCCCCACTCCTATTCCTCTGAGCGGGGCCTTGCCCGAAACCTTAGAATTTATAAATGACGTCGAACTGCAAACGTTTCAGGATGGGCTCGGGCGCGGCCGAGGTGTGCCAGTTGAGGGGGCGCCCAAACAGCCCGGTAAATTGCAACTGCACATTCTTATAGCCTTGGTAAATGGCTTCTATGCGATGCTCGCTGACATTGCTGTTCTGCCGTAGGTCGCTGAAGTTGAATGCGCCCATTACCGCTTCCTTCTCGATGAACATTCGCGTATAGGAAAGTTGTAAATCACCTGTCTCCTGCAGCCGGCCGGCTCTTGCCTCCAGCCAATAGCCACGGCGCTCGCGTGAGAAGCACGCTGGATTGCTGGTGGTTACCGTGACGCCCGCAGGCGCAACAAAGGCGGCCTGCGAGGCCGCGACATTGGCGGCGTTAGCGCAAGCACGGGTGTTCTGCACGTAGTCGCCCAGGACCACCAGGGGCACGCGCTTGTAGGGCGTCGTGATATCGAAACGCGCGATAGCGTCGAACAGTGCAAACTTCGAATTGAACATCGCGCTCACGATGTTGGTGTTGACGGTGACGGTGGCGTCCGGGGTTGTCGTGGGCAAAATCGATGAGGTGGTGATGGTCGCGATGGAGTTTTGTACCGAAGATCCCCCGATCGGCAGAAGACCGTTGGCCGGCGACTGGGGATTGGAAAGGTTTGCGCGGCGCAGCGCCAAGGCAAGGGGATCCGCGTTGTGATAGTTATAAAATGCCCCATAAGCGCTAAACTTCAGCCAACTGCTAAACTCCCAAATGGTTTGGAGCTGCCCGCCATAAACTGCGCTCTGCACGATGCTCTTATTCGTGGCGCTAACCCCGGCCACTTCCGTAAACGGCAGCTCGAAACCTACAATCGCGATCTTCTTCAGTCCCGGAATGGATTTGAAATCAAAGGAAACGGTTTGCGCCAAACCTTCGGGGTTGAGGTCGTTATCCCAGGTGAGTTCGGTGCGGTAGAAGGGGTAGGCGAACTTGCCGCCGGTCAGAGTCAGCACTTTAAGAACGTTCGGCTTGTAATTGATGAATGCGCGATCCAGCGTGAACGGTTTGCGAGTGTAGAATTGGTTGGCGGTCTGATTGGTGGAGATTGGATCATTGAGGTCACCGCTGGCCACCGAGATGCCGCCGCCGATTTCGCTGTTTAATTTGGCGGTTATGTTGAGGCGCGCCCGAAAACGCTCGCGGTTGCGCACTTGCGATTGGTTGGCGGGGCCGCCAAAAAAGGGCTCGTCGCGCAGCCGGAAATCGCCCGAAAAGCTAAAAGGGCCTACCGCCTTGAGTCGTTCGTCGAAAGATTTGTTGGCTTTCGTTTGGTCCGCCGCCACGGAAGTCCTGAACTTATCGTCGCTGGCTTTCAGGTCGCTCACAGTGGAGTTCAGGGAAGCCGATTCGCTCTTCACTTCCGCGGTAGCGTTGATGGCCTCGTTGGCCCTGGCGCTGGCTTCGGCTGCGCGCGACGACGCGGTAGCCGCGGCCTCCTTGGCCTCGGCGAATTCGCGGTCCCTGCGGGCCAGTTCTTCGCGCAACTGCTGGATTTGTTGTTGCTGAGCATCCAGTGCTTCTCGCACCTTTTCGAGTTCCACGGCGAGAGCCGCTGTTTCAGATTTTTTCGTGGACCCCTTGACGGTCTTTCTGCTGGCGCCGGCGGCAGACTTCGAAGTCTGTGATTCGGTCTCCTTGTCCGTGGCAAACGCTGCTCCGCAAACAAGGGATAGCGACAGTACGAACGCTGCTAATGTTTTCATTGCCTCTCTCTTTTGAACAAAAGTTGATTCCGAACCGGTGAGTTTTCAGATCACGCTGGGCAGAAGGTAATGGGTGCGTCTTACGGTCGCATGAATCAAGTGTAAATATTCCGTAACATGTAATCCTCTGTCGCGTGCAAACTATTATAAACGCTATCCTTTAGTAATTTGCTGAACGCAAGAGCACTTTTCGGGCTGGGACAATCTTGAAGATATTCGAACTACACTTGCGTAATAAAGGGGAGATGAGGACCAGAACCAGGGGTGTTCTGGTCCCCAGGTAGGACGTTTGAATAGAAGAGCAGATGCGGTTAGTCTCGCACCTCGGCCGCAGAATCCTGATGAAGACCGTATGAATTTTCCGTGACACGGGAATTGGTCGTAGCGCCGCCATCCTCGCCGGGGCCGGCGTTAATCAGCAAACCACGACCGTGCCGAACATCCAGCCCGCGCACCCAAAATATGATGCCCTCGGAAATATTTGTAGCGTGGTCGGCGATACGCTCCAGGTGGCGGGTGGCCAGCACATATTGCAACCCGGGGCTGACCATCCCCGGCTCCTGCATCATGCGAGTCAGGAGCGCCTCAAAGATACGGTCCCGGTATTGGTCCACGGCGTCATCACTCTCAAGAACCTGCAGCGCCATCTCCACGTTCTTGAAAATCAGTGCGCCCAAGCTTTTGCCCACCATAACGCGTACCGCCGCAGCCATAGGCGCCAATTCGTCAATCGGAGCAATCTTGGGCATTTCGCGCAAGGAGATCACGCACTGAGCCAGGTTCACGGCCAGGTCGCCGATGCGCTCGAGGTCGTTGGTGATTTTAAGCGCGGCCACGATCAGGCGCATTTCGTCGTCGTTAAAAGAAGAACGCCGCAACAAACGTATGGCATGTTCATCAATGACAATTTCCATTTCGTTGATTCTCGGCTCCAGCAGGAATACTTCGCCAGGCCGATCGGCGGTGCGAGATCCGTCCACATCTATGAGCGCATCCAACGCGCGGTTCATCGCCCCTTCCACTGTCCGGGACATCGAGACCAGATAATTCACCAGCGTGTCGTACATGACCGCTCCGGTTCCTTTTGTAGCGCTTGCCATATTTGCCCTCATTTTCGCGCAACTCCGCCGAGACGCAGTCTTTGGCGTCCGCCAAAAGTGTGCCGCGAAGCTTGTTACAGGTTGTTCACTTACCGATGAATGCTTGGATTATTTTTTGAACTGGAGTGCGACGCGTTTAAGTTGTTGAAGTGAAGAGGACTATGCCGGCGGAATCCGGCCACCGTTGCTGCGCAGGTGAGGAGCCGCGATAGGTGTAGTTCGGTACGCGCCGCGGCTGGAATCAAAAATGGGAACCGAAAAATGAAAGCGCGAACCTTGGCCTATTTCACTTTCTACCCAGATGCGGCCGCCCTGAGCCTCAATTAAATGCTTGGCAATAGCCAGGCCCAGTCCGGTTCCTCCCGCTTCACGCGAGCGTGCGGCATCCACCCGGTAGAATCTTTCGAAAATGCGCGTCTGCTCCGCCTGCGGAATTCCGATGCCGGTGTCGGCAACGGTAAAAACCACTTCCGACTCGTGCGCTTTGGCGCTGAGTGTGATTTCGCCGCCAGGCAAGGTGTACTGCCGGGCGTTATCCAGCAGGTTTTGCAAAACTTCCGCGAGCCTGCGGCGATCGCCGGCTACGTTGGGCATTTGCGAAGACACGCTGACAGAAAGGTGCTGGCCGTTTTCGACCGCGCGATGCTGCGCTGTTGCCAGGCAACTGTCCACCACTTGCGCCACCGTCACTTCGTCAATTTCCAGTTCCAGACGATCAGAGTCCATTTGCGAAAGGCGCAGCAGGTCGTCGGTCAAACGCGCCAGGCGCCGGGAGTGCTCCAGGATAATTTCGAGGAAACGTTCGCGGTTTTGCGCGTCGTCGATGGCACCGGCAAGCAGAGTCTCTGCAAATCCCTGGATGGCGGTAAGCGGCGTTTTGAATTCATGAGACACGTTGGCCACGAAATCACGCCGCACGCGTTCAAGTCGCCGCAATTCGCTGATATCGTGCAGCACTACCACGGCGCCAAGAGTGTCTCCCGCGCGGACAGACGCTACCGTGGCGGCAAAAAAGTGCTGGCGCAGTGTTCCGGTGGCAATCTCTGCTTCCACTCGCGATTCTCCACACAACACATGACGCACGGCCTCAATCAGCTCCGTCTGGCGAACGATTTCAACCAGGGCACTGCCGGATTTCGGCGGAAGCTCCAGCCCGAGTATTCCGGCGAATCCCTGGTTGGCAAAAAGCAGGCGTTCCGAAGCATTCACGACCGCGACGCCTTCCACCATGCTCCCTAGAATGGCGGTCGAAAGATTGCGCTCCTCCGTCAGCGTGTGAATGGTCTCGTCGAGCTGCGCGGCGGTGCGGTTCATGGAGGCGCCTAAAGCTTCCAGCGCGTCTCCGGAGCTGTCCGCTGAAATAGGCCGGAAGTCTCCCGCCGCGACGCGGCGTGAAAATTCCTTCAAACGCTCCACGCGATCGGAAAATATGTGGGAAATCTGTAACGCGACCGCGCCAGCAATCAACAGAATTACAAATGAGGAGAGCCACAAACTACGCCGAAAGGATTGCACCACCTCGTCCACGGTTTCGATGGGCAACGCAAAGCGCAGAATGATGGGCGGGCCTACGGACGAGTCGTAGCGGACGGCATAGTAGAGCAGATCGCGATTCAGGGTGACGCTGTGACGAATTGCGCGGCCGCTGCCTTTTGCGAGAGCCTCGCGCACTTCCGGCCGGCCGGCGTGATTCTCCATGGTTTGCGTATCCGATTGCGAATCGGCAAATACTTGCCCGTCATTCGCGATAATGGTTACGCGAGCACCGCTGGCGGCCATCTGGAAAATCCAGTCGTGAAGCTTGGCGGCGTCTTCAGGTTTTGCCGGCGGCAAAGAAGGGAGCGCGGAAGCGCGGGCTTGCGCGATTCCGGCGATGGCGGTGAGTTGTGAAAAAGCGGTGCGCTCGTAGTCGCGGCGCAAGGCTCGTTCCGCGAAAAAAGCCACCGCGAGTAGCGCGCTGAGCAGCAGCGCCAGAAAGGTCAGGCCGAGTTTTGCAAAAAGGTTACGCCGCACGAGTTTCGAACAGGTACCCGGCTCCGCGTACGGTCTTCAAGTGCATCGGATTCTCGGGGTCAGGTTCGATCTTTTCGCGCAGGCGGCGGACATAAACATCGACGCTGCGGGGAGTAACGAAACGATCCGTGCCCCAGACGGCGTCGAGCAATTGGTCCCTGGTGAACACGCGATTCGGGCGCGAAGCCAGATAATACAACAGACGGAATTCCAGCGTACTGAGCGACAGCGCTTTTCCGGAGTGGCTGACGCGATACGATGCCGGGTCGATGGACAATTTTCCAATTTCAATGACGCGCGGCGAATCGCTGGGCGGTTCCGCGCGCCGCAGCAATGCTTTGACGCGCGCGATTAATTCTCTTGGGCTGAAGGGCTTGGTGACGTAATCGTCAGCGCCCATCTCGAGGCCCACCACGCGATCTGCCTCATCCCCTCGCGCCGTAAGCATCAAAATTGGCAAACGATTGAGCGAATCGTCGCGGCGAATCTCCCGGCAGATATCCAGGCCGGAAAGCTTGGGGAGCATCAGGTCCAGAAGCAGGAGGTCGGGCGGGGTTTTCTTTATCGAGCTGAGGCCGCTGCTGCCGTCGGAGGCCGCGCTGACCTGGAAACCTTCGTTGGCCAGATTGTAGCGAACCAACTCGACGATGTCGTGATCGTCTTCGATGATCAGGATGCGCTTCATGCTCAGCGAGCCTGCGGACTGGCGGCTCGGCGGCAGTGTAACGTACGCCGCGGCGTTTCGGTAGTTATCGGTTTGGTTTGGATCTTTCGGGAGTTGGACGGTCACGACTCATTGTGACAGTTCCATTATAAGAGCCGGATGACATCCGCATGAACGTCGTGTAAACGTGCCTGACGCACTGGTTACACAATTTAATTCGAAGTGTGAGTAGTGAAGGCCAGTGTGAGCAACGTTTTTTGTTCGAGCTCATGGGCCTTGGCGGAACCCGTCGCGGGGCTGGCGCTGCTGGAACGCTTGACGGAGCGGACACGCAATCCGAGTTCTTTGGCGAGGCGTTCGAGCCTCGGCACTATGTAGAAAAACCCGCCCATATTCCGCGGCTCTTCCTGAACCCAGACGATTTCACGCGCGTGGGGATGGGCGGCGATCGCAGCGGACAGGTCCAGGCGCGGCAGCGGATAAAACTGGTCGAGGAAAAATATGGCCGTCTCGGTGTCTTTGCGACGGCGGCGCTCGGCGCGCAGTTCATGCCCCACTTTCCCGCTGGCGATCAAGATACGCTTGGCGTCCTGCACTTCGCGATCGGGAATCAGCGGCAGAAAGCGCGGCTCGGCAAAATCCTGAATCGGTGAGCTGGCATCCGGATGGCGCAGCATACTCTTGGGCGTGAAGACGATCAGCGGCTTGCGCCAGGGACGGCGAACCTGTCGGCGCAGCATATGGAAATACTGCGCCGCCGTTGAAGGCTGGCAGATTTGAATATTGTCTTCGCCGGCGAGCTGCAGAAAGCGTTCGATACGCGCGCTGGAATGTTCGGGTCCCTGGCCTTCGTATCCGTGAGGCAAAAGCATGACCAGCCCGGAGGGCAGGTCCCACTTATCTTCCCCAGCGCTTATGAATTGATCGATGATGACCTGTGCGCCGTTCACGAAGTCGCCGAATTGCGCTTCCCAAGCCACCAGAGCTTCCGGATAATCTCGGCTGAAACCGTATTCGAAACCTACGCATGCGGCTTCGGACAAGGGCGAGTT
The DNA here is from genome assembly GCA_030774335.1 of Acidobacteriota bacterium. GTDB lineage: Bacteria > Acidobacteriota > Terriglobia > Acidiferrales > UBA7541 > Acidiferrum. Next base: position 50,855 of record JALYLI010000217.1, on the reverse strand, counting down.
GGCAACTTCGCAAAATGGACCACCCTCTGTTAGATGCGCCAGCGACAGGTACTCCTCTTCGGTCTCCGTGTCGACAAGAACGGCGTGGCGCTGATTGAAGGTTCCCCGCTGGGTGTCCTGGCCCGTCAAGCGAACAGGATTTCCCTCCAGCAGCAGAGCGCCGAACGCCAGTGCTTCACCAAATCCGAAGTCAACCGCGCGTTTCCCATGGCCCATTTCCGCGCGCTGTTCCAGCAATTTCACGATCTTGGGATGCACATGGAAACCTTCCGGCGCGCGGCAGAGCACGTCTGTAATTTCCGCCAATTTTTCCAGCGGCACGCCGGTATCCACTTCCATCGAAGGATCGTAACGGCCGCGTCGATAGGGGGCCCAATATTCCGGCAGCTTTCGTAGGTGCGGCAGTTTTTTCAGTTCTTGCGCCTTGGTCTGCTCGCCTTCGTATTCCGCGCGAACGCGTTCCGCCATTGCCGTCGGATTTATTCCGGTACGCTCGGCGTATAGCTTCCAGAGCTGCGGATGGTTCTTGATGCGTTCGTAGAGCAGCGGCTGGGTGATGGTGGGATCGTCTACTTCGCTGTGTCCATGGCGGCGATAGCCGATGATATCCACGACCACATCGCTGCCAAACTTGGAACGGTATTCCGCGGCAATCCTGCCGACCCGCACGACCGCGTCGGGATCTTCCGCGTTCACGTGGAAAATCGGAACAGACTGGCGTTTCGCGATATCCGAAGCAAAACGCGAAGACTGCGCCTGCGCCGGCCGCGTCGTGAAGCCGATCAGATTATTCACAATGATGTGAATCGTGCCGCCCACGGTGTAAGCCTTGAGGTCAGCCAGGTTCAGAGTTTCGGCCCAAATACCCTGCCCCGCGAAGGCGGCGTCGCCATGCATCACGATGGGCACGACGGTTTTCAGACTGTCCGCGCCGAGACGCGTCTGCTTGGCACGCGCTCTTCCCATCGCTACTGGGTCGACCGCTTCGAGATGGCTTGGATTCGAAACCAGGTGAATGCCGATTTGCTTGCCGGAAGCGGTTTCGAACGCGCCGGTTGCGCCTACGTGGTACTTCACATCTCCGGCGCCCAACACGCTGCGCGGGTCTACATCTTCGAAGCCGGAAACAACCTGATGCGCGGCCTTGCACGCGGTATGCACCATGACGTTCAAGCGCCCGCGATGGCTCATGGCGATCACGGACTCGTGCGCGCCATTTTCGCCGGCGACGTCCAGCAGTGAATCAAGTAACGGAATTAAAGACGTCACCCCTTCCAGAGAAAAACGCTTCGCGCCCAGGTAGCGCGCCTGCAAGACCTGTTCGAATAGATCGGCGCGAATCAACCTCTCCAGGACGTTGTGCTGATCGACCTCAGATGCGGCGCTCTCCATGCGCTCGGCGATCCATTGGCGGCGGTCCGGCTCGGGCAGGTGCATGAATTCCGCGCCGATGGTCCCGCAATAAATCGAGCGGGCGTCCTCGGCGTCGGGACCATCCAGGTTGAGTTCGGGATGCTTTAGCGGCTTCAGAAAATCCAGCGGGTCGAGATTGGCCTCGTAAAATCCCCAGCGGCGGAACAGTTCAAAAACACGTTCACGGTTGCGGCCTCCGCGATTTTTGGCGCTGGCATCAGCGGATTTTTTGGCGGATTTCGCTGCTTTTGCCGGGCGTTCTACATCAAGCGTGGTTCTATTTGCCATGGCCGTCCAATATTCATTTTGCCACAGATCAATTCTTGCTGCCGGACGCCACCTCGACGCTGTTTTCTAAAGTTCACAGTGAACGTACGAGGGCTTCCAATGTTTGTGCGATAGTGTCTGGCTCTGTGCCGGGAGGAAAGTGCACCGGCGCGCCGATTCGAATGGTGATTTCGCCTCGCCGTGCCAAACGGCGATGCTCGCTTTTCATCTGCCAGACGCCGTCCAGTCGTATGGGAACAATTTGTAGCCCCAGATTTTCCGCCAGCAGACCGATGCCACTCCGAAATCGCGTCATGCTTTCGTCCTGCGTGACTTCTCCTTCAGGGAAAACAAGGACACTGTAGCCGCGATCCACGGACTCGCCCGCGAATCGAAAACTTTCACGGAATCCAGACTGCTGCGGCAACGGGAAAACATTAAACAGCGCGGTCACCACCCAGTACCCCAGTTGGCATGACAGGCGCTTGAGCAAAAACCATTCGCAAGGAGGCTGGCGCATCTGCCTCAGAGTTTCGCCGCCCATCGCAGTAGCCAGATTGTGGCGGTAGCGTCGCGGCAGCGCCGAGAGAATCAAGCCAATATCAGACCGGCGAGTCACATGGTTGGAAATCACCAGCACCGGTCCGCGTAGTGAAGCAAAATTCTCGCGCCCGACCACGCGTGGATGGGCCAGCAGCATCGTGGCAGGCCAGACCAATAGGTAGTAAATCGCGAGGCGCAGGATGCGAAACGGCCAACTTTGCGCCCAGCGTGGATAGCTATACGCGGAACGCTTTGCCGCCGGCCGTTTCAATAGTGTTTGAATGTCGGCGACGGTTTTGGCATGCGAGAAAGAAGTTTCGTCGAGCTCCACGTGAAATTTATCTTCGAGCGCGCTCAGCAGTTCGGCACGATCGAGCGAGGTGAGATTCAAATCGGCGTCCAGCTTGGCTGCGTGGTCAGTTTGTTCAGCAGCGTGGCGTGTAAAGCGACGGACAAGCTGCTCGACATCTCCATTGGTGCGTGAAGAGCTTGATGAATTCTTTTCCTTGGCTCCTACGGGCGCGCGGCCCGTAATAAATTGTTGTGCGCGCGCAGATATCTCCGCCAAACGCGGCTTGCCGGTAGAGGTTCTGGGAAAATCAGGTTCTTGCCAAACCATCCAGTCAAGAATTCGCTGATACTCGGCCAAACTGGCGTTGGCGTTGGCGATAGCGGCGCTGGCGGAATCGTGGGATTGTCCATCGCCCGGCACAAGCACCGCAAAAGGCTGTAAGTTTCCGTTGCGTTCCACCGGTATGACCACGCAATCTCGCACAGCACCTTGTTTGCGCAATGCCGCTTCCAGATCCTCCGGGTAGATATTCAGGGCCGCGGGCGTAATGATGACGTTTTTCTTGCGCCCGCGAAAATGAAGATTGCCCGCGGCGTCCAGCTCGCCAATGTCACCGGTGTGCAGCCAGTCGTTTGTTTCGCCGCCCCGCAGTCCGCCCGCTTCCCAGTAGCCGGCCGAAACATTTTCCCCGCGCACCAGGATTTCGCCGTCCTTCGCCAACCGGAACTCTCGTCCAGGCAAAATTTTGCCGATGGAGCCCTCGATGGCACTGAATGGATGATTCAAACTGATGAGTGACGCTGTTTCCGTCATGCCGTAGCCCTGCACCACCGCATATCCCAAGCGCTTAAAAAATTCCTCATCGCGGTGAGCGAGCGCGGCACCGCCGGAGATGAACGCCCAGAACTTCCAGCCGAAGCGGCGATGAATGCGCCGAAAAATCCACGCACGGTGCAGGAATTTCTTGCCTTGGGCGGCCTTCAGAGTGCGCGTCAGCCAGTCACCACGGCCGCGTGTTTCGAATTCGCGCTCTATTGCTGTGCGCAGCGACTCGATCATGCGCGGTACAGCGACCAGCGCGACGGCATGTTCTCGTTTTATGGAGCGCATGATTTCGCCGGGATTCGCGGACATTTCGAACGCCACACCCGCTCCCAGCAGCGGCGGCAGAAACAGCGCCATGAATTGCCCAAACACGTGGCTTAGAGGCACCAGCGTCACGAAGCGTAAAGGGTGAAACCATCGCTCATACTTTGAATAGGCCGTGATTCCCTTTTCCAGCGGCTCCAGGTTCGCCAGGAAATTGCCGTGAGTGAGCACCACTCCCCGCGGTTCTGAGGTAGTGCCGGACGTAAACAGAATTTCCGCTACGTGCGCGCGCGTTAAAGGGACATCCGAGAAGGAGTTGAAGTTTTCAGAGACGAGCGCCCCTGTGGGGAGCGGTCCCGAGCCAGGGCGCGGGTTTCGAGATGCACGAGCGCATTCGTGAATATCGACAACCTGTACCGACGGGTCGAAGATTCCCGATCTCGCCAGCACTCTTTCGCGAGTCGTAAAAATCAGCTTGATGGCAGCATCGCTCGCAACGCGGGCAACAAAATCCACATTTGCCCCATCGTCCATGGGCACGGCTACCGCTCCGCGCAACAGGCATCCCCAGAAGGCCGCGACCCACTCGGCACTGTTGGAGGCCCATAACAAGACATGTTCGCCAGTTTTTACGCCACGCTGTTGCAGCAAGATTGCGCAAGACCTGGCTGCATCCGTCAATCGGCCGTAGGTCCAGGTCTCGCGGCGGTACCCGCGCTTTTGGATCACCGCGATATCGCTGCGGTAGCGGTCGAACTCGCGAAACAGCGAGAGGAGATTTTCTCGAGGCATATCCGGCACGGGCAAAAGTCCAGCTACAAAGATTGTACGCTTTGACCGGCACTGTCCCTCGCAGCCTGGGCCCTTGCGGAGGACCTTGGCACGAAACCAACTTCATTTTTGTTCTCGAAAGCGCTGAGCTGAAATCGCGTTATCTCGGGTACAATAGAGGTGTTGCACATCGGCGCAAAGCGCGCTCGATGGCGCTGATATATTTCAGATTTGCAGGGTAAGTACAACGATGCCGGTACCGATTTCACAGATGTGGACGGTGGCAACCTACGTCCTTAAACAGAAAGTCCAGGGACGCAAACGCTATCCATTCGTCCTAATGCTGGAGCCACTCTTTCGCTGCAACCTGGCGTGTGCGGGCTGCGGCAAGATCCAGTATCCTGCGCATATTCTGAAGAAGGAATTGTCGCCTGAAGAGTGCTTCAAGGCGGTGGATGAGTGCGGCACGCCGATGGTTTCTATCCCTGGCGGCGAACCGCTGATGCACTCGCAGATTGATAAAATTGTCGAAGGCCTCGTCGCTCGCAAGAAATATATTTATCTCTGCACCAACGCGCTACTGCTGAAAGAAAAGTTGCACCTCTTCAAGCCCAGCAAATACCTGACGTTTTCCGTTCACGTGGACGGTCAGCGCGAACACCACGATTTTTCCGTCTGCCGCGAAGGCGGTTATGATCTGGCGATTGAGGGCGTGCGCGAAGCAGTGAAGCAGGGTTTCCGCGTGACCACCAACACGACGCTATTTGATGGCGCCGATCCCAACAGCGTGCGCGGATTTTTCGACCAAATGATGGAGTTGGGGGTCGAGGGCATGATGCTCTCACCCGGATATTCTTACGACAAGGCACCCGATCAGCGGCACTTCCTGGGACGCGCGCGAACGCGCCGGTTGTTCCGCGCGATTTTGTCGAACCGCAAATCCACGTGGCAATTCAATCAGTCGCCGCTGTTTTTGGAATTTCTAATGGGCAAGCGTACGTATGCCTGCACCCCCTGGGGCATGCCCACCTATAACGTATTTGGCTGGCAGAAGCCGTGCTATCTGTTGCAGGACGGCTACGCTGACACTTTCCAGGAATTGCTGGAAACGACCGCGTGGCAGAATTACGGTACGGAATCCGGAAATCCCAAGTGCGCCAATTGCATGGTCCACAGCGGCTACGAAGCTTCCGCTGTGGATCATACATTCAGCGGACTGCGCGGTTTGTGGGCCACTGCGAAAGCCACGCTTTCCGGAAAATATGAAGACGCCGATGCTCTCGCGCTGCTTAACGAGCCTACCAAGCCGGTTCACGCCTACAACCCGCTGGTGCAGATTGATGCCAAAGGCGAGCTAACGGAGACGCGAGTTTGAGTACTGGCACAGGCGAATCCGAATCTGGCTCCCTGAATAATGCGCACGGAGCCTCTTCGAGCGTGAATCAAAATCCCGACAATTTAGAGGTCGCGCCAGGAACAATCCATGAGGGCATCGAAGGCTGGGTGCCAAAACTGGCCAGCGAAGACGATATTCGTGTTGCGCTCGAAAAAGCTTTTGACTATCGCGGCGACGTGACCGTGACTCTGAAGGACGGCGCCAAAATCGAGGGCTACATTTTCGATCGCATCGCCGGGCCCTCGCTATCAACCAGCTTCGTCCGCATACTTCCCAAAGACTCGAGCCCGCGGGCGAAGGTATGTTATGCCGATATATCGGCGCTGGCCTTCACCGGCAGGGATACTGCTGCCGGCAAGAGTTTCGAGGCCTGGATCCGCAAGTACTGGGAAAAGAAGGCTGCCGGCGAAGGGCACCTGAATCTGCAGCCTGAGTCGCTGGATTAACGGTAGAACCCGCCAAAGTTAACTAAGTGCATAGATATTAATAGTTTAGAGGCAATACTCACAACTGCTGCCAGGTGGCCGCTATGGACAATCTTAGATTTTCGTAGTAATATAACTAGGTAGTCGCAATTACGCCTCGGCCCCGGAAATCAACTGGGCTTGAGGCAAGAATCTTCAGCCTACCTGGTTCAGAGTCCGAACCAAGCCATTCGAATCAAGCGCCTGGGAGGGTAATGTGCAATCGATGCAAGAAGGTCAGACCATCAAGCATGAAGTTTACGGTCTTGGAATCGTCACCGCTTCGGACATGGATCGTACCTCGGTTGACTTCGACGATCACGGCCCGAAACTGTTTGTTACCAGCATTATGACTGCGGAACTGATTGGTGAAGCGCCCGCGACACCTCCAAAGACCAAGCGCCGCCGTAAAGCATCGACGGCAGCCAAGGCCGCAAAAAAAGCGGCGGCGGTCGCAGCAGCAGCTCACTCCTGATTATTTTCTGCTGTTAAGTGAGGATTGCAGCGCCCCTTTGGGGCGCTGTTTTCAGTTTACGCCCGTAAAATACCACGGCCAGCAGGTTAGCGGGTGTTACTTGCACGCGGATTCCGTTTGTTCGAAAGCGTGATATGAAGAGCGCACCAGTGGACCAGCTTCCACATGATTGAATCCCATGCCTTCGCCCAAGACCTTGAATTCGGCAAACTCGTCGGGATGAACGTAACGAACCACGGGGAGATGTTCTCGCGTGGGCTGCAGGTATTGGCCCAGCGTCAAAATATTCGTGCCCTGATTGGCTAAATCTTGCATGGTGGCAAGGACTTCTTTTTTTTCCTCGCCCAATCCCAACATCAATCCGGTCTTGGTGGGTACTTCGGGATGCGCGGCCTTGGCGCGCTTCAAAAGTTCCAAAGAGCGTTCGTAAAGAGCACCTTTACGCACCTGGCGATACAGCCGAGGCACCGTTTCCGTATTGTGATTTAACACGTCAGGCCGAGTTGCCAGCACTACATTTAGCGCGTCCCAGTTACCACGGAAATCAGGAATCAGCACTTCCACTTTGCAGCCCGGCACGCGACGCCGAATCTCTTCAATAGTGCGCGCAAAAATCTTCGCGCCTCCATCGGGCTGATCGTCACGATTCACGGATGTAACCACTGCATAGCGCAGGCCCATTTTCGCCACTGCTTCCGCTACGCGCTCCGGTTCGTTTTCGTCGGGCGGGCCCGCGGGTTTGCCCGAAGGCACGGCGCAAAATCCGCAAGCCCGGGTGCAAATATCGCCAAGAATCATGAACGTCGCGGTACCGTGTTCCCAGCATTCGCCCATGTTGGGACAGCGGGCGCTTTCGCACACGGTGTGCAGTTCGAGGGTGCGCATGATGCGCTTCATGTCCTGGTAGCGCTCGCCGCCGAAAAACTTCACGCGTAGCCACTCGGGGCGCGGATGCACTGACGGGATAAATGCCGGGGGCGCGATACTCGAGTTGGACAAAATGTTGAAAGGAGCGGCCATGGAATGATCCAGCACTCATTTTACGCGCGTGCACACTAAAGCGCCAAATGTGGAGTTGCGTTAGTAGGGAAGAACGGCAGCTTAAAGCGGCTGGCGGGAGGACCGCACGAAGTCACGCAAGGTCGTAACGTTGGGGCCGTAGGCGCCAATACGTCCGGCATCGACAGGCAGACCCAAGCTCTCGGCCAAATCCAAATCCAAACCGGCGTCATCGAGCTCGGACAAGCTGAATCCCGCGGCAGGCAAAACGCGATTAATCCCCGTCGGATATATAGGCCGGGGCGGACGATGACGCTGCCAGGGGCGGCGCGCCAGCTCGTAAAACTGTTTCCAATCTCGTTTGTGCCAGGTAGTCATGTGCTTCGCTGCCCAAAATGGCTGTTGCTAAAACTCCGCACCGCCGATGTTAAATACGTTTTGCTGCAATGTTTGGATGCGGGCACCTCGTTTAAGGTTCACTGCTTTCGGAGCCGCTTCCACCAGGACCGCAATACCTTCTATCACCGGAGTTAGAGATATACTTCACAATCCTGTAAATACAAGACTCTTTCTTCTCACATTGTTTCAAACACGCCATTACCCGTTTTGTTTCACATGAACCGGTCCCTCTGGAAGGTCTTTGCTGTAAGGGATTTAGCGGATCACGTGAGGAATTTTGATATAGAGTTTGATATAGAGAAGGAAATTCGGCGCGATCGCGCCGGAAGGATTTCTAGATAGGAGTTTGTAGGACGACGAAATCTTAGAACGCTCTGATTTTACCAGCGATTGCCGCGATCGCCTCGATCTCCTCCGCGGTCACCACCACGATCTCCGCCACGATCTCCGCCACGACCACCGCCGCCGCCGCCGCCCCGGCCACCACCGCCACCTCCATGACCTCCGCGGCCGCCCCCGTATCCCCCACCTCCGCCACCACCGCCAGGCCGGCCGCCACCACCACCCCCACGCTCCGCCTGAGGGCGTGCTTCGTTGACTACCAGATTGCGGCCACCAAAATTCTGGCCGTTGAGGGAATTAATGGCGCGTTCTGCATCTTCGTCGTTGTTCACTTCCACAAACGCGAATCCGCGCGATTGTCCCGTGAAGCGGTCGCGAATGAGATTCACAGCGGAGGGAGTGACGCCAACCTGGGCAAACCATTCGTTCAACTGCTCCTCCGTTGTGGAAAACGGAAGGTTACCAATATAGAGCTTCTTCACCTGCGCACTCCTTCTTTCCGGAACCCCACTGCGAGTTGCGGAGCGCACTGAAGATACAGCTGGCGAGTTCGGGCAGTCGTAGGGGCCGAGCCACCGCGGACGCAGACCTTGACTTCAGCGGTCAGTGGAATCCTCTCGAAAAGTAAGTGCTTTTGCAACCGGAAATGATTCTGCATGCGCGCGCAACGCCGGCTTGTTGCGAACGTGCACGCCAGATGGTTTGTTTCGCCCATGGCTCAGGTACGGTAACTGGCATTGATACGCACATATTCAGCAGTGAAATCACATGTCCAGTAGCGAGCCGCCGCGCTGCCCGCGTGCATGTTCACAATGATTGGGACGTGCTTGGCCAGCAGGCGGTTACTTGCGGCCCGTTCGTTGAAATCCAGCGGCTTGCCGCGGCGCAGAACCGCGATGCCGGCCATGTCAATATCCACGAGGGAGGGATCGAAATTTATTCCCGACCGCCCGGCGGCGGCAAATATGCGGCCCCAGTTGGGATCGCCTCCGGCGAAGGCCGTCTTTACCAGCGGGGAAGTCGCTATCGTTTCGGCGATGCGACGAGCGCCACGTTCACTTTTTGCGCCGCGTACTTCTATCTCAATGACGCGTTGGGCCCCTTCACCGTCGGCTACAATCTGCAGCGCCAGCGAGCGGCAAACTTCCTCCAGCGCACTGGTAAACGATTTATGAGCCGCCGACCCGGCTTTGACGCTGGGAGCACCGGCTGCGCCGTTGGCAAGCACCAGCAGGGTGTCGTTGGTCGAAGTATCGCCATCGATGGAAATGGCGTTGAACGTCCGGGAAGTTACATCGCGCAATGTTTTTTGCAGCAAACCCGGAGAGATAGACGCATCGGTGATGACAAACGCCAGCATGGTAGCCATGTTGGGATGAATCATTCCCGCGCCTTTTGCGCAACCCACAAAATGTATTCGTTTGCCGCCCATTTTGAAGGACGACGAAGCGGTTTTTGGGCGAGTGTCTGTGGTGCAAATGGCCAGCGAGAGTTCCGCGAAGGAGCGCGCCGATGGCCGGCGGTGCCGCGCAATTACCGGCAACGCACGCAATATTTTTTCGAGCGGCAACGTTACTCCGATCACTCCGGTGGAACACACAAAAAGTTCCTCGGGACGGCATCCCAGGCGCCTCGCGGCTTCCACGATGGTGCGTTCCGCGGCAGCATAACCCGCCGGCCCCGTAGCACAATTGGCATTGCCGGCATTTACCACCACGCCGCGCATGTGGCCCTTTGAGGCGCGCAAATGATTTTTGGAAATGATTACCGGGGCCGCGACAACCAGATTTTGCGTGAATACCGCAGCGGCAGAAGCGGGAAAATCGCTGCATAAAAGCCCGAGATCCAGCGCGCCAGTTTTTTTGAGGCCGCAAGCGGTCGCGGCGAAGCGAAAACCATGAGGAAGAGAGGCTTCGGAGAGGGCGTGCTTCATTGCGGGTACATCCGCTGCGTGAGCGCGAGGCTCACGGAAGAGGCCTCCGATCCTCCGCCACCACCGCAGATGTTTGTTGCTGTATGTTTCCCATCGTTTTCATTTTGTAGCTCCTGAGTTGGCTAGTCGCTCTTCGAATTTCTCGCATGCTTTTCTAACGGATTCGCGCGCTGTACCGCCGGGAACGGCTTTGGCGGCGAGCGCGGATTCCACATTCAAGCCCTTGGAAAAGTCATTGTCGAAGAGTGGCGAAATCTTTTTTAGTTCGGTCACCGGGAGCTGCGTCCACTTTTTATTTTGACGTTCCGCCTCGCTTAACATCTTGCCGACTACATCATGAGCCTGGCGGAAAGGCATGCCGCGACGCACGAGATAGTCCGCGGCCTCCGTGGCTAGCAGTGCGTCATTACCCGCAGCGGTCCGCAAGCGTTCTTCGTTGAACTTTGTCGCGCTCAAAGCTCCGGTGGCAACGCCCAGCATGGCGATAATTTGATCGTGCGCAGCAAAGACTGATTCTTTATCTTCCTGAAGGTCGCGTTGGTATCCGCTAGGCAAACCTTTCAGCATCGTAAACAACCCGAAAAGCGCGCCGCTGATGCGCCCGGTTTTTCCACGAAGCAATTCCCAGGAATCGGGGTTCTTTTTCTGAGGCATCAGGCTGCTGCCAGTGGAATATTCGTCCGGCAGGATTACGTAGCCAAATTCCTGCGAAGCAAACATCACGAAATCTTCGGCAAGCCGTGAAAGATGCGTGGCGATACCTGCCAGCGCGAAAAGATAATTTAGAGCGAAGTCGCGGTCGCTGACCGCATCCAGGCTGTTGGCGGTGATGCGCGAAAAACCGAGTTCGCGCGCGATGGCTTCGCGATCGATCGGGAACGAACAACCCGCCAACGCGCCGGAACCCATCGGACAATCATCGGCACCCGCAATCGCGGTATCCAGCCGCACCAGGTCTCTAAGAAAAGCCTCCGCATGGGCCAGCAAAAAATGTGAAAGTAAAATCGGCTGGGCGTGCTGCATGTGCGTCATGCCTGCCATTGGCAGATGAAAATTGTTCTTCGCCACCGCGACAAATACGCGAATCAGGCCGTTGACCGCTTCCCTTGTGCAGGCCGCAGCGTCTTTTACAAACAGTCGAAAGTCGGTGGCCACCAGTTCATTGCGGCTGCGCCCGGTGTGCAGCTTCCATCCCAGCGGACCCAATTCTTCGACCAATGCTTTTTCCACGAAGTGATGCACGTCTTCGGCGTCGGACGAGTCCACCCACGTTTTGTCTTTCGCAGCGCGATCCGCAATACGGTCGAGCGCCACCAGCGTTTGCTGCACTTCGTCCGTTTTCAGAATTCCCGCGCCCTCAAGGGCCCTGGCCCAGGCGCGGTCCGCCGCCAGCTCGTAGGGCAATAATCGCCGGTCGAACGCAAAGGACTTCTGAAACGCGTCAAATGTGGCGTTCGGCGCGTTTTCGAAGCGCCCTCCCCACAAACGGTCATCTTTGCGTTCCGTCATGTTCGGTTTTTCGAGTACGCTCAAAACCATCTCACAGTTTCACAGACAGTGATCAGTTTCTAATTTCCGCCCTCCGCTTTAGCCTTTGGCCGCACGGTAACGGGAAGGGCGAATAGATTAATGAACCCTTCGGCGTCCTTGGCGTTGTACCGTCCCATGGTGAAGCTCGCGAGGTCGGTGCGATATAGCGAAAACGGAGAAACTCTTTTGGTCACGTTGAGATTGCCCTTCCACAGTTTCAAACCCACGGTCCCGGTTACGCATTCCTGTGAGGCATTGAAAAATCCATCCAGCGCAGCGCGCAAGGGTGAAAACCACAACCCGTAGTAAACCAGTTCCGCATAACGCAGCGACAACGCTTGCTGAAAATGCGCCGTCTCGCGGTCCACGGTTAGCGTTTCCAACTCGCGGTGCGCCGTGATCAGCAGGGTTCCTCCGGGAGTCTCGTAAGCTCCCCGTGATTTCATGCCCACCAGGCGATTCTCCACGATATCGGCGCGGCCCACGCCATGCTTCGCGGCAATCTCATTTAGCGAGTTCAGCAAATCAACGGGCCCAAGTTTTGTTCCATTCACCGAAACCGGCGCACCGGCTTCAAAACCAATCTCCACCACTTCCGCCTTGTCAGGCGCATTTTGGGGAGAAGCAATCCACTGCCACATCGCTTCGTTCGGCGAATTCGCGGGATCTTCCAGCTCGCCACCCTCATGACTGAGGTGCCAGATGTTGCGGTCGCGGCTGTAGATATTTTTCTTGCTCTGCTCCACAGGGATGTTGTGTTTCTGCGCGTAGGCAATAGCATCTTCGCGCGAATCGATATCCCATTCGCGCCACGGCGCAATAATTTGCACATTCGGAGCGATCGCTTTGTAGGCCAGTTCAAAGCGCACCTGGTCGTTGCCTTTCCCAGTGCAACCGTGCGAAAGGCCGTCCGCTCCCAGTTTCAGCGCAATTTCTGCCTGGCGTTTGGCAATTACCGGCCGCGCCATGGAAGTACCCAGCAAATAGGTGTGTTCATAGACAGCCCCGGCGCGCAGCGTGGGCCAAATGTAGTCGCGCACAAACTCTTCGCGTAGATCTTCCACCAAAGCCGTGGAAGCGCCGGTAGCGAGAGCCTTTTTGCGCGCGGCCTCCAAATCTTCCCGCTGGCCGACGTCGCCAATGACCGCAATAACTTCGCAGCCGTAATTTTCTTTCAGCCACGGAATGATGATGGAAGTATCGAGGCCGCCGGAATAGGCGAGTACCACTTTCTTCGGCTTGTATGCTTCTTTACTCACGATTCCTCTTTCCGAAAATAAATCTCACTACTTAGCGTGTGCGCACGCCGCGCACCGGTACGCGAACTCCATAATGCGCAAGAGTATATGCCGTGGCGTGAAACAGTCTTCCGCCGGGGCGAATCAATAGAATGTGCGTCTCGTGGTTCAACTGAAGAGCGTATGCAAAATCGCTTGCTGTACGTACATGCGATTTTCCGATTGATCGAGCACCACCGACTGGGGGCCGTCAAGCACCTCAGAGGTAACTTCATGGTTGCGGTGCGCCGGAAGACAGTGCAGGAATAATGCCTCAGGCGCGGCCAGCGCCATCAGCTCCGCGTTCACCTGGTAAAGCTGGAACACGGTTTCCCGCACATCTCCTTCGGCTTCAAAACCCATGCTGGTCCACGCGTCGGTGTAAACACCCTGCGCGCCAACAATCGCTTCGCGCGGGTCGGTCAGTAGTTCGATCTTCGCTCGCGTCTCGCGCGCAACACGCTTCGCTTCCTGAACCACTTCCGGTGATGGCGCGTAGCCTCGCGGCGTAGCAATACGCAGATGCACGCCAAGCCGCGCAGCCAGAAATATCAACGAGTGGCAAACGTTGTTGCCGTCGCCGACATAAGCCAGCTTGAATCCGCGCAAAGAGCCGACTTTTTCTTCGAGCGTGAGGAAATCCGCCAACCCCTGGCACGGGTGAAATTTATCCGAAAGCGCGTTGATGACGGGAATATCGGTGTTGGCGGCGAGCTCTTCTAACACGCGCTGTTCATAGACGCGCGCGACAATGCCCTGAACCCAGCGTTCCAGGTTGCGCGCCACATCAGAAATACATTCGCGTTCGCCAAGACGCGCCTGCGTATGATCGAGAAACACCACCGAGCCACCCATACTTTGAATGCCAACTTCGAAGGTCACGCGCGTGCGCAACGAAGGCTTTTCAAAAATCAACGCGATGAATTTGCCGCGCAGTATCGAAGCATAGCGCGCCGGGTGCGCCTTGATGTCCGCGGCGAGCTGTAGCAATTCTCGCGTCTGCGGCGGGTTCCACTCGGCGCCCGTGAGCAGGTCGTTTGACAATAAAATGGGTGCAGCAAGCATCGTAGCTGTCATTTTTTCACCTTGCCGTCGCGTAGGAATTCAGCGCTCGAGTAACAGGCGCCTTTATTTCAGAGAATGAAGGGTTGGCGGAGACAACGGTCAGGACCGCCTCGAATTTTTTCAGAAACTCGCGCACCTCGACGCGCGTAACGATAAATGGCGGCAACAGTCGAATAATGTATTCGTGAGTGCAGTTAATTAACAGCCCCTGCTTCGCAGCTTCGGCCACCAGCACCGCGCCTTCGACGGAAAGGTGCACGCCAATCATCAGGCCCTCGGCGCGCACCTCGCGAATAAAATTGAATTTGCTCGCCAGCGCTTGCAATCCCGTCCGCAATTCTTCTCCGCGGTTGCGGACGTTTTCGAGTAATTTTTCGTTTTCGATAATTTTTAGAAATTCCAACGCGACTGCACAAATTAACGGTCCTCCGCCAAACGTCGTGCCATGTAACCCGGGCGACACGTGCGCGGCGACTTCGTTGCTGGCAAGAATTGCGCCGAGAGGCAGGCCCGCCGCTAAAGGCTTGGCGATCACCACAATATCCGGCTTCGATGTGAATCGTTGGAAGGCGAAATGCCGCCCGGTGCGCCCCAGCCCGCATTGAATTTCGTCCGCGATCAGCAGTGCTCCATGCTGCGTCGCCAAATCGCGCGCCCGATGCCAGAATTTTTCGGTGACCGAATAAATCCCGCCTTCTCCCTGGACGGTCTCGAGAAGAATTCCGCATACGGAATCATCGAACTTGGACTCCAGGTCCGCCACATCATTGAAGCGCACGAATTCCACGCCCGGTACGACTGGAGCAAACGGCAATCGGTATTTTTCCGTGGCGGTAACGCTGATGGCGCCGAAAGTGCGTCCGTGAAAGGAATTTTCCAGCGCTAGAAAGCGATGCTTCTGCGGAAGTTGGTCCACCGCGTCTCCCGCCTTTCGCGCGCAGAGCCGCGCGAGCTTCATGGCTCCATCAATGGCTTCTGTACCGCTGTTGCAGAAAAATACGCGATCAAGCCCCGACCATTCCGCAAGTTTTTTCGCCAGCGGCCCCTGGTAAGCGTTGTGATAGAGATTTGAAAAATGAATGGCGCGCCCGGCTTCGCGGCGAATTACTTTTGTAATCTTCGGATGCGCGTGGCCCAGTGCATTAACGGCAATCCCGCCAAGAAAATCGAGGTATTTTTTGCCGTCCGCGTCGAATACATAGCAGCCCCGGCCCCGTTCCAGCAAAAATGCTTGGCGCTTGTATGTCGGCAGTAGAAATTTCTCCGCCTCCTGCACACGCGCGTCCGCCTTCGCGCCCTGAGTTATTGTCCGGGCATGTTTCGCGAATTGGCCAGATTGCGGCGCTGCCGATTTTTTGCGGGTGCTGGGCATCATGCCGCCGAGAGCGCAGCCTGCGCGGTGTTGCGCGCCTCGCGCATGATCAATGTTCCGGGAACGTTGGATATGCCCTCGCCAGCCCGGGACTGCTCCGAACGCGCCGCCAGCAGCAGCGCGTCCGGACCGGTTCCACCCACAATGCGAACTTCCCGAACGCCACCCTCAATCGCGCGTTTGGCGGCTTCCAGTTTCAAAATCATGCCACCCGACACCACGCGGCATTGCACCAACCGCTCGATATCTTCGCAACTGACCACCGAGAGCACCCGCTCTCCATCGAGAACGCCGGCAACGTCGGTCAAATAGATCAATTGATCGGCGTGGAGATACTCCGCGCACGCCGCCGCCATGTGGTCGGCATTGATGTTGTAAAGTTCGTTGTCCGCACCGAGACCAAGGCACGGTGCGACCGGCAATAATCCGTTGCTCCAGAGCGATTCGACAAAACCGGTGTTCATGCCCGTCAGATAACCGACGAAACCCAACCCGCCCTCCACTTCGTTGTGCATCATCGGTTCGGCGGTAAAACATTGTGCGTCCGCGGCAGAAATTCCCACGGATGGCTGGCCTTCCGCGGAAATAGCCGCAGCCACTTTTTTATTCAGCAGCCCGGCGAAGACCATGACCGCCACGTCGCGCGACTCGCGATCGGTCACGCGCAAGCCGCCGACAAATTTGCTCTCGATGCCCATACGCTTCAACGTGGCGGTGAAAAGCCGCCCACCTCCGTGAACCACCAAAACCTGGTGGCCATCCTTCGCAAGCGTGGCCACTTGACGCGCCAAGGTGCATACCGTGGCGTCGTCTTCCAGCAAAGCTCCGGCAAACTTGATTACGATTTTCATTGCAGTGCGGTGTGCTCCTCTATCCCCAGCATGTGGTTAAAATTTTGTACCGCTTGCCCGGCAGCGCCTTTGCCAAGATTGTCCAGGCAGGAAACAATCACCAGCCGGCGGCCGGTCTGATCCAGCGCAAAACCGATGTCGCAGAAATTTGTGTGCGTTACGTGCTGCAGTTCGGGCAGCGACCCGGCATCCCAAATCCGCACCATCGGGCGTCCGGCATAAAATTTGCGATAGAGCGCCTCAATCGCCGCAGCTTCTCGCGACGATTCCAGATTCACGTAAATGGTGGAGAGAATGCCGCGGCTGATCGGTAGCAAGTGCGTGGAAAAGACTAATTGTGTTTCTGGCAGTCCAGTGTGTTCCAGAATTTCTGGAGTGTGGCGGTGCGAAAACAAATTGTAGGCCTTGAAATTGTCGTCCACCTCGACGAACTGCAAATCGCGACGCAATTCTTTCCCCGCACCGCTGGCGCCGGATTTGCAATCACACACCACGCTGCTATCCGCCGCAATCCAGCCGGCGTCCGTGAGCGGCCGCAGTGCCAAAATTACGCTGGTTGCATAGCATCCCGGATTCGCGACAATGCGCGCATCCTTGATTTTGTCCCCGTAAATCTCCGGCACGCCGTAAACGGCTTCGGCAAGTAAATTCGCCGGCGGAGCGGCTAGCTTGTACCAATTCGTGAACGTCTCTTGCTCGCGAAAACGAAACGCGCCGCTCAAGTCCACCACGCGCAGGCCGGCTTCCACTAACTGGGGCGCCAACGACGTCGAAACGTCATGAGGCGTAGCCAGAAACGCGGTTCCGGCCTTACTGGCTGCAATGGCCTCCACGGAAAATGTTCGCAGCGGAGCGTCTCCGAGTCCGCGCAGTTGTGGGAATAATTCATCCAGGCACTTTGCGCCATTGGTGTCACGCATATAAAAGGTTGCCGCTTCCACGCTCGGGTGGCGTACCAATATTCGAGCCAGCTCAAAGCCGGTGTATCCCGTCACGCCTATTACTGCAATGTGGGTGAGGTTTCTCACTTGAGGAGCGCTTCGATGCGCTTCTGGAGCGACTCCCGCGTCTTCTTGTTGGGAGTGATGATCAGCACGGTGTCATCGCCCGCGATGGTTCCGGCAATTTCCGGAAACTTCGCGCCGTCCACTGCCGCTGCCAGTGGTTGAGCTCCGCTGGGCGGCGTTTTCAAAACCAACAAATTTTCCGCAGGGCGAATATCCTGCAGAAATTCGCGCAGAGCATGCGCCAATCGTGGCAGCGGGGCCGAATCCTCGGGAAGAGCAGTAGCCGTTTTGTATCCGCTTTGCGTCTTGACCAGTCGCAACTCTTGAATGTCGCGCGACAGCGTGGCCTGCGTCACGCGGAGGCGCTGCGCGGCCAGACGCCGTCGCAATTCTTCCTGGTTGCCGATGGAGCCGTCGCTCACCAGCCTCAGGATTTGTCCGTGACGAAATGTTTTACGCGCACCCACTGGACCCTCTATAACGAATTATACAGCGTACTGTATTTTTATACAGTCGCCAGCACAAGAGTGTCAACGTTTTTATGGTGTTAGCTTTCGAGAAAAGGCGCTTGCTACGGGGCTCGTGTAGCATTCGCGGCACCGGCGCGACACAAGCTGGATTTTGGCGGCGGACAATGTTACCTATCATGCACGCCATCGTGGCGCTTCATGATGAACGCTTGCGAAAATAAAGGCTGCAAAGTCCAGGTGCCTCCTGCTCTGCGCGAGCATCAGTTGTGTGTGCTGCATTTCACGTTGTCGGTGGAAAACAGCTGCGCGGGCATGCGCCGCGAGACTGCGCTCGGCAACGCCCCGCACGATCGCCAGCGCGAGATCATGCAATTCATCACCGAACATGGCGAGCGCCTCGCCCGGGTAGCCACCAGTGGACTCCCGCTCACCGATGACCTGAAAGCGCGCATCCTCAGCACGTTTCTTACGCTCATGAACCTGCGGGAAAATCTGGATCGCGCCAACATGCGAAGTTCGTTCGGGCGCTCCGGCCAACTGCGCTGAATTGCTTTCGTCCTGGGCAGCAAAACCAGGCATGCTCTCATCCCCGAACGCGCAGCGGAGGGATCTGCTTCCTCGTGCGTGGCAGTGACCTACTGTTCGGCCGGCGCTTGACGTCGGCATCCCCGAGGGAGACCATATCCGGTAACGCCGCATCATACTTGCAGCGAACTGTCTTCGCTAAACGTGTCCAGCAGGGGTTAACCATGACTTTCCGCTCTTATCTTCGCTTCGCCATTATTTTTGTTTTTGCTTGGTCGTTCGCCGCGCTTCAGCCTGTCCACACCTCCGCCAGCAATGCCCGCATCATCAGGCTCAGCCTGGTGCAGGGCGATGTGCGCATCCTGCACGACTCCAAAGGCGATCCGCTGGCTAACGATAAAGCCGCGTGGACTCGCGCGGAGCTGAATCTGCCAATTCGCGCACATGACGTAATCGCCACCGACAGCGGCCGCGCCGAAGTGGAATTCGAAAATGGCGCCATGGCTTTCATCAATGAGAACAGCGTTTTGGAATTTTTCGAACTTTCACTGGAAGATGGCTCCTTTACCACTCGCTTGATTCTTCGCCAGGGCACTGGCTCGTTCTACGCCAATCCCTCGCGCGCCGACTATTTCAGCGTGACCGGCGGCGATTTCACGACCCAGGCGGCGAGCCGCGCGAATTTTCGCATGGACAATTTCGACGACGGCAGCACCGTAGCCGTCAATAAAGGCCGCGTATCCGTTCTCTATAAAGAAGACAGCACCACGCTGTCAAAAGGCCAGTCACTCACGATGCATGCCGGAGATGTAGTCTCCGCTAGTGTCGGTCGCGCTCCCGAGAGCGATGATTTCGATCGCTGGGTTTCGGGCCGAGAAGACAGCGTGGTCACCGCTACCAACGCCGCGCTGCACTATTCCAGCTCGTACAATTACACTTCCGGCTTCGGAGATCTCTACACTTACGGCGGGTTTTATCCCCTCGCCGGGTTTGGCTATGGCTGGCAACCTTACGGCGTCGGTATTGGCTGGTCGCCATTCGATTACGGCAACTGGTATTTTCAGTCTGGCCTGGGTTGGTCTTTCATCGGGAATCAGCCCTGGGGCTGGCTGCCTTATCACTACGGTGGCTGGATATTTCAGCCGGGCATTGGCTGGCTGTGGGCTCCCACCGGATTTGGTGGCGGCGGCTTGCCAGTCAGATTTCATCCGGTTACCGCAACGTTTGTGCGCTCCGGCAGCACCGTCGGTATTGTTCCCAGCCACCCGCTCGATAATCACGGGAAGACCCCGGTGAATCTTGCCCAAGGCGTTATGCCGCTGGCGTCGAGGGCCGGAACCGCGCAGTCCGCGCTGGCCACCGGCACCAAGTGGAAAGTTGTAAAGGACCCGCCTCGCGAGGCTCTCGTTTCGCATGCCAGCAGCGCCACAACACCCGCTCGTGTCGCGCGCACCGTTGCTGACAGCAGTGCTGCCGTCGCGAATGCAGCCCAGGGTGGCAGTTCCTCAATCGTCTACGACGCCAAAGAGCGTCGCTTCGTGAACAGCAATCTGACGGCGAATTCTTCGACAAAAGTTTCCAGTGCACCAGTTGTCAAGGACTCTGCTTCCGCGGCTGCAGCACGAACCTCGTCCGGCCCCCCAAAAGCGGCTCCGGCCAGCGCGCGCGTCGAACTGCCTTCCCGGTCAGCGTCTGCTCGCGTCGGCCCTCCGCCGGCTCCACGCTCAACCGTATTCACTCGCGGTGCGTCTGGCGAGGGCGGCTCCAGATCGCGTGGCGCCACCATGCAAACAGGGTCGGCGCCTCGCGCTACTTCGCCCGCTGCAGCGCCCGCACCTCGCTCTACGGGACGGCCCCACTAAGTTTTTTTATTGGGAGTGTCGAAAGACGGCCTCGGATTTTTGAGGCCGGTTTTTTTTGCGCGTTCGCGGAATTTCTTCTGCTCCAGCAATACTCGTGATCGATCAGGAAAAAATCATCCCCGCATATCCCACGACCGCCTTCAGGTCACCGGAACGATCCGCCGAAGTCGCATATCGCACTAATTCCGTGCGGCTCGCTTTAAGCACCCGCAATGCCGTGAGCATCGCTACGGCCGGGCCCAGGCCACACATCGAAATATCTTCACTCCGGCACGTATCATACAAACCTTTCGCGTCCATTTTCAGCAGTTGCTCAATGGCTAGACGATCTTTCCGCCGCGTAGTCGCATCATCTTCATAGTGATTCAAATCAGAAGTGGTGAGCAGCAGCACTTCCTCAGTTTCGGCGCCCAACACTTGGCCGATAGCCTCTCCCACGATCATCAAAGATTCGAAGTGCACGCTGCCTAAGGCGATGGGCACAAATCTGAATTGCGGTTCGAGCACCTGCAAAAAGGGAATTTGCACTTCTAACGAATGCTCCCTGCTGTGCGCCAGTTGGTCTTCTTGCAATTCCGGACACGCTGCCAGAAGAGTACTTGCCAGTTCCTCGTCAATGTCCGCGTCCCCCAAAGGCGTGCGCCATGCTCCACTCGAAATAATCGCGGCCGGCGAACCAGGTGGACGATGCCGCACGCCCAGAATCACAATCTTTTTTGGTATTCGAATTCCAGTCAGCACCGCGCCCGCGACATGCCCGGAATAAACATAGCCGGCGTGGGGAACGAGGCAGGCTCTCACGCGCGCCGGTGCCGTTTTGACTTCTCGCTCGAGGTATTTAGCAATCTGCGTGGATAATTCTGCGGGATTGGAAGGATAAAAGCTGCCGGCCACTGCGGGGAGACGGAGCATTTTCCGCTTCGCGAACTAAATTGCTTTGGAAGGTTTTCCTTTGAGCTTTACGGCCTGGAGACTGCTGGGGTTATACATTACCGTGACCTTGTCACCGTACTGGTAGCCGCCCCTGTCCACGATGGCCTGCATTTTCGTCGCTGCTTCCGGAGACAGCGCAAAAGTCCGAATGGCCATATCGTTTCCCTTGGCACGTACCGTGATCTGCGCGGTGTTCGCGTGCATCACGAATCCTTCAAATTTGCTTAAGCCCGATGGCTTGGGCTTCACCGTATTGATGATGATGGGTACCGCGGTGTCCACGATTATAGGCGCCACCGTCGCCGGACTCTGCGCCGTCGCGCGCGGACACCACACACCGGTCATCGCAACAGCAAAGAGCAAAGCGAGCCCGGCGATCTTTAGATTAGCCTTCATTCCAGCTCATCCGTGGCAATGCGCAAAGATTTCAGAAAACGTACGTCCTGCGGCGTCATCGCCAGGCGCGCGGCAACTTTCTTAACGCCGTCGGCGTCTTCCATAAAAGAATCCTGGTCCACCTGAATGCGCAGCGACTCCAGAAAGCGGCGATCCTGCGTCGTCAACGACGCCGCTTCCGCGGATGCCGCATCGCGCTTGGCTAGACCGATAGTGGCATCCAGCTTCAGCACGATGTCGTAGCCGTGCGCGCGCACTCCCGCAATCGCTCCGGTGATACGGTCGGAGTCAGACACCGTGTCATTGATCGCGTGTCCCAGTTCACGGAGCAAATTCTTCAGGTGATCGTCGAGTTGCAAGGCGGTTCTCCCCTACTCTAGGGCCATTTTAGGCCCACGTATCATTGGATACAAGTGAGCTTCAACTTGTTGTCTCCAATCCGTTCACAGCCCTTTGGTGTAGTTTTGGTCAACGGAAGCTCTTCAAACGGCTGTCGACGGGTCCCTGGATCCGCGTTCTGCTGGCCCTTTACGTTAAGATACGAGGATGTCCACCGTCGCGAGCGTGCACGGCGCAGCAGCCCAACGCGGGCGCTTCAGCCGCCTGTGGCGCACCCTTAAACAACTTTTTCACGAAGTCACGGCCGCGATTTTTGCCGTTTTGTCATTCTCCTGGTTCAATGCGGCCATCCGCGCGTATACCCGCGACGCGGCTTATTGGCTGGTGGCGATTGCGGGAATCGTTGCGGCTTCGTTTTTATTTTTTGCGTTCACATCATTTCGACGCGCCCGCAGTATCTAGATCTATGGCCGATTCCAACTCCAAGAAACCTGCCGGCCGCAAAGAGCGCTTCACCACGCTTTCGGGCCTGCCACTCGAGCGCCTGTATATCGCTGAAAATATCGCTGGTGAAAATCCGGAAACATCCATTGGGTATCCCGGTGAATTTCCGTACACGCGTGGAATCTATCCGACCATGTATCGCGGACGCTTCTGGACCATGCGGCAATATGCAGGGTTCGCCAGCGCCGCGGAATCGAACGCGCGCTATCGCTATTTGCTCGGCAAAGGACAAATCGGACTTTCCGTGGCTTTTGATTTACCCACACAGATCGGCATGGATTCTGACCACGCCCTCGCGCAAGGGGAAATCGGCAAAGGCGGCGTGGCCATCGATTCGATTGAAGACATGGAAATTCTTTTCGATAGCATTCCACTCGAAAAAGTTTCCACCTCCATGACCATCAACTCCACGGCCGCGATTCTTCTCTGCCTGTACGTGGCCGTAGCAAAAAAACAGGGCGCCAACCTCGCCAAGCTTTCCGGCACGGTGCAAAACGACATTCTGAAGGAATACATCGCGCGTGGCACGTACATCTATCCGGTGCGTTCGGCGATGCGTATCGTTACCGACATTTTTTCCTGGTGCCGCGACAATCTGACCAAGTGGAACACCATCTCCATCTCCGGCTATCACATCCGCGAAGCCGGATCCCCAGCCACTCTGGAAGTCGCCTTCACGCTGGGAGATGGCATGGCTTATGTACAGGCCGCTATAAATTCCGGCATGGACGTCGACGAATTCGCGCCGCAGCTGTCTTTTTTCTTCAACGCCCACAATGACCTGCTGGAAGAAATCGCCAAGTTTCGCGCCGCGCGCCGGCTCTGGGCACGCATCATGCGCGACCAATTTCACGCCAAGGATCCGCGGTCGTGGCTGCTGCGCTTTCACGCGCAAACCGCGGGTTCGTCTCTCACCGCTCAACAACCCGAAAATAATATTGTGCGCGTAGCAATTCAGGCGCTGGCCGCCGTTCTGGGAGGATGCCAGTCGTTGCACACCAATTCACTTGACGAGGCCCTGGCGCTTCCTACCGAGGACGCTGCGCTGATCGCCTTGCGCACGCAGCAAATCATCGCTCACGAGACCGGCGTCACCAACACCATCGATCCGGTAGCAGGCTCGTATGCCATCGAACAACTCACCAACGAAATCGAAGCCGGCGCAACAACCTATATCGGGAAAATTCACGGCATGGGTGGGCCTCTCGATGGAACGCTGCGCGCCATCGAGTCCGGCTTCATTCAAGGCGAAATTCAAAAAGCGGCCTACGAGTTCCAGCGCGCGGTCGAAAAAAATGAGCAGGTCGTAGTAGGCGTCAACGATTTCAAACTGGAAGAAGAACGCCCTATCGACATTTTGCGCGTGGACGAACAGATCGGGCGCGATCAAGTAGAGCGTCTGAAAGCCTTCCGCTCGAAGCGTGATTCCACTCGCACCACTGGCGCACTGCAGGAATTGACACGCCGCGCGGCTGGCACAGAAAATCTTTTGCCAGCCATACTCACAGCCGTGGAGAATAACGCCACCGTGGGCGAAATTTCGGACACGTTGCGAAGCGTTTTTGGAGAATACCAGGAATCCGTCGTCATCTGACCGTTACACCGCGCCATGAAACTGATCCTCGCATCCGCCTCGCCACGCCGCGCCGAAATTCTTCGCGATGCCGGTCTGTCTTTCACGGCCATGCCTTCGGAAGTAGATGAAACACCGATCCCCGGCGAATCCGTTCACGAGCACGTACAGCGCCTCGCTGCAGCTAAAGCCGACATGGCTGCTGCTCGCTCCATTGGGCCAGCGATTGTAATCGGCGCCGACACCGTGGTCACCGTTGACGATCACATCATCGGCAAGCCTCGTTCGACGGAGGACGCCCGCCGCACGTTGACACAACTCTCTGGCCGCGCGCATTCGGTGCTTACAGGGGTCACACTAATCCGCTTGCCCGACGCAGAGCGCATCAACTTTGTGGAGGCCACGCAGGTTCATTTTTCGCCGCTGTCGGCGGAAGAAATTTCTCAGTATCTCGCCAGGGAAGAGCCTTACGATAAAGCCGGCGCCTATGCCATTCAAGGCCGCGCCGGACGTTACGTCCCGCGTATCGAAGGGTGTTATTTCAATGTGGTAGGCCTGCCGCTCGCGAGGCTGTCGCAAGAGCTAAAATCTCTGGGCTGGTCGGAACAAATTCCCGAGTAGGACAATTCAATCTTTGCGCCGTCGCAAGAAAAAGGCGGCCATACAGGCCGCCTTGGTAAAACAAAATCCAGCGAAAAGTCCTGGCTTGCTGTTACCCCAGCTTCTTTTCTTCAGCCGGCTTTTCGGTGGGAAGCGGCGCTTGCGTAGGAGGCGTCACCGTCTGCGATTGGCTCTGGTTGGCCCCGTGCATGCCTTCCTTAAAGCCGCGCACGCCTTCACCCATACCGCGCATCAATTCAGGAATTTTGCGACCACCGAAAAGAACCAGGATCACCACCAGGATGATCAGCCAGTGCATTGGAAATTCCATATCCGCCTCCACCACTAATAATCGTCAGAAACGCCGCAAATCGCACGGGACCGGAAGCTAAAGTATAACACGCTCGTTCCCCATCCGGCGCGTCACCCGTTCCCGGTCCAGATACTCAAGCAGGGGGATCGCGTACTTCCGGGTAATCCCGGTAAGGTCTTTGAACGCCGGCACGGTGACGCGGTCGCCCTTCATCGTCTTATACGTCAAGAGCTGCGTCTTCAGATGAGCCAGGGCCGCACCGTGAAAAATCAATTCCGGCGAGACGCGCACGAGACTCTTTTCGCGCAAAAGGATATGCAGTAGTTTCTCAGCGCGCTTCACTTCCACGGACAACCCGGCGAGCACCTCTTTTACCGACGGCACCGCCAAGCCCGCGGTTTGAAACGCCGCTTCGATCTTGTCTTTCGCTACCTGTTCCTCCGGCAGCAATACCACTCCGCTGCCGACGCACTTGACCGTGTCCCCCTGGACCTCCAGCTTTTTCTGCGCGGATAATTCCTCCAGCGCCGCCCGAAAAACCTCCGGCCGCACTCGCCGCCCGACCTTCCCCTTGAGGTCTTCGCGTGCGATGCCCGGCTCCAACGGATTTTGACGCTGGAAAGTCTCCACACTCTCGTAAATCCGCCTGCGCACTTCCTCAAATCGCGGCAAACTGATCAGCATCGGACGATCTGCTTCAACCGTTTTCACTACTCCCGCCGCTGACAAATTTTTTACCCAGCCCAGAATTTCAGGGTCCTCCCATCCGGTGTGGGCGCCAATCTCTTCGCAGCGCAAACCCATCGGCGTTCTCTCTAACATGGCTTCCAAAACCGCGTCGCGGCTGCCTTCGCGAAGCGTTTCAAGAAATTTCAATCTGCCGGTGTCCCGCGACAACGGCCGCCGTGCCAGCGGATCCACAACTATTCCTCCGCCGATGGTCGTCACCGGCGAGAATTGCCTCACGATAAAACGCTCCCCTGCCACCACCAGAAGTTCGTCTCGCAATCGCAGATGCGCCAGCGCACTTTGTCCCGGCGCTAGCTCATTCAGACCATACAGAAAAATCTCCGCGACGGTTTCGGCCGTGGAAGCGTGGAAATGTACGCGTTCCCGATTCTTCAGCCGACGCGCTCCCGGCAAAAGTAAAAAGTCCGCATCAATCCGTCGCGTTGCGCGAAATTTCCCTGGCTCCGCCAAGCACATGCCACGTTTCACCGCGCTGTGATCGATCCCCGCGAGATTCACGGCGGTTCGTTGACCGGCTGTGGCTCGCTCAACGGCTTGGCCTCCAGTCTGAACTCCTCGCACCCGCATCCGTCCCCCACTGGGAAGTAATTCCAACTCATCGCCTACTTCTACGCTTCCGGAGACTAGCGTTCCCGTGACCACCGTGCCAAAACCTTTCATGGAGAAGGCCCGGTCAATCGGCAAACGAAACGCTCGCGTGGCATCCTTGCCACGCGCCTGCGCAGTCGCGGCCACCAAAGCCCGCTTCAATTCCGGAACCCCCTCACCAGTCTTCGAACTAACCGGCACAATAGCCGCGCCGGTCAGAAACGATTCGCGCAAATATTCCTCAATCTCCAGTTGCACCAGGCTAAGCACCTCTTCATTCACCAGATCGCGCTTCGTCAACACGACCACGCCATGCTTAACACCCAACAACCTGAAGATATCGAAATGCTCCCGCGTTTGCGGCTTGATGGATTCGTCCGCGGCAATTACCAGCAGCACTAGATCGATACCGGCGGCACCGGCCAGCATGTTGCTTACAAAGCGTTCATGCCCCGGCACATCAATAAAGCCAAACCGAACGCCGCCTTCTTCCAGAAACGCGAAGCCCAAATCAATCGTTATGCCACGACGCTTTTCTTCTGCCAGCCGATCCGGATGCGTTCCGGTCAGGGCCTCTACCAGTGAGGACTTGCCGTGATCAGTATGGCCAGCGGTTCCCACGATTACACTTTTGGAGATCGTACTCATCTGACTGTCACCGTCATAGTGTCCACGGACGGCGTAAGTTTTACAAAGCGCCGGTGAACTCACCAGGCATTCCTCAATCTACTCGCATCGCTGCGTGTTAGAATCGCCCCGTCGCCATGACTCGCATGTGTTGCACGCGCTTCGAACGCGCGGCCCGAAAACTTGGTTGGTCGCGCATCGCCGGCCTCGATGAGGCTGGGCGCGGCGCCTTGTTCGGGCCGGTAGTTGCCGCCGCCGTCATTCTCGACCCCAAACGGCGCATCGTCGGCCTCGACGACTCCAAGAAACTCGTCGCTGAGCGCCGTGGTGAACTGGCTCCGCGCATACGCGAGCACGCTTTAGCCTGGGCCGTCGCTGAAATTGACGCACAACGCATCGACGCGTGGAATATTTATCAAGCCAGCCGCCAAGCCATGACCGCAGCTCTCCATCAGCTCTCGATTCTCCCCGATTATCTCTTGCTCGACGCCATCAAACTCGATGTCCTGATCGAGCAGAAATCCCTGATCCACGGAGATGCCCGCAGCGTATCCATAGCCGCTGCATCAATCCTCGCGAAAACGCATCGCGACGCGCGCATGGAAGAATGGGACGCGGTTTATCCTCAATACGGCCTGGCCCGGCATAAAGGGTATGCCACCGCCGACCATCTCGAAGCTCTTCGCCAACACGGACCGAGCCCGCTGCACCGACACTCTTTCGCGCCCGTACGGGAATCGAATTGTTGGGCCGTGGGCGCAACGCAAATTTCCTTCCTGGCCGAGGCGGAAACTGCCGAACCCGCCATAGTTCCGCTGCAAAACGGATAGCCTGCTCGTTAAATCTGTGATTCTGAGCTTCGCCTGGTCTTCGCCGTCAAGTTTCCTGATTCGAACGGGGATAACTGGCTACTCACATGGGACTTTGCGTTCATTGACTTGTGTTTTTACGGCCTGTTAGCGTAACAAGATAGCGTTGAGTCTGGTAACCATCTCAATGCTCGAGGAGAACGTCTAGGACAGCGTCTCGAGAAGCCCGCGCGGTGAAGCTGAATCGCCCTGCGCCCATGCACTCGTACTGTCCCGGTTAGAGCATGGCTTATAACAAAAGTAAATTCGTCGAAGCCGCCCAGAAACTCCTGAATCAGGGCAAAGTCGCGCAGGCTGTCGCCGAGTATCAACAAATTCTGAAATACGAGCCACGCGACCAAGTTACCTTGATGACCGTGGGCGAACTGTATATTCGCCAAGGCGAAACTTTCCAGGCTATTGATTATTTTGAACGCCTGGCGCAAATTTTTGTCGGCGACGGCTTTCTCACCAAAGCCATCGCGGTCTATAAACGCATCGCCAAGCTGGCCCCGGAAGAAATTCGCCCGCTCGAAAAACTCGCCGATCTTTACGTGCAGCAAGGGGTGATGAGCGAGGCTCGTCCGCTATTCCTGCAACTCGCGGAAATTCACTTGAAGCACAACCGCCAGCCGGAAGCGGTCGCCCTGCTCAAGAAGCTTCTGGCCGCCGAACCCGATAATTTGCGTATCCAGATTCGCCTCGCCGATTTGTATGGCGCCATGGGTCAGGCTAAAGAAGCCATGGAAACGTATGTTTCCGCCGCTCAGCGCGCGTTAGCCCGCGGCGATCAGGCGGAATGCGAAAAATTAGCGGACAAGGCGTTAAAACTGGATCCTAACAACCTCGCCGCGATGATCGTCAAGGCCCGCTCCTATTCCGCGCACGGGAATGCTGGCCAGGCAGCGGAACTTCTCGAACGCGTTCCCAACCTGGAAAAGGGCGGCGAACAGGCCGAGCTGTTGCTTGACCTCCACCTGAAAAGCGGAAATTGGGAGAAAGCCACCGCGCTCGCGCTGCGCATCTTTGAAGCTGATGAGAAAAATTTTGGCCTGACGCAAAAGGTCGCTGAAGCCATGCTGCAATCCGGCCAGGGCGAAAAGGCCATGCCCATCATCGAGCGCACGCGCATCCCCATGCTGGATGCCGGTGAGCATGAAGCCGTCAGTCGCCTCTTGAATGAACTGGTCGCGCGCTTGCCCGGCCGCATCGAGCCCCACGAATGGCTGGTCGACAGCTACGGCCGCACCAGCGATTCTTTCCGCTTGCCGGATGCCCTCGCGCAACTGGGCGACGTCCTGGTTGCCAATGGCCAGTTGGACCGCGCAAAAGAGGTTTTTGAACGACTGGTTGATCGCGAGCCCGACAGCGACTCCGCCAAGCGCAAGTTGAATGATGTATTGTTGAAGATGGGCATCATCACGCCCGAGGATGAACCGTCGTCCGAAGATAATTTGAACACCGCGCTGGAGCCGGCGCCGGCTCCCAAAGTTCGCCCGCACCTGGAAGCAGCGGTCACGGAAACTTTATCCCCCACCCAAGCGGAACATCGCGATGCCTCCGCCGAACTCGATGAAGAGACCCAAAAGTTTATTGCGCAATCTCTGACGGACGTGGACCTCTTCGCCAGTTACGGCCTTACCCAGAAAGCCATTGGCCTGCTTGAAGCCATTTTGCGCCGCGCGCCGCGTCACACGCCCACGCTCGAGAAACTTCTGGACTTTGTGTTGGGCGCAGGCGACGACCGCCGCACTGCCGAACTTGCCGCCCGTCTTGAAAAACTTCACGGCGAACGCGGCGATAATCGTAGCGCGGAGCGTTTCTCGGAGTTGCGCCGCCGCTTCCAGCGCGCCGCCGGCGTCACCGATGCGGAGCTCACTGCGGCCTCGGAGGCCGCGCTCTCCGCTAGATCGCGCCCGGCAGCGAATGCCGACGAAACGCTGGATGAAGAAGAAATTCCCGCTATCGAAGTAGCTCCCGAGCCGGTATCTGCAGAACCCGGGGTCGCGGAATTTGCCGTCCCCGGGGCGTCTGTAAAAGAAGAACACGGCGCTCCCGAGCCAGTGGCCAGCAATGCCGCGCAAGATGTTCATGAAGTCGATCTATCGGACGAATGGTTGTCGGTACTTAAGGAAGTCGAGCCCGTCGAGGCGAAATCGGAAGCGACTGCACCGGCCGTTGAGCCATCGGTTCCAGAATTTACAATTGCCAATTCGTTACAGACTTCGGAAATCTCAACTCCACTTGAGATTCCTGTCGAGGCAACCGAAGAGGTGGCGATCTCTACTACGGAGAGCTCTGCGGAATCCACCCACCAGCCGTCATTTGTTTCGCCACCAGACATGCCGGCATTTGCGGAATTTCAAGTACCCGCGCAGGAGCGCGAAGCGCAGCATGGCCCCGCTGAGTCAGAACGATTTGAGAATGATATTCCTAAGGATGAGAAGGAATCCGAAGCGCCAGCGGAAACTATTTTGGAAGAGCTGCCCGCTCTCGAAGAAATCGATGCCCCCGCATTTTCGGTAGAACCGGCGGCTTCATCAGAACCGATGGAATCGCACGCCAGCGAGCCCGCTACCGAAGAACTGCCAGAACTCGCGCCCGTCGAACAAAGTCACGCTCCACAAGAAATTGAGCAACCCGCAAAAGAACCGGTTAAAGAACCTGAGTTTGAACTTGATCAGGATTACGAACTCATTCTCGATCCGGAGCCGCTCGTTCCCGCGTATGACCAGAAGCCTCCGGATGCGCCGGCGGAAATCCATCACGCTGAGCCGGCGCCCGCGCTGCAAAATTCCGCAGCTTCCGCGAATGGCAACGAATTCGCCTCTGACCGCTTCCTCGCCGATCTCGCCAGCGAAATCGAGCATCTTGGAATGGGCCAACTGACGCCTTCCTACTCCAAACCCGATACCGAAGCACCCATCAAATCCATCGACACTGCCAATCAAAGTGATTCCGGCCCGCTCAAGGAAGTATTCGATGACTTCCGCGCCGAACTTGGCGAAATGGGTTCCGATGATGAGGATCTCGAAACGCATTACAACCTCGGCACTGCCTTCCGTGAAATGGGCTTGCTGGAAGAAGCCATCAGCGAATTTCAGAAAGTTGCCAAGGCCAACGAGCGCGGTCGGCCGTTCCGTTACGCCATGCAGTGCTGCACTCTTCTTGGTTTAGCGTTCATGGAAAAGGGCCAGCCCGGCATCGCCGCTATCTGGTACGAGCGCGCCCTCGAGACTCCCGGGGTGGAACCGGAAAGCATTCTCGCCTTGCGGTATGATTTGGGCATCGCCCAGGAATCGGCTGGCGAGCCTGAAGCAGCGCTAAAAAGTTTTTCCAAGGTTTACGCGATGAATATCGACTATCGCGACGTGGCCGAACGCATCGCTGCTCTTCAGAAGCCCAGCCGCTAACGCCTGGAGTGTTCACGTAGGCGGAGATCACCTCATTCATGAACCGCGTGTTTCGCGCGTTGCTGATCATTTTATGTTTCGAGATGGGCGCTCTGCTCCTCTATCTTCCGTGGACCAATTTCTGGGAACAGAATTATTTCCTGAGCCACTTCCCCTCGCTGCTGCCGGTGATACTGCACCCCTCATTTCGTGGACTGGTCAGCGGGATCGGCGTGCTGGATATTTTTCTGGCCCTGGGATTGATTCGTCCTCGCCCGGATTCGGAAGCTCCACGTGTCGTTTCCCGGTAAATTCCCGCGGACGCCAATGCTCTGCTACGTTACCGACCGTAAAACTCTTCCCATGGCACCTGCCGGCGAGGGTCGCCCTCTTATCGAGCGCATAGCCGCTGCCGCTGCCGCAGGCCTCGATTGGATTCAAGTACGTGAAAAGGATCTATCCGGCAAAGAAATCTCTTTGGTCGTGCGAGAAGCGCTCGTACGGGCGAAGCAATACAATCAACGAGACCGTGCCACGAGGATTTTGTTGAACGACCGCCTTGATGTGGCCCTCGCGCAAGGTGCTGGCGGCGTGCATCTCGGCGAACATTCACTGCCTGTTCGAAATGTTTCGCAATGGCTGGGCTCTCTGCCAAACCAATCCGCGTTGGCGGATTTCCTGGTGGGAGTCTCTTGCCACTCGCTGGCCGGCGCTGTAAAGGCCGAGCGTGATGGCGCGGATCACATTTTTTTTGGACCGCTATTTGCCACCCCTTCGAAAACTAACTTCGGGGCGCCCCAAGGGCTCGACCGACTGAGTGAGGTTTGCCGCGCAGTAGCGCTGCCGGTGCTCGCCATCGGCGGCGTCACGCTCGAAAATGCATCCTCGTGCCTCGAAGCCGGCGCCGCAGGCATCGCCGCCATCCGCCTTTTTCAGGACGCCACCGATCTATCATTTGTCATAACTCAACTTCGCGCCGCGCTGGCATGAGAAATTCACATCGGTATGATGTGTGGGTCGTTTGATGAAACAATATTGCCGCTCTTATCTGCGTCATAAGGGTAGTCTTTGTAATGCTTGGCGTTTTTACTTACTTTCTGGACCTCGGAGACTCGCTTATGGCGTTTGGTGGGTTCAGCTTCTGTATCGGGCTTCGATGGAAAGTGTGACGATCCTGATTCGAACAGATCTTTTGGATCTGCCAGGTCGTTGAAATTTATTGTAAATGAAAAATTATCGTCATCTGTAAACCAGCGAACCTTGTCCCCGGCGCATACAAAGATATATTCGTTTATAGGCGCGACCCCGCTGTCCTTTTTTACCTCAACGTCTACAAATCCTTGGGGATTGCACTGAACGTACTTTAGGTTGTGTGAAGTCTCCGGAGTGAGATGCTGGTTTTGGCAGGCGTAACTCATCATTAGAACCCCCGGGATCAGTACGCCGCCGACGGCTATGCGCCAATTTAACGTTCTCATGAATTCTTTCCTTTCTTATTCTGTTGCGATGAAATCAGGGCCCGGAACCGTGGATCGTTCTCCAACAACGCAAAATTTGGCGTGTCTCGCACTACCGCCGCCGGATATCCTGCCGCCACCGCGCGCTCCAGCTTCTCAAGTGATTTTTTCTGATCACCCGCCTGTACGTACACGATCGCCGCGTAATACAAAACCTCCGGGTCGCGCGGCGCTAACGCTTCGGCTTCGCTGATGCGCGACCGTGCTCTGTCCTTCTCGCCCAGCATGGCGTGATATTCCGCCAGGTAACTCAACATGTGCGCGTCCCGTGGGTTCACCTTGCGCTGCTCTTCCCCCAACTCCAGCGCCTTGCGGTAAGCGCCTGCCGCGCGTTCGCGCATTCCCGGCGCCCAGTAGTAGGCATCGGCCAGGTTGCCCCAAATTTCGTAATTTCGCGTGTCCAGGGTGGTCGCCTGCTCGAACATGCGCGCAGCATCG
The DNA here is from genome assembly GCA_030774335.1 of Acidobacteriota bacterium. Classification (GTDB taxonomy): domain Bacteria; phylum Acidobacteriota; class Terriglobia; order Acidiferrales; family UBA7541; genus Acidiferrum. Next base: position 17,695 of record JALYLI010000217.1, on the reverse strand, counting down.
GCATAGCGCTTCGATTGAAAATACGCGGTGGCCAAATTGGAAGTGGCACTGCCCGTCTTGCGAATCGTCAGCGAACGCTCCAGCGGTTCGATCGCCTCGCTGTAGCGGTCTTGCTGGATGCGCGTGATTCCCAGGTTGGCGTAACCCGTAAAGCTGTCCGGCACCAGGGAGGTCACCTGCATATACATTTGCGCCGCTTCCTCGAATTTTCCGTTTCGCAAATAGAAAGTCCCCAGCCGGTTGTAGCCCGCCCAGTAATCCGGGCGCATGGCAATCACCGCTTTATAGGATTTTTCCGCATCCTGCAAGCGATTCAGACTTTCATAGGCTTTCGCGAGGCCTGTCTGTGCCGCGTCCAAGGTCGGTTGGCTCTTCGAAGCCTTCTGATATTCGTCCACGGCCATTTCGTATTTTCCGGTTCCCTGATACACACGGCCCAGGCAGCTATGCGCTTGCGCGAGATTGACATCCTTCTCCACGGCAATCTCGCAAGCCTTTGTGGCGTCTCCAGCCAGTCGTTTCTCATGGGTGTGATCAAATTTTTGCCAGTACGCTTCCCCTAAACCGGCGTACGCACCCGCAAATTCTTTATCCTTCTCCAGTGCGCGCCGAAAAACGGTAATGGCGTTCTCCACATTTTCTGGCTTGTCGTAATTCTGCAGGTAACCCACGCCCTGCAAATAAAAGTCGTAAGCCGCCGGCTCAGTTGTTCCGTGAGCCACCAGTGATTCTTTCTCCCGAGGCTCCAGTTCCAATTTCAGAATTTCTGCTACGCGAGCGGAAACCTGGTCCTGCAATCCGAAGGGATCGGACGCGCCCGCGGTTACCGTCCCACCGCGAAGCTGTTGGTGCGAATGTGCATCCACCAGCGAATAATTCACTCGCACTTGGCCGGCGGCGCGTTGAATGTTCAGCATCAATCCATAATTCACTCCGAATTCCTGGCGCGCCACATCCAGCGTCTGCACGTGGTGCGCGCGCATTTCGCTGGCGGGGATAACCGCCAGCGGATGCCGGCCCGACAATTCCGTCAAGCTGGACGTCAGCGTTTCCACCAGCCCGCTGTCAAACGCTCCCTCTCCCGCAGGGGATCCGGAGGCAGGCGAAATCACCGCAACCTGCATTCGTTCGGCTGTCCCGGTGACGCCTTCATCCGGCTTCTTCGGAAATTTTCTGGCGAGCCATATTGCACCGGTAGCGAATACTGCCAGTGTTGCAACTCCGAACGCCCACCGGATCAATCTCCAGTTCGGTTTGTCAGCACGCCTGGAAACGATTTCTGTCGCTGACGACGGTTCCAGCGCTTCCAGAGCCGCACGAACTTCACCAGCCCGCTGGTAACGCCTCGCCGGTTCCTTCTCCAGACATCGCCCGATCACCGCCGCTAGTCCAGGCGGCACAGTTTCCGGCAAAGAAGAAAACGGCTCCTGAATAATGGCTGTGCACAAGCGATAGAGGTTGTCGCCTTTAAACGGCCTGACTCCCGCTGCCATTTCATAAAGCACAACTCCCAGCGCCCAGATGTCACTGCGCGTTGTAGCATCCGTGCCTTCCAGTTGCTCGGGCGACATATACGGCATCGTTCCGGCCAATCCGATCGTCGTGGCCGTCGCCGCTTGCAGCGTTTTGCGATTCACGTCGTTCGGATCTGTGCGCTTTGCCAGCCCAAAATCAAGAATTTTTGCGTCACCGTCCGGAGTGATAACAATGTTTAACGGTTTCAAGTCTCGATGGATTACGCCTCGCGCGTGAGCATGCTCCAGTGCCGCAGCGATCTGCCTGCCATATCGCACCACACTCGACGTAGGCATCCCGCCGTCGCGAATGGATTCCGACAGTGGCCGGCCTTCGACAAACTCCATGGCGATAAACAACTCGCCCTGTTCCTCGGCCACTTCGTAAATCGTGCAGATGTTCGGATGATTCAAGACCGACGCCGTGCGCGCCTCTTCTCGGAAGCGCTGCACTTGCTTGGGATCATGAACAATTTGGGGAGGGAGAAACTTCAACGCCACCGTGCGCCCCAGCGTAGTGTCTTCGGCGCGGTAAACCACACCCATGCCGCCGCTGCCCAACGGCTCCATAAGGCGATAATGCGACACCAAGGCGCTAGGCACAGACACCGCCGGGGAGTGCCCACACGAGCGCACAGCCATACGTGCAGGCGTAACCACAGATAAAATGCTGCGCGCATCTTAGGCTTCGATTAACGCGCAAGTCAACGTAATGCATGGCTTATAGAAAATACCTACCAGGCCGATTGCGTAATGACCGGCGCCGGATCCAATTTCTAGTTGAAACTGGCTTGCAAATAATATGCGACTAAGTTAGTCTCTTTTATTCTTTTTGCAAGTCATTTGCAAGGAGCTCACGGTGTCCCCATCCTCAATCTTCCTCTGCGCGCTGGCACTTCTTACCTGGCCGTTTCTCGCCACCCTCTCTCGCGCTCAGGAAAGTCCCTACATCGTAGCCTACGACCATTACCTCGAAGAACCCGGCAATCTGGAGATTGAATATTTCTCGACCTTCGGCACGCAGCATGGCGGCAACAATTACCATGCCTTTTGGATGGAGTTCGAATACGGAGCCACCGCCTGGTGGACCACCGAGTTCTACCTGGACGGTCAGACCACCTTCCACGACAGCACGCTCTTCACCGGCTTCCGCTGGGAGAATCGTTTCCGCCCCCTGAAGCGCGAACACTTCATCAATCCGGTTCTTTACGTGGAGTACGCTCACATTAGTGCCGCGGACAAGATCCTCAAGGAGGTAGAAGGCCACGACATCGAGGCTGATGCCCTCGAATCCAACGCCCTGGCCCGGCGCGACATCAAAAATGAGCTGGAATTTAAACTCTTGCTGTCCAGCACTTACAAAGGCTGGAACTTCGTCGAAAATGCTCTGGCCGCTAAGAATCTTGCCAATGAACCTTGGGAATTTGGTTATGCCCTCGGTGCCAGCCGGCCGCTCGCACTCAAAGCTTCGGCGCAGCGTTGCTCATTCTGCCGTGAAAACTTTATCGCTGGCGTGGAAATGTACGGCGGCCTGGGCGATCGGCACAGTTTTGGGTTGCACGAGACGTCGCACTACCTTGCGCCCGTGGTCGCCTGGAATCTTCCTTCCGGCTGGACATTGCGGCTCTCACCCGCTTTTGGCTTGAACGACAATAGCAGCCGCTTCCTTTTGCGCTGGGGCGTGTCGCGGGAAATTATCGGCTTCGGTTCCATGGTCAGCCAATTATTTCGAGGTTCTCGATGAGCAGCAGCAGGGAATTTCTGGCCGCCCTTCTGGCTGCCGCTTCGTTTGTGTGTGCCGCTGTCGCCGCCGGTGCGCTTCCGTTTAATTCCGATGCCGAGATTTCCTCACAGAAGCCCGCTAAAGCGCCGCGCTATAAGTATCAGGACGACGCACTAGTTTACGCGGAGCTTGCCAAGGCCCCAGGGAAGGAGCGCGCCAAACGCAATCCCCTGGCGACTGATCCGGATGCGATCGCGGCTGGCGCCAATCTCTTCGATCAACATTGCGCGGAGTGTCACGGAACGGTAGGCGAAGGTTCGCGCAAAGGTCCCAGCCTGCTGAAAGAGCCGGTGCAGAACGCTACTCCTGGCTCGCTTTTTTGGTTGTTAACGAATGGCGTGGTGCGCCGCGGCATGCCGGTGTGGTCAAAACTTCCCGAGCCGCAACGCTGGCAACTTGTTACCTACATCAAATCGCTGGCGCCAGACGCTACTGCGGCTGCCGGGCCTTAGTTCCCCCCGGGCAAACGCTCCAAAAATTTCTCAGCCGTGAAATCTCTAAATCTTCAGGCGCTAAGCCAGCGTCCCACCGGCTTCCATGACTCGGTGTGTTCACAAATCACGCGCAGCGCGGCCGTCAATGGAATTGCTAGCAGCAATCCCATGCCGCCCCAGAGCCAACCCCAGAAAAGCAACGCGATGGTGATAGACAGCGCATTCAAACGTACTCGCTTGCCCACCAGCGCCGGGGCCAGCAAATTATTCGACAGCATATGGATGGACATAAGCACGCCGGCAATCAGCGCATAAGAACCCACAGTGTTGAATTTCGCGAGTGCAATCACGAAGGGCGGAAACCACGCGAGCACCGCTCCAATGTACGGAACCATATTCAGCAGCCCAGAAACAATTCCCGTCAATATCGGATAATCCAATCCCATAACCCAGAAAAACAAGCTACTCGCGGTTATCACCACCGCCGTCACCAGGCACATCCCTACCAGGTAATCGCGCAGCACGTCTCGCAGGTCTTCCAGCGTTTCCTTCACCGCCGTTCTTTTAGATACCGGAAATAATTGTAGCGTGCCGTGCCAGACTTCCTGCTTCCCGGCCAGCATAAAAAATACCAGGAACGGCACGAATGTGACTTCCAGCATCAGCGCGTAAAGCGATCCGATAATCCGCACGATCAGCGCGCGCAGTGCATTGCCGGCACCAGTTTCCGATTTAAGGCGGGCTCCTTCCTGCGCGGACGTTTGCGTAACCTGTTTTTCCAGTCGGTTTAATTTCGCTTCCACCGAACCCACCGCCTGTTTCATCATCCCGCCGTACTTTGGCCAATTCGCGGCGAAGTCCGAGCCGCGCGACCACAATCCATAGATCACCGCGCCTAACACCGCGACCAACACCAGCACCGCTACCATCGATGCTAACGTGCGCGGTAGACGCAGCCGCTCCAGGTACTCGACGGCGGGATCCAGAAAATAGGCGATTAAAATTGACAGCAGGAGCGTGATCACTACGCCCGCGGCGTAATAAAGAAAAACCAGGACGATAGCCGCCGCCAGTAATTTCAAACTAACGTTCGAACTCGAAATGCGCGCCGGCTGCCGGGTTTCTGGCGCGATTATTGCTGGCTCCATGCACGACACGTTAACATACTCGCGCCGCGCGGCTACCCTGTGCGCGCGGCCGGAGCGCAAACCGCACATCCCTCGCTTGAAAACATCAGAAATCCCATCGTAGGTTGAGTATCCGCGGGCGGCTACTCAATGGAAACAGTCCGCGTATTTGGTGCCCTGGCCGCGCAAACGCGCCATGCTAAACTTTTTGTGTTGGTTGCTCGCCCAACGGCAATCACTTGCGGCTTCTCCGCAATCTGGTCAGCTGACGATCTCATCCATGCCTAAATCACTTTTTGGTACCGACGGTATTCGCGGCGTTCCCGGCATTCCCCCGCTGGACGACGCCACGTTATTCGCAACCGGGCGAGCGCTCGCAGCCCATCTGCGTCGCGAACACTCGGCTGCGCGTGTGTTGATCGGAATGGATACGCGCGAATCCGGCCCGCACATTGCTGCGGTCCTGGCCGCGGGACTTTCACAGGCGCGTGCAACCGTGGCATTCGCGGGCGTCATCACCACTCCTGGAGTGGCTTGCCTCGTTCGCCAGAATGATTTTGAAGCTGGCGTGGTGATCTCCGCTTCCCACAATCCTTTTTACGACAATGGCGTAAAACTTTTCTCCCACGCGGGCATGAAATTTCCCGACGCCACCGAAGAAGCCCTGGAAACTGACATTTTTAAACATCGCGACGATAGCGCCGCGAAAGATTTCCAGTCTCCCACGCGGTTGGTTGCGGACGAATCCCTGGATGCCGAATACCTCGCTTATCTCCGCGAGCGCATCATCCCTGGCGCGAAACTCGGCGGACTTCGAATCGTTCTCGATTGCGCCAACGGCGCAGCTTATAAACTTGGTCCGGAATTATTTCAGTCCCTTGGCGCCGACGTAGTCACCCTCGGAGCTTCGCCCAACGGCCGCAACATCAACGCCGGCTGCGGCTCCCTGCATCTGGAAACCTTACGCGAATGCGTCATAGCAGAGCGCGCCATACTGGGCGTAGCCTTCGACGGCGACGCCGACCGCGCCCTTTTTGTCGGCGCTGACGGAAAGATCGTCAATGGCGACGGGGTCATGCTTGCAGCCGCGCGCTTCCTCAGATCCCAAAACAAGCTCAGCGGTGCCTGCGTGGTGGGAACTTCCATGTCCAATCTTGGCTTGGAGCGCGCGTTGGCCCGTGACAATATCTCACTCGCTCGCGCGGATGTCGGTGACCGCTACGTTCTCGAAGAAATGCTGCGCCGCGGCAGTGTTCTCGGCGGCGAACAATCCGGCCACATCATATTTCTCGACGATAGCCCGGCCGGCGACGGCCTCTTGACCGCGCTCAAAATGGCTTCTCTGGTTTGCATGCACGGCAGTTTGGATGAGCTGGTGAATGGGCTAAAGGACTACCCCCAAACAATCGTAAATGTAAAAGTTCGCTCGAAGCCGCCACTTGAATCTCTGCCCGAGGTTGCGCGTGCGTTGTCGGAAGCGCAGTCCGCTCTCGGCGACAGTGGCCGCATCGTGCTTCGTTACTCCGGCACCGAACCCCTGGCGCGTGTCATGGTGGAAGCGGAGCACGATGCCGACGTGCAGCGTTTCAGCCAATCGCTGGCGAATGCGCTGCGCACCTCCATCGGTGTTTAGAGGCTTGCACGTAATCGCTGCCTGTTCTCATTTCAAAGGTTGGTCGTTTTTTTTTGCAAACGTTCGCGTGGCGAACTGAGCGACGCGAAGCTCGCCAACCCTGGCAAACGCAATAACGATATTTTGATTTTTCGTTCTCGCGTCTTGAGTGGCGGACTCTGTCGCTAATTCCCAAACAACATAGAAGCCAAGCTGAATTCTGTGAGATTTTGTAGACTTTCGCCTGCCTTGCGCACTTGGCAAAGGCAGGTCTGGCGGCTAACCACCATGTTTTCAATCACATCTTATCTTTATCCGCGCCCGAGCACCGCTGGCACCACAGTTGCTCTTCTCTTGGCAACTTTAAAAAAGATTGGCTTCCCGGGGTGGCCGGACCCGAACCTCGACTCGGTTTCCGGTTTTTGGGGCGTCAATTATAAAAGGGGGCTTGCACCAGCCCCCTTTTTGTTTTATCCGGCCGTTTTTTTTCTTCCCCTTCCAACTCGGTCGCAACCAAAGTCGACGGTCTTTATAACGCTTAGTTCCACCATAGAAAATCGCAGAGCACCGGCCATCAGAAAAAGTGAGCGGCCGGTGGGGGTTCCGGCCGCTCGGGCGTGGGGGATGGAGGGGAACGCAATCCGAAGCTGGTCGGTTCTTCCAGTCGCATGCTGCGCTCGCGAGCAGCAGTACGACCGACAAGGGCAGCGTAAACCGCCCCGGAAGTCGCAACCAACTCCCGATTACAGTTACAATTGTGCGCTTCGCCCTCAGACCGGTCGATAGTCCGCTCGTCCCATCGCCCCCGGTACTTCTCCTCCTTGTGCTGCCGTACTCCTCCTAAAGTACCTTCGTACTGCCTGTAGCCTCCTGCATCTAGCCTCTAGTCTCCAGCATCTAGTATTCTTCCAACTCCATGCATGACTTGAGTTACTTCCGCGAGCATCTCGATCTCTTTGCCGAAATGGCCGCCAGGCGCGGCGCCACTTTGGATCTCGACGCTTTTCGCGCGCTCGATAAGGAGCGCCGCGAGTTAATCACCAAAAATGAGCAGCGCAAGGCGCAGCGCAACAGGGCCAGCGAGGAAATCGCGCGCCTGAAAAAAGAAAGGCAATCTGCCGACGCCATCATCGCGGAAATGAAACAAGTTTCAGAGCTCATCAAGCAGACCGATGAGCGCATCGCTCAACTGGACGAAACGCAGCGTCAACTGCTGCTCACCATACCCAATATCCCGCACTCCAGCGTGCCCGTGGGCACCAGTGCCGCCGACAATGTGGAAGTCCGCCGTTGGGGCGCTCCGCCAAATTTCACCTTCGCGCCCAAGCCGCACTGGGAGGTAGGCGAGCAAGCTGGCATTCTGGATCTCGGGGCGGCCGCTAAAATCACGGGAGCGCGTTTCGCCGTGTACAAAAGCTGGGGCGCGCGCCTGGAACGTGCGCTCGCGAACTTTTTCCTCGATGTGCACACACGCGAACACGGCTATACCGAAATCCTGCCTCCCTTTCTGGTAAACAGCGAATCGCTGATGGGTTCGGGGCAGCTTCCAAAATTCGCCGCCGACCTTTTCAAAATCCAGGACACCGACTTCTGGCTCACGCCCACTTCAGAAGTCGAGCTGCACAATCTTTATCGCGACGAGACTCTCACCGAAGATCGCCTGCCGATTTTCGTCACCGCATGGACCGCGTGTTTCCGCTCAGAGGCAGGTGCCGCTGGAAAGGACACCCGCGGCATTCTGCGCCAGCACCAGTTTCAGAAAGTTGAACTCTTCAAATTCACGCATCCGGATAAAAGCTATGAAGAACACGAAGCCCTGGTGCGCAATGCGGAGACCATTCTTCAAAAACTTGGCCTCCACTATCGCACGGTGCTCCTGTGCACCGGCGACATGGGCTTCGCCTCTGCAAAAACATATGACATAGAAGTCTGGTTGCCGTCTGCGAACGAGTTTCGCGAAATCTCTTCCTGTTCGAATTGTGAAGCGTTTCAATCGCGCCGCGCGGGTATACGTTTCAAGCCGGCGGCCGGCGGCAAGAGCGAATTTGTCCACACCTTGAACGGTTCCGGACTCGCGGTTGGCCGTACCTGGATCGCCATCGTGGACAACTTCCAGCAGCAGGACGGTTCTATTGTCATTCCCGAAGTGCTGCGCCCATACATGGGCATCGACCGAATTCCCTGCTCGGGCGTACTTAAGCGTTAGGGCTTAGGATGGTTAGGCCCTTTTGATGCAACTAGCTGATAATACGTATCTTACCGTCGAGCGCTTATCTCCCGTTAGGATATAGCCTTACCCGAACAGGCTCGCAAACCATTGAATTCACACCTTTTCGTTTGACGCACCCTTTTCTCCTTGCATACACTCCATTCATCGCGTCCTGTCGCGACTTTTAAAAGTATGAGCGGCTATTGTCACCCCGCAGCATTTGCTCGAACGAATAATCATCTGTAAGTTGTAGTCGCGCAAAGATGCATCCCAGGGATCAAGCTATGACCTTTCTCGCTCGACTCATCAGATTTTTGTTTTGGATCGTGATTGTTTCGTGGGGCTTCCGCCTTATAGGACGTTTTTTGTCCGGCCTGTTGCAGCCGACGCAGTCGCCGGAACCGTCGCAGGCTCCGCAGGAGTTAAATGCCAAGGAAGGTTCGCGCCTTCTCGTGCGCGATCCGGTCTGCGGCGTACATATCGCCGAAAGGCTGGCGATCCCGTTACGCGAGGGCGCCGAAATGTTGCATTTCTGTTCTTTGGCATGCCGCGATACATACCTGAATTCTTCGCGGACGTTAGCGGCGAATGGCTAAGACGACGAACTTGGCATTTATGCCTGTTCGTGAATAAGTGTTTTACACAAAACTGACTTGAGGAAAGGACCCGAGCCGATGGCCACGGTCGCAAAGCCCACACCACCGATTAGACCGGTAGGCGCGCCGATGGTGCCGCGCATTGCTCCGCGTGAGGATCTGAATCCATTTCGCATCGCTCAGATTCAATTTGACATGGCTGCGGAATTTCTGAAGCTTGATCCCGGCCTGCGGCAGATTTTGCGCACGCCCAAGCGCGTCCTCGAAGTCTCCATCCCCACCAAGATGGACAATGGCCAGGTGAAAGTTCTCACTGGTTACCGCGTGCAGCACAACGTTTCCCGCGGACCGGGAACCGGCGGGGTCCGCTTTCATCCCAATGTCACCCTCGATGAAATGAAAGCGCTCGCGGCAGGCATGACCTGGAAGACTGCGGCCGTCAACGTTCCCTTCGGTGGCGCGCAGGGCGGCGTGAACTGCGACGCCAAGCGCATGTCGAAAAGTGAGCTGGAACGCGTAACCCGCCGTTACGCCAGCGAAATTCTGCCGCTTATCGGCGCGAACCTGGACATCCCCGCGCCTGACGTGTACACCGATGCACAAACCATGGCCTGGATGATGGACACTTATGCCATGACCGTCGGCCACGCGTCGCACTCCGTGGTCACCGGTAAGCCTGCATCCATAGGGGGTTCGACGGGACGCGAAGAGGCCATGGCTCGCGGCCTGGTTGCCGTGGTGGAAGAGGCTTGCAAGCTAAAGAAGATTGCTTTGCGCGGCGCCACCGTGGCGATTCAGGGTTTCGGTCACTCTGGCGCAACCGTGGCCCGTATCTTTGCTGAAAAGAAAGCCAAAATTATTGCGTTGAGCGATACGCGTGGGGGCGTCACCAACTCACGGGGCATCGATCCACTGAAAGCTTTTCGCTACAAAGAACGTTCCGGTACGGTAGTAGGCATGCCTGGCGCTTCGCGCACCACGAATGATGAACTGCTCACCATGAAGTGTGACATTCTCGTTCCCGCAGCCTTGGAAAATGTCATCACGCTGAACAATGCCGAGGCCATCAAGGCGCGCATCGTCGCCGAAGCCGCCAACGGCCCTACTACTCCCCACGCCGATGAGATTCTCGCGCGTCGCGGAATCACCGTGCTCCCGGATATTCTCGCCAACGCTGGCGGCGTAACCATCAGCTATTTTGAATGGGTGCAGAATCAGCAGGGCATTACCTGGGACGCCGAAGAAGTGAACGCGCGCCTGCAAAAAACGATCGTGCGCGCCTTTCACGAAATGGTGGAGACCATGCGCAAACATCACGTTCCGCCGCGCGCCGGCGCCATGATTCTCGCCGTCAACCGCGTCGCGGAAGCGACGCTCGTCCGCGGACTGTTCCCGTAAACTTTTAAAAAAACTCTGCGGGCTGATTTCAATCCCCGAGTCGCCAGCATCATCTGAAAATTTTCGCAAAGTTTTTCTTGCGTCGCACCACTTGCACGCGTACATTCGCAATTGCCGGTGCGTTCTTGGGCGGTTCCCAGGAACGCCCGGCAATTTTCTCTTGATTTCAGTCTTTTGCGAAAAGACGGCGTTGACCTCGACGTAAAACTTTGTCGCAAGACTGACGAGACTTAGGAATTGCGCGCTCGCGTTCGAGCCGCTGAGGATTGATCGTTAAAAATGGCTAACCACTTGAATATGGCTCCGCCGCTGCTGCTTACCATCGCTGGATTCGATCCCTCGTGCGGCGCGGGCATTGCTGCGGACTTAAAAACTTTCGCCGCCCACGGCTGCTACGGGGTAGCGGCCATCACTTCGCTGACCGTACAGAGCACTGAAGGCGTGCAGGCGGTGCACAACACGCCTAGTTCCGAACTACGTGAACAACTTGAAGTGTTAGCCAAGGATTGTGACATTGCCGCGGTAAAAATCGGCATGCTTGGTAATCGCGGCAACGCCGCCGTGGTCGCGGAATTCCTGGAGACTTACAAATTCGCGCACGTAGTGCACGACCCGGTCATGAAATCGTCCAGCGGCGCGGAACTGCTCGACGCCGCAGGAATTAAATATATCGTGGCCGAACTTTTCAAACGGTCGACGGTAATCACCCCAAACGTGCCCGAAGCGGAAATCTTGACGGGCCTCTCGATCAAAGACGTCGCCGGCATGGAAGCCGCCGCCAGAAAGATTTTGGAAATGGGCGCTCACGCCGTGATCGTAAAGGGCGGCCACATGGAACGCGCCGTGGATGTGCTCTTTGACGGTGACACTATTACGCAGCTGGGCGGCGAAAGGGTGAAAACCGACAATACCCACGGAACGGGGTGCACCTTTGCCTCGGCTATCGCCGCGCAGCTCGCTGCCGGTCGAGGCCTGACGGAAGCAGCCATGCTCGCGAAAGCGTACGTCACCAAGGCCATCGAAAAAGGCTACGCCATCGGTAGAGGCCGCGTCCCGCTCGATCATTTCTATCGCCTGCGCGCCGAGCCGCCCACCCGTGGCATTCACGAAGTCCCGCAACACGGCATGCATCCCGCCGCCGAACCCACGGCGCACTAAAGACAAAATTTGTAAGAGCTGGTGCCGCACCCTGACGGTTTCAGGTGCTCCATCATCGTCAGGTTTTTGGAGGGTCGGGTTTTTGACATGGAAATATCCAAAACGATCTGCGGAGCAAAGATGGGACTTTAGTTTTTGGCAGCGCCAATCTCCCGATTGGCTTCCGAAGGAATTCTTGGAAGCGTTATCTCTTCCACACCACGCGCCCGGCAACTATCGTGGCCATCGGCGCACCTTTAAAGGTTCTGCCATCAAACGGAGAATTCCGCGACTTGCTTGCCGAAGCCTTCACGTTGTAAGTCCACTCTTGCTCGGTCGAAAAAATTGTCAGGTCCGCGGCCTCGCCGTCGGCAATTTTTCGGTCCATTCCTAAAACACGCGCCGGTCCCGTAGTAAATAATTCCACCATGCGCATCAGCGTAATCTTTCCTGTTCGCACCAATTGTTCCAGCGCCAGCGCTAACGCGGTCTCAAATCCCAAAATCCCGAATGGCGCCCGATCAAACTCCACATCCTTCAGCGCCGGCTCGTGAGGAGCGTGGTCGGTCGCAATGGCGTCCACCGTGCCATCTGCCAGCCCGGCAATCAGTGCCTCGCGGTCTTCTCGCGCTGCCAGCGGCGGATTCATTTTGAATCGCGAATCGTATTGCACGTCTTCGTCAATCAGTGTGAAGTGATGCGGCGTAACTTCGCAACTCACCTTCAATCCATTCTTCTTCGCCCCAAGCACCAGCTCCAGCGAGCCGCGCGCCGACAAGTGCGCAATGTGCAATCGCGCTCCCGTTAACTCTGCCAACTGCACATCGCGCGCCACGCATACCGACTCCGCTGCCGCGGGCATCCCGCGCAATCCCATGCGCGTGGACGTCACCCCTTCGCGCATCACCGCGCCGTGCGCCAGCGAAACATCTTCGGCGTGCTCAATCACCGGAAGATCCAGCGAGCGGCAGTAATCCATAACTTGCCGCGCCAATTTCGCAGTAGCGATGGGCCGCCCGTCGTCGGACACCGCCACGATTCCCGCTTCTTTCATGGAAGCAATTTCCGCGATGTTTTCGCCCTTGCTGCCCACCGAAGCCGCGCCGATGGGCCACACTCGTACACTGCCAGTGGATTTCGCGCGATCCACAATAAATCGCGTCACCGACGCGTTGTCATTCACCGGTTTGGTATTGGGCATGCAGCATACCGCCGTGAAACCGCCGCGCGCCGCCGCGCGCGTACCGGTTTCAATGCTTTCTGAAGATTCCTGCCCCGGCTCGCGCAAGTGCACATGTATATCAATGAAGCCCGGCGCCACAATCATTCCGCTGGCGTCAAAAACTTGCGCGTCCATCGCGCGCCTAATTTTTCCCGGCGCAGCAATCTCCGCGATCTTTTCGCCATCAAGGAGAATGTCTAACGACGCATCTTTCTTGCTGGCCGGGTCCAAAACGCGCCCGTTTTTAATCAGCAGCATGCGTGGATTCCTTTTTGTCTGTAGGCGCCGTCCGCCCTACAACTTCAGATTCCGCCAGCGCGTCGCCTGCATCATCCGCGCCGCCAGACATCATCAGAAACAGCAGCGCCATGCGCGCCGCGATACCATTCGTAACCTGTTCCAGAACGCATGATTGCGCGCCATCGGCCACTTCCGGCGAAATTTCTACCCCGCGATTCATGGGCCCGGGATGCAGAATCATGGCCTCAGGATTCGCTCCGCGCAGCCGCTCGGCATTCAACTGGTAAGCCAGAATATATTCCTCCGCCGACAGCGTGGGCTCATACATGCGCTCGGTCTGCACGCGCAACACCAGGATCACATCCGCGCCTTCCAGTCCCTCTTCTATTCGCGGCACGCGCCGGATTTTTGTGCCCGGCGCAATATTTTCAAGTTCCTTGGGCACCCACATTGCCGGCCCGCACAAAGTAAACTCGCAACCAAATTTTCCCAGCAAGTGAATGTTCGAGCGCGCCACGCGGCTGTGCTGGATGTCTCCAAGAATTGTAACTTTCAAATTTTCGATGGACCCGCGCCGGTCCCGAATCGTCAGCGCGTCCAACAATCCCTGCGAAGGATGCTCATGCGTGCCATCCCCGGCGTTGATCACCGGAATATCCAGGTTGCGCGCCACAAAATCCGCTGCGCCCGACGAAGCATGCCGCATCACCAGGCAGTCCGGCTTCATCGCGTTAAGCGTGTACACGGTGTCCAGCAGTGACTCGCCTTTTTTCAAACTCGACGCTTCCGCCTGCAAATTCATGGTGTCCGCGCCCAGCCGCGATGCCGCGGTATTAAAACTGATCCTGGTGCGCGTGGAATTTTCAAAAAATGCCAGCGCCACGGTCTTTCCGCGCAGCGTGGCCAGTTTTTTTAGGGGATGCCGCTGAATTTCTTGAAAGAGTTTGCTTTGATCCAGCAGAAAAGTTAATTCGTCCGCGCTGAGCGGTTCCAGTGCCAGAAGGTCGCGAAAGCGATAGGTCACATCGTCACTTGTGTTGAACTGAATTCTCTTACGGCTCCACCCGATCGACAAGCACCACGCGCTCTTCGTTGTCGATTTCGCGCAGCCGTACTTCCACAATCTCGGTATCGCTGGTCTGCACACTGCGCCCCACGTACTGCGCCTCGATAGGCATCTCACGATGACCGCGCTCGATCAGCACGCACAGCGAAACCCGTTTCGGACGTCCCAGATCGAAAAGTCCGTTCATGGCCGCCCGGATGGTTCGCCCGGTGTACAACACGTCGTCAACCAGCACCAGGTCCATATTATCCACGTCGAAAGAAATATCCGAAGACTGCAGCACCGCGTGCGAAGCCACCTTGGAAAGATCGTCGCGATAAAGCGTGATGTCCAGTGTGCCCACCGGCACTTCCACGCCGTCGATCCCGCGCATGGCTTTCGCAATTCGCTGCGCCAGCGGCACGCCCCTGCGGCGGACTCCGATCAATGCCAGGTGCTTGGTGCCGCCCGATTTTTCCACAATCTCGTGAGCCAGCCGCTGAATGGTACGGTCGATTTCCGACGGCGACATGAGTTGCGTCTTCTCTACAATGCGCATAAGTTCGGGTAATCCTACCATTGCTGGCGGCCAACCGGCCATTCGAACCTGTCGCGCACGCTCGCGGTATTCACAAGACCTTAGGGTTGCCCATGCTAGACTGCGTTACTTAAAAAGAGGTTTGCAGATGCGCAGTTTGACGACATTGTCCCTCCGCGATACCCGCAAGCTCGCTGCAGTTTTGTCGGCGGCGCTGTTGATCGTGCTTCCGATAGCCGGACAATCTGGCAAAATCCCCTCGAATCCGCGAAAAACTTCTTCTGCCGCGGCCAGGAATTCCGTGCGCCCGAAACTTGTTGTCGTCCTGGTAGTCGATCAAATGCGCGGCGACTACGTGGACAAATTTCAGTACCAGTGGACCGGCGGCCTTAAACGCCTCATAAACGAAGGCGCGTGGTTCCGCGACGCCGCTTATCCCTACGCCTCGACGGAAACCTGCGTCGGCCATTCCACAATTTCCACCGGCGCGTTCCCGGCAGCTCATGGAATGGTCACCAATGAATGGTGGGATCGCGAACAACAGAAGAACGTCACGTGCACATCCGACTCAAATGTAAAAAATATCGCTTATGGATCCGCCACGGTTCCGGCGGGCACGACAACAGAAGCAGCTCCGCTTCCCGGCGCAGCGGCTGCCCCTGGAGACAGTGCCGCGAAAATGCTCATCCCGTCATTCGCCGAAGAATTGAAATTTCAAACTGGCGAGGGAACGCGCATTGTCACCATGTCTTTGAAAGCCCGCGCCGCCATCACCATGGCAGGCCATCAAGGCGACGCTGTCACTTGGTTCGACGGCCTCACCGGCAGCTGGATTACCTCCAGCGCCTACCCGCAGGCATCTTTCGTCGCCGAATTTGTGAAAGCGCATCCTGTCGCCGCCGACTACGGCAAAACCTGGTCCCTTCTTTTTCCTGCATCTGCCTACTTCTACGATCGGGTCGCCTTCGGTGCAGGTCCGCCTGCGGGATATGGGAACGAATTCCCGCACATACTGCATGGAAACCCACCCAGTAAGACGGCAGATCCATCTTTTTACTTCCAGTGGTCCACCAGCCCGTACGCCGAAACTTATCTGGAGCAATTGGCCGAAGCCGCTATCGACAATCTCCATATGGGCAAGGGACTTGCCACCGATTTTCTAGGTATTAGTTTTTCTTCCGTAGACTACGTGGGACATACGTTTGGTCCGCGCAGTTGGGAAGTGCAGGACGAACTGGCTCGCCTGGATCGTGACCTTGCCACCTTTTTTACGCATCTGGACAAATCCGTGGGCCGCGGCAATTATGTCGTTGCTCTTAGCGCCGATCACGGTGTCGCTCCCGTGCCTGAAGATTTGCGCAAAACCGGAATCGACGCCGGCCGCCTGAATATTGCTGAGGTAAAAATTCACATCGAAAAAGCTCTCGAGCCGTTTCACTATCCAAAATCTCCCGTCGCCGAAGTTGGCGGCGCCGACGTGTACTTCGCTCCCGGCGTGTATTCCAAGCTCAAAACCGACGCGACCGCGATGCAAGCTGTCTTCGATGCCGTCCGCAGCGTGCCCGGCGTTGCGCATATTTATTCCGCCGAAGAAATGGAAGCGCGCCCTGCCACTCAAGATTCTCTCCGCGCGGCTGAAGCAGCCGGCTTCATGAAATCACGCAGCGGCGATTTGATTATCGTTCCGAAACCGTATTGGATTTGGGATTACTCGGCACCCGGCCAACCCAGTCGCGGCGGAACTTCTCACGGCACGCCGTATTACTACGACCAGAAAGTACCCGTGATCTTGATGGGTGCTGGTATTCGCCCAGGAAAATATTATGAAGCTGCAACACCCGCGGATATCGCGCCTACTCTGGCAGCCCTCTGCGGTATCACTCTGGCAACGCGCGATGGCCGCGCCCTGCGCGAAGCCCTCGACCAGCCACACTCGCACTGACTTCACGCTTCGTGATATCCTGCCCGCGATGTGACCTCAGCTGGCCCTGTCGATCTCAGCGTAAACATCGGCGCTCTGCGCTTTCGCAATCCCATTATTGCTGCCAGCGGTACCTTCGCTTACGGCATCGAGTTCGCTCACCTGGTAGATCTAAATAAACTGGGCGGCGTCGTCACTAAAGGATTGTCCCTCGCTCCTATACAGGGTTCTCCCGCTCCGCGTGTTTGCGAAACTCCATCCGGAATGTTGAACGCTGTGGGCCTGCAAAATATCGGCGTGCGCACGTTTGTAGCGGAAAAACTTCCCGTACTAAGAAATTACGATACTCACGTCGTCGCCAATATATTCGGCTACACCTCCGGAGAATATTCAGAAGTCATCCGAATCCTCGAAGATGCACCGGGACTGTCCGCTTATGAACTGAATATTTCCTGCCCCAATGTTAAACAGGGCGGCATCCAATTCGGTAGCGATCCGGCCATGGTCGCACAAGTAGTCGGTATGTCCAGGCGTGCGGCAGCTAACCGGCCACTTTGGGTCAAGCTGTCCCCACTTGTTACAGATATTGGGCTTATCGCCCGGGCAGCAGAAGAAGCAGGAGCTGACGGTCTCACGGTCGCGAATACCTATCCGGCCATGTCCTTGGACGTCGTGACAGGCAAGTCCCGGTTGGGGTGCGCGACCGGTGGTCTCTCCGGACCGGCCATACGGCCAATTACCGTTCGGTTGGTCTGGGAAGCGTCTAAAGCTGTGAAGATCCCAATCATTGGGTTGGGGGGCGTCGAGAAGGTGGACGACGTGCTTGAGTACCTGCAGGCGGGAGCGGCGGCAGTTCAGGTTGGCACTGCCAGTTTCGCCAACCCCGCAGCCGTGCAAGGTCTGGTTAGTGACCTGAAGG
>JALYLI010000216.1 GCA_030774335.1 Acidobacteriota bacterium | reverse complement strand
AGATGGGTGACTTCGGCGGCGGAGCGTTCTTCGATGGGGATGTGATCGCCATCGGGAATGGATAAATCGAAAGTGGAGACGGGCGCGGCGATATAAAACGGGACGTTATTTTCTTTCGCCAGTACCGCGATTTGGTAGGTGCCAATTTTGTTGGCGGTGTCGCCGTTGGCAGCGATGCGGTCGGCTCCGGTGACGATGGCGCCAACTTTTCCGGTTTTCAGGAAGTGGCCGACCATGTTGTCGGTGATCAGCGTCAGAGGAATGTCGGCCTTGTGCAATTCCCAGGCGGTGAGGCGCGCGCCCTGCAGGTATGGGCGCGTTTCCGGCACCAGCACGTGGAGCTTGCGTCCCTGCTGATAGGCCACGCGAATGACGCCCAGCGCGGTGCCGATTCCTCCGGTGGCGAGCGCGCCGGCGTTGCATTGGGTCATAACCTGGCCTTCACGGGGCATGAATTCCGCGCCGAATTCGCCGATGGCCTGGTCAGAGGCTTTCTTTTCGAGGTGAACCAGTTTTGCTTCTTCGACCATCACGCGCTTGATTTCAGAAAGTTGTGGGTTGGCGGCACTAACCTCCGCGAATTTCCGCTTCATGCGCTCAAGCGCCCAGAAAAGATCCACCGCAGTAGGCCGGGTTCTTGCCAGCACGTCGCAAATTTCCACGAATTCAGTTTTTAAGGTGTCGACCGACTTTGCCGATGAGTGCAAAACACCGATCGCGACTCCCATGGCCGCGGCTACACCGATTGCCGGCGCGCCGCGAATCACCATTTCCCGGATGGCTTTGGCCACCTCGCGATAATCCGTGTAGGTGTAGCTGACTTCTTCGGCAGGCAGGCGTCGCTGGTCGAGCATCACTACGCCCTGTTCGGTCCATTCAATGGGTTGTGCGACGTACATTTTTTAAGGTTTCCAGGCGCTGCTGAGGCGCAAATAAATTGTAAACGAAGCGATGCGCCGAAGACGAATCGCTCTTTTTGCTTTTATGGCGGCGTGGGCAGGTGCTGAAAGCCCTTGGTCGCGATGATGGACGATACCGCAATCATGGAGTTGTAACCCAAATGCATCAGGAAGCTCGCGAGGACGGTGCCGGTTCTCGCGCGCGCGAAGGTGAAGATCATGCCGACAAAGGTCAGTAGTATGACCAAGCCCCAGGTCCAGCCAAGCTGCGAGCCGTGCATCAGTCCAAACAGCGCGCCGGTGATCACGATCGCCGGAAAAACGCCCAGCGACTTGGCAAAAAGCGGATAGAGATAGCCGCGAAAAACTGTTTCTTCCACGAGCGGCGCGATCAGCACCGCCATGGACATCAGCAAGAGCGCGCCGGTGCGGTTCTTGAAGATTTCCTGGATCGGCAAATGCTCGGTGTTCTTCATGTTGTAGCTTGCGGCGGCTACAAAGATCGCCAGGCCGCAACCCGCGAAAAAATACATCCAGCCGCCGCCTTTGCCGGCAGTGGGATTGGAATTTAATTTTCTCCAACCGAGAGAGCGCCAGAAAGGCGCGTCGCGCAACACCGCAAGGGTGACGTAGAGAAAAAGAAACAGCAGCGCGTACCACAAGAGGTTGGTGCCGATCAGCAATTGCGGATTGGATTCGAACACCTGCTCGACCTGCTTGGCAGACAACTGGCGATTTGCAGAGACATAGAAAACAAAACCGAGTTGCACGATTAAAAGACTGGCAAAGCCGAAAAAGAGAAAAACGATCAGATGCGGCCAGGACCACGAAACGCGCAGGTCCTCGGGCAGGAGGCGGATGGTGTACGTCGCGGCCGCCGCCGGCGGGGCCGCGGCTAAGGGATCTCCGCCCAACGGCTCGACGGATTGGATGTCGTCCAGCGTCACGCGCACTGCCGGCGCTATGGGAGGAGGAGGCTCTATGCGCGTCTCTGGCGGAAGATCGGTCGTCTCGTCGTTGGAGTTTTCGGGATGATCGGTCATTTTTTCTTTTTCTTGGATTTACTTTTTGGCCAGCCCGACGCGAGTGCTGCGGCAACCAGAGGCATCAGCAATTCGTGATGCCCGGTCAGCGCGTACCCTTTAGATTCTACCCCGCGCCGTTTGCCGTGCGGCAATGTGGGGCGCTTCACGACATTCTGTAACGGCCGGTAATGCTGGATAAAATCAAAGTTCGCCGTGGTGATGGGCCGCAACGGCACACCGAGATTTCGCACCACTGCGACAGCTTTCAGAAAAATTTCTGGCAGCAGGACGGCCGAGCCCCAGTTGAGATATACGCCGCCGGGATGCATGGATTTCACTAGCGCGCAGAAAAGACGGAAATCGTGATAGGTGGCGGCGCCGAGTGCCGCTCCATCGGCGGCTGGGTGCATGTGCGGGATGTCCGCGCCGATGGCGAGATGCACGGTGACAGGAACTTTTTGGCGATACGCGGACGCCACTACGCTGGAAGTCGAGTATTTTGCTTTGGAGTTGGCGCTCAGCAGGAATTGACCAGCGGCTTCACCGTAACCGATTCCGGAGCGCGCCGCATCCTTGGCGATTTCGTTTAGCTGTTCGCCGGTTTCGCGCGCCATTCCAAACTGGCCCCCGCCGATGCCGGCGTCAACGTCTTCGGAAGTATTGCCGGCGATGGCGATTTCGAAGTCATGAATCAGGGCGGCGCCGTTCATGGCAATGGCGGAGATGAAACCGCGCTCCAGCAAATCGATCAGAACCGGACCAAGTCCGACTTTAATGACGTGGCCGCCAAGGCCCCACAGAATCGCCTTTTTGCGACCCCGCGCGAGCTGAATGGCCGCCAGCAATTGGCGTAAATCCGCGGCGGCCAGAAAATTGGGGAGAGCATCGAGGAATTTCGAGATGGATAAATTTGCCATGGAGGGCTTCGCGAAGTCTGCGACGCTGACCTTACTTTTGCGCGAAGACAGCGGGTAAGTGCGGACGGCGCCGAGTTCCAGCGGTGAAACGGAGTAGATACTCATCTCCATGCGCTCATGCCAAGCACCTGATTATCGCTCATGACCATTTCGAACCCGCGGCGGCAGGAATATCGTTGGCGCCCAGCACCCGGGACAAGGCTTGGCCGGTGTACGATTTTTTTGTGCGCGCAATCAATTCCGGCGGGCCTTGCGCGACGATACGTCCGCCGCCTTCGCCCCCCTCGGGGCCCAGATCAATGATCCAGTCCGCTTGCTTGATGACATCCAGATGATGCTCGATGATCAGCACGGTATTGCCAAGGCTCACCAATCGCTGCAACACGGCGAGAAGTTTTCGCACGTCGTCAAAATGCAGGCCGGTCGTAGGCTCGTCGAGAATATATAACGTGCGGCCGGTCTGGCGCTTGGAAAGCTCGCGAGCCAGCTTGATGCGCTGGGCTTCCCCGCCGGACAAGGTGGTGGCCGATTGGCCGAGCGTGACGTAACCCAGCCCGACTTCCACCAGGGTGGCCAGCTTTTGCTGAATCTGCGGAATGTTTTCCAGCAATTTTAGCGCTTCGGAGGCGGGGAGATTCAGGACATCGCTGATGGAGTGCCCTTTGTAGCGGACCGCCAGCGTTTCGGAATTGTAGCGGCGGCCGCGACACACTTCGCACATCACATACACGTCGGGGAGAAAATTCATCTCGATGCGGCGCAGGCCGTCGCCCTGGCAGGCTTCACAGCGCCCGCCTTTCACGTTGAAACTGAAACGCCCGGGACGATAGCCGCGCTCGCGCGATTCCGGCAGCATGGAAAAGAGATCGCGGATGGGCGCAAAAACCCCCGTGTAGGTGGCGGGATTTGAGCGCGGGGTGCGTCCAATGGGCGCCTGATCAATTTCGATGACCTTATCAATCTGTTCCGCGCCCAAAAGCTGGCGATGCGCGGCAGGCTGCTCCATCGAACGATAGATTTTCTGCGCCAGCGCGCGATAAAGAATGTCGTTGATGAGTGTGGATTTGCCGGAGCCCGAAACTCCGGTGACCACCGTCAATAAACCGAGCGGCAGCGTGACGTCCACGTCTTTGAGGTTGTTGGCAGTGGCTCCGAGCACCTGAATCGCTTTTCCATTCGGTCTGCGGCGTATTTCCGGAACGGAAATTTGGGCTGCGCCAGAAAGATATTGCCCGGTCAAGGACGCGGGGGTCGCGGCGATCAATTCAGGTTTTCCCTGCGCGACGAGATAGCCGCCAGCTTCTCCCGCGCCGGGGCCGAGGTCCACCACAAAATCCGCGCGGCGAATAGTTTCTTCGTCATGCTCTACAACTAAAACGGTGTTGCCAAGATTTCGGAGTTGCTCGAGGGAGCCGAGCAGCCGGTCGTTATCGCGCGCGTGCAAACCGATGGAGGGCTCATCCAGCACATACAGCACGCCGCGCAGGCGCGAACCAATCTGCGTGGCGAGCCGGATGCGTTGTGCTTCTCCGCCGGAAAGCGTGGCTGCGGAACGATCGAGACTTAAGTAACTGAGGCCGACAGCCAGTAGAAAATCCAGGCGCTCGGCCACTTCTTCCAGTGGGCGCGTGGCGATTTCTTTTTGCCGGCTGGTCAGCTGCGCCAGAATCTTATCCACGGCCGCTCGGGCGTGAACAAGTGACAAGCCCGTGAAATCCGCTATAGATAATCCGCCAAGTTTGACCGCCAGCGACCCCGGCCGCAAACGCTTGCCGTGGCAGACGGCGCATTCCGTAGCCGACATATATTGCGTCATCCACTCGCGGTAAGAATCGGAGCCGGATTCCTCAAAATTGCTTTCGAGAAATTTCAGGATGCCCTGGAAACGAAAGCCCTTTTCGCTGCGTGCTTTTTTAGCGGCGGCGGCCGTTTCTTCCCTGGAGTTGCGGTTGTTCGACGGCGGGTAGCCGTACAGCAGCATGTTTTGAATGCGTGCAGGAAATTTATCGAAAGGTGTCTCCAGCGCAAACCCGTGCGCGTAGGCGGCCAATTCCAGCGTGCGTTTCAATCCGCCCGAAGCCGAACCAGGCCCCAGCCCGCCTTCGAAAAGCGGTCGCGACCAAGCCGTGATAATTTTTGCGGGATCGAAATCGTATTTCGAGCCCAGTCCATTGCACGCCGGACAGGCGCCGTAAGGCGAATTGAAACTGAACGAGCGCGGCTCAAGCTGCGGAACGGAGATGCCGCAATCCGGACAAGCCAACTTTTCTGAAAAAACATATTCCTTGCCGCCTACGATCACCACGGTCACCAGGCCGGAGGCGAGTTTCAGCGCCGTGGATATAGATTGCTCCAGCCGCGCCGCGATTCCGGGTTTGACGAGCAACCGGTCGATAACAATTTCGATGGTGTGATTCTTGCGTTTGTCTATGACCGGGAGTTCGTCGAGCGGAAAAAGTTCGCCGTTGATGCGCACGCGCACGTAACCATCTTGCGCAAATTTTTCGAGCTCCTTGCGGTACGCGCCCTTTCGCCCGCGGACGATGGGCGCGAGAATCATCACGCGGTCGTCGGACTGGCAGAGCTCGCCATGCAAAATAGCCTGAACAATTTGCTCGGCGGATTGCCGGGTGATGGGCTTGCCGCAATTCGGACAATGCGGCGTGCCCACGGAGGCATAAATCACGCGCAGGTAGTCGTAGATTTCTGTGGTGGTGCCCACCGTGGAGCGCGGCGAGCGCGTGGTGGTTTTCTGTTCGATGGCGATGCTCGGCGAGAGCCCCTCAATCACGTCCACTTCGGGGCGTTCCATCTGATCGAGAAATTGCCGCGCGTAGGCCGACAGAGACTCCACATAACGGCGTTGTCCTTCGGCATAGATGGTGTCAAAGGCCAAAGAAGACTTGCCGGAGCCAGACAAGCCGGTAATGACCGTCAAGGAGTTGCGGGGTATCTCAACGTCAATGTCTTTGAGATTGTGCTGGCGAGCGCCGCGGATGACCAGTTTCGTCAGGCCCATGTCGGGAATCGCTCCCTCCACAGGAGCCCGTAGCCTCAGGCGTGAAAATTGGGGCTACCGTAACTCTTGACGATAACAGGGGCGCTGACGGTGGTCAACTCGCGCTGAAAGCGAGGCTTGTGCCCCTACCGTGAACGCTGTAGTCCCGGTTTGTCACTGGTAAAATTTAGGAAGGCTCGCGCTTTTTTTACCCTGTGGATTCCTTTACGTTGTTGGAAACAGGCTGGTTACGGATGGTTCGCGGGTTGCACGAGTAAGCTGCGGTGGAGGAAGTGAGCCGAGGATCCCTTTAGGGGATTGAGGGCTGGGCCGGTTCGCTTCCTCCCTATTTTTCTTTCCAGGCAGCAAATTCCAACTACATATCAATTGTATTAGTCATTAGCAGCCGCTAGCTGGCGAGGTCTGGTGTTGCCGCGATGTTTGCCGCACCTTCGTGCTGGCGCGTGCTGTAGTCGCTGAGGGTCAGGGCCAGCATAATGGCCAGCCAGAAAACCGCGGAGATGATAACGAGCTGAGTACGCTTGGGGCTGTAGCGCGCATGCATAAAATATAGGACCACCAGCGTAGCTTTTACGGTGGCGATGGCCAGCGCCACGACGATATTCAGCGCGCCCAAATTGACGTACGCGGCCGCCACGGTCGCGGCGGTCAGCACCATCAGCGAAAGGAAAATTCCGATATAAACCTTGGGCGGAACTATGTGCTCGGACACGCGCTCTCCCTTACTGGTGCCGGTCAATCAAATACAATAGCGGGAACAAATAAATCCAAACGATGTCCACGAAGTGCCAGTACAGGCCAATCATTTCCACGGGAGTGTTGTACGTCGGCGTGAAGCGGCCCGCGATGGACTGCTTGATCAACCACAGCAACATGCCGGCGCCCACGATCATGTGCAGGGCGTGCAATCCCGTCATGCCGAAATACAGCGAAAAATAAAGTTGCGCGTGGGCGTTGAGGTCGGGGTCCTTTTCGAACGCCTTGTTCAGTTCTTCTTTTTCCGCGGCGATCTCTTTGGGATCGTCATTGGCCGCGGGATGCTGCGCGCGATAATCAATCTGGAAGTGGTAGCCAGGAATCAAGTGGTGGTCGAATTTCTGCTTGTACTCGATTACTTTCACGCCAAGAAATGCCGTACCAAGAATAAGGGTGGCGATCAGGAACGAAGTGGTCTGCTTGCGCTTGCCAACGTGCGACGCCCACACCGACATGGCCATGGTCAAGCTGCTGAGAATCAGGATTACGGTGTTAACGCCGCCCAGCTTGAGATCGAGAGTGTTGCTGCCGACTCCGAAGGCAGTACCGAAGTAATGGCGATTGATGGTGTAGGTCATGAACAGGCCGCCGAAGAACAAAACTTCGGTGGCCAGAAAGACCCACATGCCCAGAGCAGCGGATTCCTTCTGCTGCTCAAGCGTTTCGAATTGTCCGTACAACTCGCCGGTGCGATGCACGCGGTCTCCTCTTAAAAAATTCACTCACCGGGCCAGCCAGCAGCAGCCCTGGAAGAAAATAAGATTCGGTTAATCGTCTCCGTGAGCCGGGGCCGGCAGCCGTCCAGCAAGCGGCTGGTCCAGATCCAGGTCAGGGCGATGATCGAAATCGTAAGGCTCCCAGGTTACTTCCGGGGTCACCAGGAAATTCTCGGTAATGGGTGGCGAATCGGTTTTCCACTCTAGCCCGGTAGCCGGCCAGGGATTCGGCCCGGCGACCGCGCCGTATTTTACCGACCACACCAGGTAAATCATGGGCAGCAGATAGCCCAGTGCCAGAATAGATGCGCCCGCCGTGGACATTACGTTGAGTACCTGAAATTCCGGCGGGTAGGAATGATAGCGCCGCGGCATGCCCAGGTAGCCAAGAATGAATTGCGGGAAAAAAGTGAGATTGAATCCAAAGAAAAGAATGACTGCGGAAATACGCGCCAAGAACTCGGGATACATTTTGCCGCTGATTTTCGGCCACCAGAAGTGGATGCCGCCGAGATAGCCCATCACCGCGCCGCCGACCATGATGTAGTGGAAGTGGGCCACGATGAAGTAGGTGTCGTGAAGATGAATGTCCAGGCCGAGACACGCGAGGAAAAGTCCGGTGAGGCCGCCGATGAGGAACAAGCCGATGAAGCCCAAGGCATACAGCATCGGGGTATCGTAAGAAATCGAGCCTTTGTACAACGTGGACGTCCAGTTAAAAACTTTTACCGCTGAAGGAATGGCGACGAGGAAGCTCAGGAAAGAGAAAGCCAGCGCGGCGTACACGGACTCGCCGGTCAGAAACATGTGGTGGGCCCAGACGAAAAATCCGATGACGGCAATGGCGATACTGGATCCGGCGATAAAGGAATACCCAAAGATGGGTTTGCGCGCGAAGGTTGGAATAATTTCGCTGATCACCCCCATGGCCGGAAGAATCATGATGTACACGGCCGGGTGCGAATAGAACCAGAAGAGATGCTGGAAAAGTATGGGATCGCCGCCCAGCGCGGGGTTGAAGAAGCCCAGGTGAAACATACGCTCGAGGCCGGCGAGCAACAGGGTGATGGCGATTACCGGAGTGCCCAGAATAAAAATAATACTGGTGGCGTACTGCGCCCATACGAATAAGGGCAAGCGGAACCAGGTCATGCCTGGCGCACGCATGGTGTGGATGGTGACCACAAAGTTGAGGCCGGTCAGGATGGAGGAGAAGCCATTAATAAAAATACCCAGGACCGCGGGCGTCACCGCGGAGTTCGAATACACGCTGCTTAGCGGAACGTAGAACGTCCAGCCGGTATCCAGGCCGCCGGTGGAGAAGGAATACAGAACGAAGCAGCCGCCGATAACGTAGATGTACCAGCTCAGAAGATTTATTTTGGGAAATGCCAGGTCCTTCGCGCCAATCATCAGCGGCACGAGGAAATTGCCCAGCACCGCCGGAATGGACGGAATCAGGAAAAAGAAAACCATCGCTACGCCGTGCATGGTGAAAAGCTTGTTATAGGTCTCCGGCGTAACCAGGTAACCTGACGGCGTCATCAGGTGGATGCGAATCATGGTGGCGAACAGGCCGCCCACAAAAAAGAAGAACGTTACGGAAAACAGATAGAGCAGGGCGATTCGTTTGTGGTCGGTGGTCAGCAGCCACGAACGAATGCCATAGGTGGAATTTAGATAATGCTCGCGCGGGATGGTGTGAACCGTAGACGTTTGCGTGCTCATACTTATTTCTTCCCCGAGAGCGGTGCGATACCCGCTCCTGTTGCCGGCGGCGGCTGATTCTGCAGAGACTTGATGTAGGTGCTCAGCGCCAGTATCTGTTCTTCCGTCAACTGCCCCTGAAATGTGGGCATCAAAGGCTGATATCCGGCGACCAGCTTGGCGGTCGGCTGCAAAATCGATTCACGGATGTAGGCGTCGTCGGCCGTGATGGTTGCACCATCCGCCAGCAACACCCTCCGGCCATAAACTCCATTCAGCGAAGGCGCGCGGCCCTTGCCGTCGCTCAGGTGGCAAGTGATGCAGGCCTTTTCAGCAAAAAGTTTTTCGCCGGCGACCAGGGGGTTGGCGTCGGCGCCGAAAGAACCGGACAGCCACGCCGCATAGTCCGCGGGCTCCATCACCGTGACCCAACCGCCCATCACCGCGTGATTCGTGCCGCAATACTGCGAACAATACAAGCGGTAGCGGCCGGCTTGCGTGGGCCGAAACCACATGGTGTTGTAATGCCCGGGCACCACGTCCATCTTCACGCGAAAAGCGGGAATGGAAAAATCGTGAATCACATCTTCGCTGGCCATGATCAGGCGAACGTTGCGGCCCATGGGCACATGCAACTCATTAATTTCTTTGAGCCCGGTGGGCTGCTGCACTTTCCACATCCACTGCTTGCCGATTACATAGATATCCAGCGTGTCCCCGGGCGTGTGGCGGTAATCAACATAAATGAACGCGCCCCAGGCAAACATGAACATGGCCAGAATCAGCGGAATTACGATCCAGGCGGTCTCCAGGCGCATATCGCCGTGAATGGGAACGCCAATTTCGCTGACCCGGGTGCGCCGATATTTGAAAAAGAAATAAATCACCGCGGCAGTCACCGCCACCGCGAAGAAAAGACAGATGGCGGTGATGAACAACATCAGCGCGTCCACCTGGGGCGCGAAGTTGGAGGCCTGCTCCGGAACCATTGGCAATTGCGACTGCACGCTTAGTGAGCTCCTCGTTCGTGGTAGCCGCCGATGGGCGGGCGACGCCGGGCGGCAATTTGATTCGCGTCACGCCGCCGAAAGATCAAAATACCGCCGACGATCATCAGTATCGTCAATATTCCGCCGAGGCGGACAATCTTCAAAATCGAAGCGCTGTACGTTGCGGACGTCGGATCGTATTGATAGCAAAACAAAAGAACATGATCGATGGGATTGCCGATTTTCCCCGCGGAGGCGTCCACCAAGCCCAGGCGCATGTCGCGCCCGGGATATTCCACGCCATAGAAGTAGCGAGAGATGCGGCCGTCGGGAGTGAGCAGCATGATGCCGCTGGCGTGCGCAAAGAGATTTGTCTTGGCATCGAAGGAGTAGCGGAAGTTGGCGGCTTTGGTGGCACTGTCAATACTTTCCTTCGTGCCGGTAAGAAAATGCCAGCCCGCCGCCGTTTCCGCGCGCCCAAAATGTTTCAGCGCGCTTAGCTTTTTCTGCGCGGCCATGTCGGCCGACTCGCGCGGATCGAAACTCACAAAGACCACTTCGTAGTCGCGGCCGGGCGTGAAGGACAACATTCTCAGGGCCCCCACCACGCCTTGCTCCACCTGATTGCAGAGCATCGGACAGCCGTAGTAGACGAAAGCCAAAACCACGGGCTTCTGCCTGAAATAATCGCGCAGCTGCACGCGGCTGCCGCGCTCATCAACGAATGCCAGATCGAGAGGAATTTGCGCGTTAAGCTGCGGTTCAAACCCGATATTCTGCAGTTGCGCGGGCATGACCGTGGAGCTCTGGCCCACGTTCGAGGGAACGGTCTGCGCACGCGTCCCGCAGGCTGCCAGAAGCAGCGTGGAAACGGTCGCGATGGCGCGAAAACTCTTCATGGATTACTTTTTCTCCGGCGCTGCTGGCGCCGCGCTCAATCCCTTGGCGGCAATAATTTTCATGGCTTCTTTCACGGGAATCTGCGCGACCCCGGATTTCTGATCGATCCAGCCATATTTCTCGTTGGCATCATTGTCGGCCTGCGTTTTATCGCGGCGATCCTGTTGCGGGTCGGTGTCATGGCCGGGCACGCCCTGCAGTCGCGGTTCCGGCGGCATAGTGTGATAATCGCGGCCCATGGCAGCGCGGGCCGGCATCATCGGAGCGTCGGAACGGGCCACGAAACGCCCGGTGTAACGC
>JALYLI010000215.1 GCA_030774335.1 Acidobacteriota bacterium | reverse complement strand
CGGGCGGGCGAATGAGTTTGCTACGCAAGCGTCGTTCCGGGAATTGATCGGGTACGGAATAACGCCGCATGTGACGGTGTCGTTGACCGCGCCGGTGGTTTTCGGGGATGCGGCGCTGAGTCCCACGCGCATCCAGGCGGGGGATGATTTTGACGCGAAGGTGGCGTGGCGCTTCCAGCACCGGGCGACGAAGGTGGGGACGCGGCTGGAGAGCACCGCGTTTGCGGGGGTGGCGGCGCCGGGGCCGCAGTCGGGGTTTGCGGGGATTGCGCGCGCGACGAATACTCCGGGCACGATGTTTGGGGCGGTGACGGGCCGGGCGTCGCGCAGCCACTACATCTGGGTCGGCGGGACGTTCACAAAATTTTACGAGCGCGGTGGGGCCAAGCGGCCGGACGTGGTGGACTACAGCGTGGTGTATGGCTACCGGCCGGCGAAATGGCGCAGGCCGCCGGATAAATGGGACTGGCGATTGTTTGGCGAGCTGGTGGGGGAGCGGTCGGGCAGATTTGTGGACGGCGGCGCGGAGGTGGCGGGGACGCAGGCGCACCAAGTGTTCGTGGGGCCGACGGCGCTGGGAATTTTCCGCAACTACACGGTGAGCTTTGGAGCGCAGTTCCCGGTGTATCGCGAGGTGGGCAGCTTGTTTCCGAAGGAGCGCGTGCGCTTCGCGGTTAATTTCAGCTACCTGCTGTTTCAGCATTCCAAGGAGAAGCCATGAGGAAAATTATTTTGATGATTGCGGCGTGCGCGCTGGCGTTTTCGTTGATGGCGGTGGCGGCGAGGGCGGAAATCCGTTCGCTGGAGATGACTATTTTTGGCATGGATTGAGAGGTGTGTGCACACGCCGTGCGCGTGTCGTTGAAGTCGGTGGCGGGAGTGGATGCGGTGGAAGTGAGCCTGGAGAAAGGGCTGGCGACGATTGCGCTGAAGCCGGGGAATACGGCGACGCTGAAACAGCTACAGGAGGCGATTACGAAGAATGGGTTCACGATGAAGCAGTCGAACGCGGTGATCGCGGGGCAAGTGGTGGTGGAGAACGGAAAAGCGAAGCTGAAGGTTTCGGGTTCGAATGATGTGCTGATGCTGGAGGCGGAAAATGCGGCGGCTGTGGATTTGAATGCGATGAATGGGAAGACCGTGGTGGTACAGGGAACGATTCCGGAAGCGGCGAAGAATAAATTGCCGGATGCGATTCGGTACAGAACGGTGGAGGAACAAAAATGAGGGAGGGGAGGAGTGCGGCGCCGGCGGCGGCGCTGAGTTATTTTTCGTTGTTTACTTCGGTGGGGACGCTGCTGTGTTGCGCGTTGCCGTCGCTGCTGGTGCTGGCGGGGCTGGGAGCTTCGGTGGCGTCGACGCTGGCGGCGGTGCCCTGGCTGGTGGCGCTGTCGCGTCACAAGCAGTGGACGTTTTTGATTTCGGGGGCGCTGATCGCGCTGAGCTTCGTGAACATGTATTACTTCGCGCCGCGGTGGAAGGCTCGCGCGTGCGCGCCGGAGAATCCTGCGGCGTGCGAGGATGCGAGCCGGGTCAGCAAGGTGCTGCTGTGGGTGTCGGGGTTCGTGTATGGCGTGGGATTTTTTGTGGCGTATGTCCTGGGGCCGGTGCTGGCGAGGTTGGACAAGTAAACAGCGCAGAAAGAGGGGATAAACTTTGGTTTGAAAACCCTGTCGAAGTACCGAGCTAGCGGAGTCAAAGTCCCCACGTGCAACGACGACATATGGGGCCCACGGGGGCCAAGGTGGAAGAGTAAAAGCACGCTTTGAAAATGACAAAGGATGCGGCGCCTGGAGGTGTGTAGTATGGAACAGAAATTATTTAACGGTTATGACAATATCGTGGCATGGAGAAAAATCGAGAACGGGATGAGTCCGCGCTGGGCGCGTTGACGGCTGAAATGGCGAACCCGCGAGTGGTGGCGTCCGCGCAAGAAGCGATGCATCCTGCCGAGGTGCAGCCGCGAAGGATCGTGCTAATCCACGAAGAAGACTTTCATGGATACGCGTGCAGCTGGTGCGGGTGCAGGCTTCCCGGCACCGAAGCCCGCGGGGCGCTGACATTGCTGGAAACAATCCGCGCGTCCAGGGAGCAGCGGAAAAAATATTTTGCGGAGCATGTTTGTAGGCGATGAATGCGGGACCGGCGGCGAGCCTCGGTAGCGGTGCCACCAGGGGTACCTACTAGTGGGTATGGAAAATACCAGCGCAAGGCATAGGGTTAAGCGTGATGGGTGGGCTGCCAGCGTCCGCCACCCAGCCTGAGGAAGTCCGTGACCAGTGCCCAAATGCATCCTGATCGTTGATGACCATCAGAAAGTACGCAAGATAATTCGAGATTATCTTGAGAGTGAATCGGGATTTGAAGTGTGCGGCGAAGCTGTGGACGGATACGACGCCATACGGAAGGCCAAAGAACTGAGTCCTGATTTAATCATCCTGGACCTTTCGATGCCCAAAATGAACGGGATAGAAGCCGCGCGGGTATTAAAAAAGATGCTGCCGCAGACTCCGATAGTGATGCTTACTTCGCACGACGCGGCACTGCGCGGCTACGATACGCATGCGGCGGGAATTGATGCGGTGGTTTCGAAGGATGGCGATCTGGCGGCACTGAAAGATAGCGTACAAAATCTGTTGCAAGAAGCCTGACCAGTAGTAATAGCCTGCTGCAGCCCCTGAGACTTTGAAATTTTTTTTGCGGTTTGCGCTGATGTGTGCGAAACAGCATATCGCTGTTTGCGCCGGCAGTGACAAGATGGCGGATGTTAATAAAGTTACTACTGGTAGACGGCAGCGACGTGATGCGCGCGGCCATCCGGAATTTGCTGGAAACGGAACTCAACATTGAAGTGATAGGCGTAGCGACCAGCTTCGCAGAAGGCATTGCGCTAAATGCTGCCTTGAAGCCGGATGTACTGCTGATGGACCTGCACATGCAGGACGAACTTGAATACCCGCCGGAGTTGGTGAAATCCCAAATGCTTCTCCATACCAAGTGCATTATCGCGATATCGCTGTGGAATGACGACGATGCGAAAGCTTTGGCTGAAAGTTTCGGAGCCCAGGTGTTACTGGATAAGAACAACCTGTTTTCGGAACTGATACCCGCGATCAATAAGCATTGCCCGAGTGTGGCTGTCCCGGAGATTGCAAATCGCGTCGCCTGACAGGCGGTTGCCTACCGCTTGCAAATGTCACGAATGTGAAAGTGGAATGAGGCCGAAGGGTGGCCGGGCGCGATTCCGGGAAATTTATTTACGGATTCACGCCAGGGGAGCCGTCTCTCCGCGATGAGAACTGGCGCGTTCAGGAATTGGTGGGGCAGGAGATTGGTGAATGGAAGGCGGGGCGGTGGTTGCTACGGAGGCGGTGGTCATTTTCGAGACAGCCGCGCAGGCGCAGCATGCCCTGGCGGATGTGGGATTTCACAGTGCCGAGAGGCTTACCCAATTTTGCGGCGATGGCGGAGTGGGTCATGCCGCTGTAGAAGGCCAGCTCGATAGCCTGGCGCTCACCGGGTTTCAGGACTTGCAGGGCGGAGCGCACAACGGAGTGCATGGAGCTGGCGACGAGCTGGTCTTCGGCGCTGGGTGAATCGTCCAAGAGGGCTTCGAATTGGAGAGGCGGGGTGGGTACTTCGTGGCGAATGGCGCGGAGTGAGTCAATGGCGCGGCTGCGCGCGATCATGAGCAACCAGGTGCGGGGAGCGCTGCGATTGGCGTCATAGCTTTTGGCCTGGCGCCAAACCTGGAGATAGATGTCCATGGTGACTTCTTCGGCGACGGCGGGATTGTCGAGAATCTGGCGCACCAGGCCGAAGACCAGCGCGCTGGTACAGTCGTAAAGTTCGGCGAGCGCGTCATCGTCTCCACCGCTAATGCGGGCGAGGGTAAGCGCGAGGACGGCGGTAGAACATGATGCGTTCATGGATGAAATAAAAAAGTCTCCCTGTGGTGCGAGCGGAAATCAAAACACAACCCTGCTCAAAGGCGGCAGAATCCGGAAAGGGTTTTAAAAATCCGCTGACAAACCTGGTGGGCGCAGGGTTTACGTTAAAGGGATACTAAAGGGTACACCATCAGTGATTGAGGGTAATTTAGATCGAGGCGTCGCTGTAGTTAGAGATTAGGCAGATTTCATCAGGCTAACCATTCCCATAGTGGGGGCGGCCTCAATAAGTCGTTGCAACACCATCTGATATGAATCTTCTCTTCAAAGGTGGTGTCTATGACGCAAGAGCAAAGACCGGGATTTTCTGCGGAGAAACGACCGACCTATGGAGCCGTTGGAAAGCGGGGCAGTCGTTGCACACGATTGGGCGTGCATTCGGCAAGCCACATACGTCCATGCACTCGATCCGGGGTCAGTGAGGTCAGCCTCTATGGCTGTCATCACTCTGTTCTAGATAATAGATATATACTGCCCCCGCGGAAGTGCCGGCCATTCACCGCTTGACGTGGGGGCTCAGATGAGCACATCGAATTCTCCGACGAAAGTCGAAATCCTGCCTGCGATCACTCCCATTCCCCTGATGCAGCTTGCTACAGCATTCTGGGCGTTTAAAACATTGGCAACTGCAGTTGACATGGCCTTGTTCACTCACCTCTCCACTTCAGCCATGAATGCGCAAGAGACTGCGCGGTGGTTCAATATCGAAGAGCGTCCCGCTGAAATGTTGCTGACGGGCTGTGCTGGTCTCGGGCTGCTAGAAAGAGACAAGCAGGACGGCCGGTATCGCAATAGTCCGTTGGCCGAGAAATTTTTAGTTCGCGACGCTTGTTACTATTTCGGCGGATTCGTAACCATGCTCAATCAACGGCTCTACGCCGGCTGGGACAAACTGCCGGAGGCCGTGCGTACGAACAAACCCACAACCTGGGACCCTGACAAACAAAAGTCGCTGTTCGAAGGCGCAGACCCCGCAATGATGGGGACGTTCTGGCAGGCCATGCACTCGCTTTCCACATTTACGGCTCGCGCACTGGGCGAAGCAGTGGACTTCGCCGGGTTTCGAAAGCTCCTCGATGTTGGGGGCGGTTCCGGAGCTTTCGATATTGAACTTTGCAGGCGCTATACCAACCTGTCGGCGACGGTTTACGACCTGCCGTTTGTGACGGAAATAGCCGCGAAGAACATCGCCGAGGCTGGCATAGGCAGCCGGATTTCGACTCGCTCGGGAGATTTCTTCCGCGATTCGAAATTTCCGGATGACCACGACGTGGTTCTGCTTTCGATGATCATGCACGATTGGAGCGAAGCCGAGAATCGCGCGATTCTAAGAAAATGTTTTGCAGCGCTGCCCCTGGGCGGAGCAGTGGTGATCAGCGAACTGCTGGTAAATGACGAAAAGACCGGGCCTGCGCCGGCGGCGCTGATGAGCCTGAACATGCTGATCGAGACCGTTGGTGGGCGGAACTACACGCCCCGCGAATACCGCGCGTGGTTAAACGACGCAGGCTTCCGCGATATCCGCGTCGTATGGTTTGAAGCGGCAGGCGCGAACGGAGCGGTGATCGGCTACAAGCCTGCATGACTGTACACGGAGGGGAATGAGATCGTGAATGAAGCTAACGGCGGTTGCGGCGTGGAGCCTATCAACCAAAGTCTGCTCGTGTCGAGAGGGGCCGGCATTGTTATGCAATCAAGTAACTTTTAAGGGTAATTCCTGAGGAGTAGACCGGAGCTTTGTTCCGGCGACCATGGAACACCGAATCAGCGTCCCACGTGTGGCGACTGCCGAAATACTGGTGGACCTGTTGAAGAATCATGCCCATAGGCATGCGCCGTGAGGCTCTACGATGAGGCTTTGGTTTTCTCACCGATTCCGGGCACAGTCTTTTGCGAGTCAACCAATGATTTTATCGCCGCCATCCCTGCTGCAATGATGGGAGGCTTTGTCAGCCCGACCGGCAACGCGCCAAGTTTTGTTTTAAACGCTTCTTCAATCTTCGCCATGCTCCGATGCTTTCAGAATGGTAGACGAACGTATGTTCACTCTTGCACATGTGCGCAATTGGAAATGAGTCGGACCGGACGGGACCGCGTCCGCAATATCACACACCATGAAACGCTGGGCCAACTCCTGATAGTCGGGTGGTCTCAATGGGTCGACGCAACACTAAGCTCGAACCCACCTTGCATTGAAAACAAAAGCTAAAATCGCTCGCCAGGGCCAGACCAGCCGGAACGCTGCCCTGACCAGGCTTTGAGACCACCCTCGTTAACGGATAGGGAAGCTACGGCAGGATTTTGCGCAGGCTGATGAAGGGGTTGGGCGATTTTTTAAAAGTCAGCGGCGGTTTTTTGGGGGAGGGGGCGCAGGTTTTTCTGATAGCGGGGAGCAGCGTGGAGTAGAGACTAGATTTATCCAGCAATAATTTGGCGCCGAGCCGTTTAGCCAGTTGCTTAGCATCGTCATCGTTCCACACCGAGATGGCCAGGATGCAGTCCGCATCATTGGCGATTCTGGATCTGACTAATTCGGGAGGATATTCGTATTCGTCGGACATGTGCAGGTCGATGAGCAAGACGTCGGGCTTGAGCGAGTTAGTCAGTTGAATGGTTTGCGCGAAACCATGAGCCTGGCCGACCACTTCGATGAGGGGATCTTCGGCGAGCGCGCCCACGATGGCCTTGCGCATGATATCGCTGTCGTCAGCCAGCAACACTCGTATGGACATTCACTCTCCGGGCCGTGGCAAGCAGGACGGTTATAGCATCAGGGATATTTGTACACTAAGTTTTTTTTTACGTAGGGCAGACTACGAAACGCCGAAGATTGAGAATCGTCAAGTTTTTTATGCTCCACTTCCGCATCTAGTACCTGTTTTTTCCAGTGGGACAGTCGGAGCAAATGTGTTGGGCGAATTGTTTTTCGCGCTGAAGTTTGTGGATCTGCCTGGTCTCGGCGGCTGAGCGGCCTTCGGGGAGGCGGGATTCTGGAAACCGGCAACCGCACCAACTGCAGGCGTGCCCGTGGAAAGCGTCTATGAAGTGCAGCTTGCGTGGATGGGGAGAGGGTTGGTGCATGGCTCGCAGGGCTGAAGCACTGACCTGCGGCATGGTCATCTCCGCGGATAAGTCGGCGATGGCTTTTCGCGTCGATTTTTTGTTGGTCGGCACACGTGCAGCGTCTCACTGAGTGGTGGCCGGCTACAGTTCAATAGTGCACAGGCTATCCACGACAGGGAGACTAAGCTGGTCAGGTTGGCGAGGAAATTTCGGGTACCATAAGAATGATTGCAGACACTTCGCGGAGTTTTCTTTTCAGAACCTCCAAGGATTGCGCGGCATCTTACCTTCGGAGGAAAGGGTGCATAGACTGTGAGCCATATGACTTGCAAAAACGAACGAGTTTCTAATGGAAGAGACAAAGGATTTTCTTTTTTGGTTTCTGGAGCCGCAGCGTTGGCATTAGCGGCGTTCATGGCTGGGGTGGCGGGCTGCAACAAGGCGGCCGACAACACGGCGCAAAATCAACCCGCGCCGGCCGAGCAAGCGCAACAAAATCCTGAAGCTGCCGCGAATCTCGCTCCCGTGCCCGCATATCAAGCGGGATATAACGCACCCGCTCCGGCGCCCGCGCGCCGCACCAGCCGGCGGCCCGCAACTGAGGATCGCGATTATCGCGACGATCGTTCCTCCGGGGCCTCTGGGCAGGACCGTCGTTATGCGGATGACCGTGACCGCGGCTATAGCAACGACCCAAATGATTATCGTGACAGCCCTTCGAGGGATGATTACGGCGATTACGCCGACGACTATGGTGACGATGACTCGTCTTATGGCGGACCCGTCGTTTACGCCCAACAGCCTCCTCCGCCACTTCCGGAATATTCTCAGCCGGAGTGCCCTGGCGACGGCTACCTGTGGACGCCTGGCTACTGGAGCTACACCTCGGAGGGCTATTACTGGGTGCCAGGTGCCTGGGCTCGTCCGCCGCAACAAGGCTATCTGTGGACTCCTCCTTACTGGGGATATTCGGGGGGACGGTACCGCTATTACAACGGATACTGGGGCTTGCACATCGGGTATTACGGCGGCGTGGATTACGGGAATGGCTACACGGGAGTAGGGTACCAGGGCGGTTACTGGAGCGGAGATCGCTTCAATTACAACCGTGCGGTCAACAATGTCAGCACTACCAACGTAACGGTGTACAACCGCACGGTGACGAACACGGTGATAAACAATGTGACGATTAACAACACCACGTCGCGGGCGAGCTACGCGGGGCCAGGTGGCGTGACGCGGCAGCCTTTGCCGGTGGAGATTGCGGCAAAGCGCGAACGACGCATCCCGCCGATGACCACGCAGATTCAGCACCGCCAGGAGGCCGCACAGAACCGGCAGCAGTTTGCCGCCGTCAACCACGGTAAGCCCGCGG
>JALYLI010000214.1 GCA_030774335.1 Acidobacteriota bacterium | reverse complement strand
GTGCTATGCCAAAGACCCTGCGTAATCGCGGGCGGAGAGCTCTCCTCGGAAATGCTGGATCTGCAGTACAGTCCGGCCAGTCGATTTTTTACGGCGCCGCTTCAAATGAAAGCCAATAATGGCGTGCTGATCCTCGACGACTTTGGACGGCAGCGCATGCGTACCGAGGAACTACTGAACCGGTGGATGACCCCGCTGGACCGGAGAGTTGATTTTCTTACGCTACCGGGCGGGAGAAAATTCGAATTGCCATTCGACTTGTTTGTGGTTTTCTCAACCAACCTCGATCCGGCCAACATCACGGACGGAGCATTTCTGCGACGAATTCCGAACAAGATCGAGATCACCCACGCGACGGAGAAACAATTCCTCCAGATTTTTGAATTCGAGTGCGAACGCCGCGGGCTCAGTTACGACCCAGGGATTCCGATGTATGTCTCGCGATATATCACGCAAGCGATGAAACAGCCGCTTTGCCAGTGTTTCCCGCGAGATTTGTTGAATCAAATTTTCTGGGCAGCTAGTTACGAAGGAGTGCGGCCCGAGCTTAATGAAGAAAGCCTGGAAGCAGCCTGCCACCAGTATTTCCTCTCGGAGAAAAAAAACTAGAGCGCCGGTTTGTTGTTTGGTACTTCCAGGTATCCGACGATCTGATCGTGCAGGATCTTGGTAGCTACCAACGCTAAAGGAGCAGAGTCCTTGGAAGTGACGAAGGCCACCACCTCGTTTAACGCCCGATCCTTCAATTCAATGCATTGATCTGTGACGTACACGCAAACGCTGTATTTGTTGTTCTTGGTGTCCGCGTTCTTCAGCACCAGAGAGACCGGCCCGATAGGTTCACGGCCAGCGTTTCGGCGTAATTCAAACGGGACCGCGCTGCGCCCAGTTTTGGCCAGCAACTTGTTCACATCTTCCCGGGTCTGCGCGATTTCTCCCTGTTGTGACCCGACTACACCAACCACGTCGGCCAGGCGATCGGTGGTGGCTTGCCATGCCTCGTGATTGGCGTTGGCCTTTTCTTCCATTACACCAAGGGCGGCCGCCTGTTGATTCGCGGAACCGACGGCCTGGTTTGATGCAGGAGAGCGATTGGCTGTGGGCTGCGGTATGCCGGAGGCGATCTTGTAAACGGGTTTCACAGCAGATGCTTTCGTCGCGGCGGTGGGAGTTTCTTGTACTTTCGCAGGCTCTGCGGGTGAATTCTTGCGATGCTTTTCCAGAGTGTCGATGCGCTTTTGCATTTCCTCAAGCTGTTGCTGCATCTGGGTGACCGATACAGAGTCGGCCGTTCGAGGAGCCGCTGTCGCCGAAAGACCGGGGATGAGCTTGTAAGCAATAAATCCCGCGATGGCGATAGCAGCGATTAAAATTGCTGCTCCCAAAATATTAGCACCGACGCGCGGTGATTTTTCAGTTGCAGGTACAAAGGCTTGCCGGTCGAAATCGATTCCTGCCATATAGCCTCATGCTTTCTGTTGGGACAACTGTCAGCGAACGGTATATCTGTTTCGATAATGAATCCCCAGGCTCAAAGCCAACTCGCGCGTTTCACGAGGTAAAAGATCAACCAACCGCTCGCCGGATTCCATGCGCGGCCCGCGAAAGTACACCCGGTATTTGCCTGGTGCTAACACCAGCAACATGGGTGTGCTCCCAACGAACTTGTCGTTGATCCACACCTGAGAAACCGCAGGTATGGAACGTAGCAGCAATTTCGACGCACCCGGGCCGGCATGCTCTTCCAACGCCTGGCGATTGACGACTTGTGGAGCAGGCCCGGAAGAAGCCTGCAGGTGCGGCGATGTCGCAGAAGCAGTCTTGTTGTCCGAAGCCGGAAAGGTAAGGGTCTTGGAAACGGCAGCGGTCGTGGCTCCGGATACGGCTGTGGTGCCGGCGGTTTCTGCGATGGCTTGCGCCTTGGCGCCCGGAGTGCCGTAACCGAGCGCGATTACCATCAGAAGAATTTGAAGTAGCAAACCGTGAAAAACTCGACCGGAAGTGGTACGCATAAGCTCCTGCAAGGAAGTGCAAAGAGGATTCCCATCAGCATGGGAGCAGGCGAGAGTCCAAACCCTGCAGAACGTACACTACCATTTAAATCATGCAGTTTGAAGTGCTTCCGGTCGGAATCCCCAGAATGTCCGGACAGGTGTTTCGTGCCACGGGTGCGCCGGTCACCTAAAAAGGCTAAAAGGCTGCTCAAGCGTCTCCAAATGGTTACTGGGGTTCTATTGCAGGCCAATTCGCCCGAGTAATATGCTGGAGTAGTTTCGTTACGATTGGAACTTGGCGTGCTATCTTCTGATACAGGCTGGCACACGCTAACCAGGACGGGCAGGCTGAGTTCGGACTTCATATCTCAGGATTTTCATCCAATCATTCGCTCTGGACAATCATTTGAACCTGTATAACGAAAATAAATCCCTCACGCTATTTCGCGCTAACTTGCTTTTGCCTCCCTCACTTGGGCTTGGGCGGAAGTTGGATGCCGGGCCGCGGCGTGCGCCCGTATTTCTGGTGCAGCGGGAATCGTTGCGGATGGCGTGGTGGGAATCGCTCAAGACGCTGTGGAGCACCCCGAGCTTGAAGTCGATCAGGACGTCTGCGAGGACCCCGGGTGTAATTCTGCGG
Source organism: Acidobacteriota bacterium (assembly GCA_030774335.1). Taxonomy (GTDB): domain Bacteria; phylum Acidobacteriota; class Terriglobia; order Acidiferrales; family UBA7541; genus Acidiferrum. Next base: position 916 of record JALYLI010000214.1, on the reverse strand, counting down.
GGAACGCACTTGGTGGCGTACCGGCCGAGCGGGAGATTTCAATCTGTTTCGCTGGCTGCGCACGTGGTTTTCATTTTGTTTTTGGTCTATGTGCCGGTAACGAGCCGCGCCCGGGAAGCGACTTTTGAGAGCGTGCCTCGGGATGCGGAGAAAATATATTACCGGCTTACGGTGCTGGATCCGGCGCAGAAGTTGCCGCGCATCGCCCCAGTGGGCGCAGGGGCGCAACCTGGCAAAGGGGACCTGGTCGATAAATTGCCGGCGCTGGGGAGCACAGCGCTGCAGCACAATCTGACGGTAGTCTCTCGACCGTTGCGGCCGGACAACAAGCGACAGACAATTTTTCAGCCTGCGGTGCCTCCGGATATGAGAATCACCGCCGAACTCAAATTGCCGAATATCGTAGAGGCCAAGCCGATTGCGGTACCCAAGCCGGAGATGAATTTTCATCCCAAAGATTCGAAACCGGCGCTGCCCAACAAGCAAAATGTGACCGCCGCGGCGCCCGCGCTAACGGCGACAAACACCACGGTGCCGCTGACCGATCTTAGCGATCCGACGAAAGCGAATCCACAAATGCCGGTGCCGCCGCCGTCTGCTCCAGCACCCGCGCCGACAAGCGAGAACGCCGTGCTGAGCGCGAATACTGCGTCGGGCATGGAAGCTCAAGCGCAAACGCAGGGAAGCGGCCTGGTGGTGATCAGCACGGATCCGGGCCAGCCGTCAGATATGGTGGCGCTCCCAACCGGGAATCGTTTTGCAGATTTTTCTATTTCGCCGGCGGGCGGTTCGTTGGGAGCGCCCAACGGAACTGCGCACGGAAACTCGGGTGTTGGAACTGGTGGTGGCGCTGGGGGCGACAGCAGCACTGGTATCGGTAAAGGTGAGACGGGCGGCGGCGGAGGAAAATCGGGAG
>JALYLI010000213.1 GCA_030774335.1 Acidobacteriota bacterium | reverse complement strand
TTTTAACCATCAACTGGTTAATTTTTAACCCTCGGACAGCTTCAACTTGCGGCACAGGTATTTCATGCGCTGGGGATCCACCTTCAGAAGGGCGGCCGCCGCTGATTTCTTCCCATGGGTCCGGCGCAAGGCGGCTTGCAGATAGGCGATCTCGATGCGTTCCATTTCCGCATCAAAATCCACGCCCTCTTCAGGTATCAAAATAGCTTCCTGGCTCGCGGTGCTGGCATACAACAGCGCCTGCGGAAGATGATCGGCAGTGATGGTCGAGCTGTTGTTCATCAGCACCAGCCGCTGGATTACATTTTCCAGCTCGCGTACGTTCCCCGGCCACGGATAATCTTCCAGGATCGCCAGCACGTCGTGCTGCATGGTCTTCAAGGGCTTTTTAGCGGCGGCGCAGAAAATGCGCAGGAAATGATCGGCCAGCAACGGCAAATCGCCCTCGCGGTCGCGAAGCGGCGGCACAAAAATCGGAACCACGTTTATGCGGTAATACAGGTCTTCGCGAAAACGCCCCTGGCGAACGATTTCTTCCAAATCCTCATTTGTCGCGCAAATCAATCGAAAATCAATCTTGCGGACGGAGCGTGCGCCCAACCGTTGGACGCTGTGCTCCTGCAAGGCCCGCAACAATTTGCTCTGCAGGTTGGGCGTGAGGGTGGTGATTTCATCCAAAAACAAAGTCCCTGTGTGCGCCGTTTCGATCAGGCCGGGCTTGACGGAATCCGCTCCAGTGAAGGCCCCTTTTTCATAGCCAAACAGTTCTGACTCCATCAGCGTGTCCGGTAATGCGGAACAATTCAGGCAAACGAAGGGTTTCCCCGCGCGTTCTCCTGACTGCACGATGGCCTGCGCGCTCAATTCTTTTCCGGTGCCGCTTTCACCACGCAGTACCACGGTGGTGTTACTGTCCGCCACTGCCTGAATCGTCTGATAAAGCTTTTGCATCGCATTGCTGCCGCCAATCATGTCGCAAAACGCCGCGCGCCTTTCAACTTGCTCGACGAATCGGCGGCCTTCCAGTTCGAGAGCGCGTTTTTCGATCGCGCGCTCCAGAATGATGGAAAGTTCTTCGGGGTTCGGAGGAGATAGAAAAAATTCATCGGCGCCGGCGCGGCTGGCCATTACCGGGATGCTGCGTTGGTTCGAGCTGGATATGGCCACAAGGACGATGTCCTCGCGAAGAGCGCGAATTTCCTGAAGGACCTCTATGCCGTCTTTTGCGCCAGCGCCGATGCTGTCGAGATCGAAAATCATGGCGCGAAACTCCGGGTCGTCGACGACCTTCTTGATTTCGTCCTCGGTTTCGGCCTTAAGAACTTTGAAATTGTCGCTTAGCGCCCCGAAAATAACTGAGAACGTTTCATCGCTGACGGTGACCAGCGCCACCAGTAGCCTGGACGCTCTCAAACTCGCTTTTTCGGCGGGAGTGGGCATAAATGAGTACGTGGATTATAGGGGATGAGGTCACGGCGTAAAAGTAAATGTCGGAAGCTGAATTGCGAGTCCTTGCTGGGCTAAAATATCAGTGCAGCACACGCCAGTTATCGGACGAATGTTCCCGAGGGCTGATTTTCGTGTTATAGACTAGCTGTTGCTCAGCAAAGACCGGGCTGCCACGTATGGTTTGTCCCCAGTGCAACTATACAAATTCGGATGAATCCGTCGAGTGTGTGAAGTGTGCCACGCCCCTGCCGCCCGGCGATCACACGCTTGCACCGGACGGACAAGGTTGGTCGATACCGGCGCAAAACGGAATCGTTACCGCGGGGGCCCCTAAACCTCTAGGCCCCGGAACGTTTCTGGGCCATCGCTACGAAATCATTGCACTCCTCGGACAGGGTGGGATGGGCGCGGTTTACAAGGCGCGCGACACCGAACTCGATCGTGTGGTTGCGCTGAAGATCATTCGCCCCGACCTTACCACCAACCCGGAAATTCTCAAGCGCTTCAAGCAAGAACTGATTCTCGCGCGCCAGGTGACCCACCGCAACGTCATTCGCATTTTCGATCTGGGCCAGGCCGATGACTTCAAGTTCATTACCATGGAGTACCTTGAGGGCCAGGATCTTCGCGCGGTGCTCCGGGAAAAGGGGAAGTTGACTCCCCAGGAAGCTGCCAAGGTGATCCTACAGATTTGTCGCGCACTGGAAGCCGCGCACAGCGAAGGGGTAATTCACCGCGACCTCAAGCCGCAAAACATCATGCTGGACGCCAAAGGCCGCGCCTACGTCATGGATTTTGGCATCGCGCGCTCCGCGTATCTTCCCGGCATGACACAAACCGGCGCTCTGGTCGGCACGCCCGAATACATGTCGCCGGAACAAGCCAAGGGAGAGAAGCTCGACGAGCGCTCCGACCTCTTCTCACTCGGTGTGATTCTTTACGAGTTGTTAGTTGGCCACTCGCCCTACTATTCGGACACCCCGCTGGCCACCCTGTGGAAGCGCATCCAGGAAAAAGCAAAACCGCTTGGTGAAGTGGATCCCACTATTCCAAAATCATTGAGCGACATTATTGAAAAGGCGTTGGAGATCGACCCGGCGAAGCGCTTCGCAAGCGCGAACGAATTCGCACGACAGCTGGAATCGTGGCTGGGGCCTTCCGCGGAGAGTTCGGCAATCTTTCTTCCTGCTCCGCGGACAACTCCATACTGGAAATGGGCCTCGGCCGCCGTAGCGATATTGCTGGTAGCGGCGATGATTGCGTTTCGACTGAAAAGCCCGACCAAGCCGAAGCCGGCTCACGCTCCCGTGAGCGTTCTTGTAGCAGACTTCACCAACCATACTGGCGATCCCATTTTCGATGACGCACTCGAACCGATGTTTAACTTCGCGCTGGAAGGAGCCAGCTTTATCAATGCTTTCAACCGTGGAAACGCCCGCAAGCTTGCGGAACAACTTCCGCACCCCACCAACAGGCTCGACGAGCAGCCGGCGCGGCTGGTCGCCCTGAGCCAAGGCATCGGCGCAGTTGTCACCGGCGAGCTTAGCCGGCGCGGCGACACATATAACCTTTCGGCAACAGCATTGGACGCAGTAACCGGCAACGTTATCGCCAAAACAGAAGTCACCGCCGGGAATAAAGACGAAGTGCTGCTTAACATCCCAAAGCTCGCGGCTCCCATCCGCAAGGCGTTGGGCGACACCACGCCGGAATCCGTCCAACTGCAGGCCGCGGGGGGTGCGTTTACGGCCGCCTCGTTGGAGGCGGTCCACCAGTACGGCATGGCCATGGAACAGCAATCCGCCGGTAAGATGCAGGACGCGCTGCAATCATTTTCCAAGGCCGCTGAACTGGATCCGAACTTTGCACGAGCCTATTCCGGCATTTCCGCAACCTATGGAAACCTGGGTCGACCGAGCGAGGCCGAAAAATACGCCAAGCTGGCGATGCAACACATTGATCGTATGACGGAGCGTGAACGCTATCGCCTCCGTGGCTTTTATTACGCCGACAGCGGCAACTGGCAGAAATGTATCGAGGAATACAGTGAGCTGGTCAAGAAGTACCCGGGCGACAACATAGCACACAACAATCTGGCCAA
>JALYLI010000212.1 GCA_030774335.1 Acidobacteriota bacterium | reverse complement strand
GATTCCTGGTTTGGATATCCTTCGCGATCCGGCGTTGACGGCGGGCGGCTCGGTCGCGGGCCGTGCTTGCGGTTAGGGCCGCGACTGGCAGTCGCCGCATAATTTCTATTGTCTGGACGCCGCTTTTCAAAATATCGGTTTGCGGGCGGCTGCGGCGGTGCGTGAACGACCGTCGCGATTTTTTGCTCCGCCGATTCCTGCGCAGGAAAGAACGGCACCCGTGGCTTGGGCTTCATTTTCAGCGTGCGCCGAAGCTCCGCGACTTCTTTTTCTTCCAGCAAACGATAGCGCCCTTGCGGCAGTCCTTCCAATGTCAGCGGACCCAGTCCGATGCGTTTCAATTTTTCCACCGGATGCCTTTCGGCGAAAAGCACGCGGCGTAAAATATCTTTCTTGGAATCTTCCAAGGTCACTTCGTACCAGAAGTTTTCCGCGTGGCCGCGCGTGGCGTCGGGCTGGCGAACGGTTCGGATGGTGGCGCCGGCGTTTTGTCCCAGGCGCTTGAGGTCGTCCATCAGCAAGCGGCCTTTTATTTTCACGTGATACATCTGTTGAAGATTGGACCAGTCTTTCAGCATTTGCGCGGCGAGATCGCCATCGTTGGTTAAAAAAACCAGGCCCATGGCGTTGTAGTCGAGACGCCCGACAGGATAGACGCGCTCGGGCAAACCTTTCAGGCAATTGCGGAGAGTCTTGCGGCCCTCAGGGTCGGCGAGCGTAGAGACCACTTCGGGCGGCTTGTTGAGGACGATGTAGACGCGGCGCTCGTTGTTCTCCACTATTTTGCCGGCGGCCTCAATGCGGTCCGAGGCTGCGTCGGCTTTGGAACCGAGCTCCGTGACAACCTGACCATTGACGCGCACCTGGCCGCTCAGAATTAATTGTTCGGCGTGCCGGCGGGAGGCGACACCGGCGCGGGCGATTATTTTTTGCAGGCGTTCGAGCATAATTGTTTTCTGATTTCGCTGGATGAACGGCGCCGAGTTTGTCCTTGAATTTGCCTGGGACCGCCAATCTCCCGATTGGCGAGTCAAAAAGTAAGCACGCAGCTTACCGGCTGCTCGCTGAGGCAAGCGGCGAACGCTCGAAGGACTATTCGCCGGCGGCAGCTCCCTTGAACTCGCCGCTGCGATCCTTGCGGCTCTTCTCCTCGTCGAAAGCTTCCGGAGCCTGCACCGCCCTGGAATCTTTTGGCGCTTCGTCAATTTCCCCCGCGGGCATGCCCTCGTTGGTGGCGGTAACTTCGGCGGCTACTTCTTCGTCTGCCGGCCGATTGGCGGGAATTTTATCGCTGGTCATGGTGCCCCCTTGTAGCTTGGATGCAAAGGCTTCCACGAAGGGGTCCGTACGATCGTGGCCAGTTTCGGCGGCAGCAGCGGACGCCGCGACGTTCTCAGGCGAATCCAGAACTTCATCCAGTAAGTCTGTCGGCAATTCGTCGGGGACGGCTACGCCTTCATCGCTTCCGAGGGCCTCCCGCGCCAGCGCTTCAAATTCTTTCAAGCTGGGCAGTTCACCGAGATCGCTCAAGCCGAAGCGCATCAGAAATTCCTTGGAGGTGCGATACAAAATCGGGCGGCCGATGACTTCTTTGCGACCGGCGGTGGTGATGAGTCGTTTGTCGAGCAGTGTTTTAAGGACGCCGCTGGTATTCACACCGCGAATTTCTCCGATCTCCGGCCCCGTGACCGGCTGCTTATAAGAAATTACCGCCAGCGTTTCGAGCGCCGGCATGGTGAGGCGCAGCGGCGGGCGCAAACTTTTGATGAAGCGGCGCACTACGTCGTGCTGCTGGGGCTTGGTGTAGAGCTTGAAGCCGCCGGCGACTTCGCGGATTTCGATGCCGTGATCATCGTTGGCGTAGCTGGCCACCAGTTCGTCGAGCGAGGATTGCACGGCGAGCTTCTCGTCGCCCAGCGCGACGGCGAGCTGGTCGATGGTGGCGGGCTCGTCAGCGGCGTAGATGATGGCTTCGAGAGCGGCTTTTCTTTCTTCGTTGGTCATCTAATTTTCAGCACCTGGGTGATTGCGCACAGTCACAAATTTCTCGCGTGGACGGTTACTGATACTGCTCGTCGATTTCGCGAATGCCGCCGTGCTCGTCGAAGACCACATCAAACATCTTATGCTTGCGGAGAAGAATATCGCCAAATTGTTTTTCCTGCACCAGCGCGACGGCCTGCAGCTTGACCATTTCAAGCACGGCTAGAAACGCCACAATCATGGCGTGCCGCGACGGGCAAGCCTCAAAAAACGTGATGAGATTCAAGCTGTTGTCATCGCTGGCCAGAATTTGCGCGCGCAGTTGCGCAATCATCTGCGCCACAGTGAATTCTTCGTGGCGAAGGTCAATGCGCGAAACTTCCTTGCGGCGCTCCAGCACCTGCTGGAAAACTTTAACCAGGTCAACCAGCGAAACGACCAGGTCGCCTTCGGCGCCTTCATCGTTGTAGAGAGATTTGTCGGGCTTGGACCAGACGTTTTCTTCGATTTGCTGCTTCTGGTAAAGAAGCTGCGCGGCGTTTTTGAATTTTTCGTGCTCGACGAGGCGCTGGGCGAGTTCCGCGCGCGGATCGCCGGATTCGGCTTCTGGGCCGGCGAGAGGATCGGGCGGGAGCAGCATTTTGGACTTGATGTAGATGAGCGTGGCAGCCATGTATACGAATTCAGCGGACACGTTTACGTCCAGTTCTTCGAGCTTGTGGAGATAGTCGAGATACTGCGAGGTGATGGTGGAAATCTGGATGTCGTGAATATTCATTTCCTGCTTCTTGATGAGATCAAGCAGCAGGTCAAGTGGACCTTCGTACATGGGAATATTTATTTTGTAGGGTGAAGCCATGTGTTCTCGTTATTTCCCGTCGCTGAATATTTCTTTGCGCTTGCTGTCCCAGCCGAAGACCGCTTCGCGCACGCGCGCCATGGTTTTCTGCGCCACATCGCGCGCGCGATCCGACCCGCGCTCCAAAATCTGCAAAACTTTCGCGGGGTCTTTTTCGAATTCGAGGCGGCGCGCGCGCACCGGCTCAATCCACTTGATCAAATTGTCGGCTATCGCGCTTTTGCATTCGATGCAACCGATTCCGGCGGTGCGGCAGCCGTTCGCCGCCCATTCCAGCGTCGGTGGCGGTGAAAACAGTTTATGCCAGTCATACACGGGACACACGTCGGGATTGCCGGGGTCGGTGCGGCGTTTGCGCGCTGGATCGGTTACCATCACTTTCGTTTTGGCGCGAATGTCGGCATCGGATTCGCTCAGGGTGATGGCATTGCCATAGCTTTTAGACATCTTGCGGCCATCGAGGCCCGGGATACGCGGAGTTCGGGTAAGCATCACTTGCGGCTCGATCAGCTTCTCTTCATACGAAAGATATTCCGCCGATGCCCAATGACTTTCGAGGTAATTTTGAATCCCGGACTCCATCGCAAAAGTTTTAGACTGGATTCGGTAAGCTTCCAAGATTTGATCGTCAGTCCCGCCAATCAGGGACGGAAACAATTTCCTTAGTCTCAAAAGCACGATTTCATTCTGTCGGATGTCGTCGATCTTGATTTGAAGGCCAAAGAAACTGTTGAAGCGGCGAACGATTTCGCGGCTGAGTTCGACGTGCGAAACTTGGTCTTCGCCTACGGGGACGAATAGATCGGTGTTTTCGGCGCTGTAGATAACGATGTCGGCGGTTTGCAGGCAGGGATAACCGAGGAAGCCGTAGGTGTGCAGGTCTTTGTCTTTTACGTTTTCGAGGGCTTCCTTATATGTAGGGACGCGCTCGAGCCAGCCGAGAGGCGTCACCATGGACAATAAAAGATGCAGTTCGGCGTGTTCGCGAACCAGCGATTGCTGAAAAA
>JALYLI010000211.1 GCA_030774335.1 Acidobacteriota bacterium | reverse complement strand
ACATTGTGTTTACACCTCCAAGGTCTTTATTAATGTGACTGCATGCCAATAATATAATCTGCGTGTAATATTGTCAAGTATATTTTACCGTCTGCTCTATAATATTAAGCTATTTATTATCAACAGTTAGCGGCAGCCGTGTGGGCCCCCCGCGCCGCTTCCAGACAGTTTCACCTAAACCTGCTAATATCTCACTATGCTCCTTGCGGACTTCGACTTCGAGTTGCCTCCCGGGCAAATTGCTCAGCGCCCTCTGGCAAGCCGTGACGCCTCCCGCATGCTTTTGCTGGACCGCAAGTCAAGCCATCACGCAGATCACGCCTTCACGGAGCTTCCCGGCCTCCTCCGCGGCGACGAACTGGTTGTCGTGAATAATGCCCAGGTCATTCCGGCACGCCTGTTCGGCCGCCGTATTAAATCTTTCTCGCCCACTGACGATCCGTCATCGTCACCCAACGACGAAATTGAAATCCTGCTCGCGCGTCAAATCAACCCCAACACCTGGGAAGCCCTGGTCCGCCCCGGCCGAAAAATGCACCTAGGCCAGCGCGTGCAATTCGGAAAAGGCAACCTGCAGGCGGAAGTCATCGCTCACGGCGATCATGGCCAGCGAACGTTAAGATTTTCGTCCCGCACGCCATGCGACATCACTGCCCAGCTCCACACCGTAGGCCACATCCCGCTTCCTCCCTATATTGATCGCGCTGACGAACCTGCCGACCGCGAACGCTATCAAACCATCTTCGCCAGCCGCCCCGGAGCCATCGCCGCCCCAACTGCCGGTTTACACTTCACTCCCGAAGTAGTGCAAAAAATCCGCGCACGCGGCGTGGAAATTTGCGAACTAACCCTCCATGTCGGACTCGGAACATTCCAGCCCATTCGCACCGATACACTCGAGGAGCACGCCATGCATGCGGAATCCTACGAAATCCCGCCGGACACTGCCGAGCGCATCATACGCGCAAAGAAAGAAGGGCGTCCCATACTTGCCGTCGGCACCACCGCGGTTCGCGCTTTGGAAGATGCCGCTCTGCGCGCCGCGCAAAACGTCGATGATCGTCTGCTCGCCAGCGGCCCAGCGGAAGCCCGCCTCTTCATCACCCCTGGTTTTTCGTTTCGCGTCGTGGACGCTTTACTCACCAATTTTCATCTGCCACGTTCCACACTGCTGGCCCTGGTGTGCGCTTTCGCCGGACGCGAGCGAATTCTGGCCGCGTATGGTCACGCCGTCGAAGCTGGCTATCGCTTTTACAGCTACGGCGACTGCATGCTGATTCGCTAGTCACGAGTTGAATGTTGTTCCCACGAATTGCACGCGTCCAAAAAAAGAGGAAGCCGCCAAAGGCCGCTTCCTCTTTACCGCTGCCGTAAACGTTGTTCCGTGTTTATTCGCTGAAAACAAACACGCGCTTCTGCCCGGAGAAACGCACTTCCTTCACTTGTCCGTTCTCGCCCAGCAAAACGGCATCGTAGTTTGATTTGGAATCGCGATCTTCCCAGCGGCCTTCGGATTCCGCCACCGTTGATCCGTTCTTTGCGACCGTTGCCTTGGTGCCGTCGATCAGCAAGCGGTATTCGCCGGCTTGCAGGTCAGCCTTACCTAGCTTGGCATTTTGCGAAATATTAATTGTCTTGGTAACCGGTTTTGAAAAAGCGGGCACAGTGGCCGTTAGGGTGGCAACCATTGCGACGCCGCGGATAAACGATTGGATTTTCATGCGTGTCTACTCCCTTTTCGAGGATCGAGTCAGCCGCACGGCTTTTTTTCTGCTGGCAAGACAGAGTTGACACGCTAAGCTAGGGCGAGTAGTCTCGCCGCAAGACACCTCTTCTTCCTGGACTAACGGCCGGAAAGACTGCGTGTCATCGCCCCGCGGCTGCCACCGCGGGGTTTTTCATATCTAACCCGAAACAGCCCGTACCAAGCTGCACTGGTATAGACGAAGCCATGGTGACGAATGTTTCTTGCATTCTGAAGATTCGCGAAAGGTTTTTGTAAAATTATTGTTCCGTTCGGCTCCAAAAACGGGAATCGCCGCGCGGCCCATGCAATCGGAATACCGCAACCTCTAAACGCGCTCTAAAAACCAAGCTTGTTAACGACATTCATCAGTCAAAACGCGCTTCCGGCGTAACTATTAAATAAATGCCTACCATTTCGTTCCGCTAAGTTCATTGCCGCTTTCGGAGAAATCGCAGCGAAAAATTCGCCCACGCAACACCCCAGAAAATTTCGCTCTCCCACCTTCATCCTCCGTGCATCGCCGCGTCTCTTCATCTATACTCAGGAGCACTTTTTTCGGGGCCATTGATGCGCATTCTCGTTCTCAGCGATCTACACGCCAATATCACCGCGTTTGACGCCGTCCTGGCAGCCGCCAAGGACCGCTGGGACCGTTCTGTTTGCCTTGGCGATGTTGTCGGCTACGGCCCCGACCCCAATGAAGTGACCGCGCGGCTTCGTGAACTCGGGACCGAAACCATACGTGGCAATCACGACAAAGCTATCTCCGGGGTCATGACCGCGGACGATTTCAATCCCGTGGCCAAGGCCGCCGTGGACTGGAGCAACACCGAGCTCGATCCCGCGCACCTCGAATGGCTCACCAATCTTCCGCGTGGCCCGCTTGCTACCGACGGAATTGTCCTTGTCCACGGCGCTTTCCACGATGAGGATGAATACGTGTTCACTCCCGCGCAAGCCCTCGAGGGACTTCTCGATTCCACCGCCCCGATTATTTTTTTCGGCCACACCCATCACCAGGGCGGATTTTCCATTCTCGATTCCAAGCTCGAAGTTTTACAGATTCATCCGCGCACCAGCGAATCCTTCACCGCCTTGCGCATTGAACCGCCCTGCCGTTACCTGTTGAATCCCGGCTCGGTCGGGCAGCCGCGCGACAGCGATCCGCGCGCCGCATTTGCCATCGCCGATCTCGCGCATCAGACCGTGGAATTCTGGCGCGTGCCCTACGACATTGCCGCCGTGCAGGAGCGCATGCGCAAAGCCGGCCTTCCGGAGGCGCTTATTCAGCGCCTGGTCATCGGACGCTGAATTTTCACAGGCGCAGCGAAACAACTGGCCCGTTTCTCAATAATCTGGAATCCAATACACCGACTCATGCCCGACGATCTTGCCATTCCGCCGCCACCACCGCTGCAAAACGGCTATCGCACGCGCCGCATCATCGGTCTCGTGGCCGCTTTGCTCCTCGGCGCATTGGCATATTCTCTGGTGCGTTCTTCCTCCAAACCTTCTACTCCGCCGGCGGCCATCGAATCGCGGCCACAGGGAATACTCGGCCCCGAAGAAAGCGCCTATTTAAGCAGCGTGGGCGTGGATCATCTGGAAGTTTCCCGCGCCGAAAATTTTCTGCATCAGGAAGTCACCACCATCGCAGGCGAAATTACCAATGGTGGCGCACGTCCGCTTGCCAGCGTGGAGCTCACCCTCCAATTTTCCGACCTGGCTAACCAGATCACTCAACGGGAAGTACGCACTCTGTTCGGGCCGCCCGGCCCACCGATTCCTCCCGGCGATCATCGCGAATTCGAGGTCTCCTTCGAACACATTTCCGCCATGTGGAACATGCGCCCACCCGTGGTGAAAGTCACTGCCCTGCAATTTTCTTCCGGCAAATAGTTACCTGAATAATTAGTTTATTCATTTATACTTGGCGGCGTGAAATTGGCCGCCGAACTGGAAGCCAGCCTCCGGGAGTTCGCCGCCGCGGGGGCCGCCGACCTTTGCGAAAACGGGGGCCGTCTCGCGCCGCTATCCAAGCTTTCCTGGGAAGTGCGCGGCGCCGGCGACAAGCCCCTGCTGCACATTTGGTCCGAGGAGTACAACCTCACCCGCCGCGTCATCGCCATCACCGACCACTCTGAAGCTCGACTGGTTCTTGCCGTCGAGCGTTTCGGCCGCGCGCGCCCCGACCGCCTGGAATTTGTGCGCACCGATTTTGAACGGCCCGCCCGCGAGCTGGCGCGTGAAGAATTCTGTGCTCGCCTCAAGCCCATCCTGGCCGCGCGATTTGCCGACGAAACCCTCGAATCCATCAGCGCCAGCGCCGACCTTGAACATTCGCTTTCCGGCAACTACATTCGTGGCGTGCTCAAGCGCGGCTCTTCACACACCGCGTTCCTTGCTGTTCCAGACGGAGAAACCCAAGACACCGTAAACAACAGCCTGACTTTTGGATTGCTGTGGCTCGATCGGCTGCGAAATACCAATCTGCGTGGCACCGCCGGCGCACTGCGCCTGATCGTTCCAAAAACTTCCTGCGGCATCGTCGCTCATCGCATGGCGTGTCTCGCCAACGGCAGCGGGATTGATCTGTACGAGCTCGACTCCTCCCGCGAAGCCCTCGAAAAAATCGACCCGCGCCGGGCCGGAAATTTGCGCACCTGGCTCGTTCCGCATCGCGAGTGCGAAGCCCTGCTCGCGCAGGCGCGCGCCGCCATTGAGCCCATCGTCGCGCTTGATCCCCGGGCCGTCGCCGTTCATCCTTCGGTGAACTCTCGCGAAGTCTTTCTGCGTTATCGCGGATTGCCCTTCGCGCGCTGGGATGACGGCAAAGTTTTCTTCGGACGCCACGACCTGCGTGAAGAATTAGCTCCCGTCACGCGCCCCGCGTTTGCACGCCTGCTGCTCGATTTGCAGAATCATCGGCACCCGCTCGCCGCCGATACCCGCCACGCGCTGTATCGCGCACAGCCGGAGCGTTGGCTCGAAGCCATCGTGCGCCACGACGTAACCCGCATTGACGCGGTGCTCGATTCCCGTTTTGTTTACACCCAGGTGTTTGCCGGCAGCGGCGCGGAACACGGTATCATCGACGTGCTCACCATCACCCGCGCGGGGCGCCTGGCCATCCTCGAATTAAAAGCCAGCGAGCACATTCATCTTCCCATTCAGGCTGCGGACTACTGGCTGCGCGTTTGCCGCCACCTCGAGCTCGGCGAGTTTCGCGGCTATGGTTATTTTCCGGGCGTGGAAATCCAGCATGCGCCCCCGCTCGTTTATCTCGTCGCTCCCGCGTTGCGCTTCCATTCCGTCACCGGAAATTTGCTGCGTCATCTTTCCCCGGAAATAGAAGTCGTCCGCGTCGGCCTCACCGAAAGCTGGCGCCGCGGCATTCGCGTCGTCGCCCGCCAGTAGAGCAGGCGACTGAAAAAGTGTGAAATAGGAAAGAAAGCATGGAAATAGGCCCTAAAAGGAGAGAAGCAGCTAAAGTGTTGAGCTTTAGCTGCTTCCCGGGGTGTGTCCTCGAAGTGGTATTGTAGATTTAGATGTACGGCAGCGTAAAAGGTTTCACCGCCTCTGAATTATTTTGCCTGCCGAATGTTAAAAATTGTTAATGCGGAAACTTCTAATAAAACAGGTACTTACGCCAACGATCATCACGATGGCCGATTAATCGCATCAATTGTCTCGATGTATGCAACGTAAACGGCCGCGGCTTACGCGCCAGTTTGATTCCCGCTTCCTCGGGAGTGCGGTCACCCTTGCTGTTGTTGCAGCGGTAGCAGCAGGCCACCAAATTCTCCCAGGAAGACCGCCCGCCTCGCGAGCGCGGCACCACGTGATCCAGAGTCAACTCCGAGCTCGGAAAAATTCTCCCACAAAACTGGCAGGTATTTCGATCGCGCAATAAAATATTTTTCCGTGAAAGCGCCCGGCTCTGCTGCGGAATGTGCCGGTAAGCCAGCAGCCGGATCACGGAAGGCACCCGGTGCGTATGCGCCGCGGAATGTACTTCCGCGTTGTGCAGCTCTTCGGCCTGCGCCACGCCCTTCAGCATCAGCACCATGGCGCGCCGCACCGCCGTCACATTGATGGGCTCATACGTGGCGTTCAGCACCAAGACGGGCTCCTGCATCAACGCCATGCGGCGGGCCGTTATCGGAGATGGGATTCTACTGCCCGCGGGACTTTCGGAGCCGGGCACAAGCGCTCCAGCACCTTCGGGGGTATGGCGCCCCCGGGAATCGACCGCTGCAAGCCGTCGTGCGCTCATCGCGCGTCCCTCGGGATCTGATGCTAGTCAAGCCTGATGCAACAACCCATGTTGCAGAATCATGTTACAGAATGGTGTTATTGAAAATGTGCCGCAGTGTTTCGCAGCCTGGCGCGCGCCACCGTCAACCCCACCACCGACTTGGCCCCCGCATTGCGCAATGTCTTCGCGCACGAGTCCAGCGTGGCTCCAGTAGTCATTACATCATCTACCAGTAAGACGCGCTGGTTGTCAATCTGGCTGCCTGGACGTGTGGCAAAAGCGCCACGAACAGACTCCCAGCGCTCTTCCAGCGTAAGAATATGTTTGTCAGGACGCGGCCGCGTTCTCGTGAGCAACACCGACTTGCACGGCAAGCCCAATTTTTTAGCCAGCGGCTTGGCAATCAGCACCGCCTGGTTATACCCACGCTCCCGTTCACGCTGCCGATGCAGCGGCACGGGCACCACCACGTCGGCTTCAAAATCCGCGCCGCTCCTGGCCACCATTTCGGCCAGCAACCGCGCGAACAGCGCGCCCAGCGGATCGATACTTTCAAACTTCAGCAGGATAATCGCGCGCACCATCGCGCCTTCGTAAAGCGACCAACTCCGCGACCGTTCAAATGCGTAGGTCCGATCTTTCCCGTTTACGCATAGCGGACAGATGAAAGCTGAACCATCCACGCCGCTGCCCGCCTCGACCGGCATCCCGCACACGGCGCATACGCGGCCGGCGATCTGCTGAAAAGAATCCAGGCACTCGTTGCAGATCGGGATGAGCGTGGGTTCGCTTAGCAGTTGTCCGCAGATCCGGCACCCGGCAGGGAACACCACGCTCAGCAGCGCCGCTCGAACATTCGCGATCCAGCCGTGAGGAGCCAGGCGCGCACTCAACAACTCATGGTGAGTACCGTCGTCAGCCCGCATCGGAACAGTATACGCGCCCCCCCTGTCCCTTTAGTTAATATTTAGTAATATATTAAAACAGGTAATGATACGCGGAGAGTGCCCCACCCTCGGCCTTTTGGAGGGCTGCCCGCCGTGGCGGGGTGGCGTTTGTAACGTGGGAACATCCAGAATTTCTCCGCGAAGGAGGTTGTGGGTCTCCGATTTATCTCGCGGACCAACCAGGTTTTGGGAAGACTCTTCTTCCCATCGGCGTCATTCACGCCGCACGCCACTACTCCATACTCGACGGAAATTTTTCGGGTGCCGCACGTGCCGTTTTTGCACGTGCAATCTTTTATTGCGCTACGAAAAGAGGGTTTTTACAGCAGACCCTGCTCCATCTTTTCCTGGCAGCTGATGCAATGTTTGGCCCACGGCACCGCTTCCAGCCGTTTCTGCTGCATCTCGTCCTGGCAATTCGCGCACACCCCGTACTCGTCTATCTGAATGCGCTTGAGCGCCGCATCGATCATGTTGAGGATGGTGCGGTCGGTGTTGGTCATACCAAAGAGAAATTCCTTGGTGTACGAGTTGGCCGCCTTGTCCGCCAGGTCCACGGTCTGATCGTCGTCCGCGGTGCGGCCTTCTTCCTGCGTGCGCGCGATGGTCTTCATCAACTCCTCGCGGCGCGTCGATAATTTCTTTTTGTAATACTCTAGTCTTTTCTTGTCCATAAGAGTCCCACCCTCACAGTCGCTCATCGAGGGCCTCTAAAAACTCCGTAGTGTAGGCCGAGGAATTAGCAGTGTCAAGGAAATGGCGCATACCACAGCGCCTACTTGCCACGGAAACATCCTGTATTTACTCCAGCCGAAACGGAAAGCCCATGTGAGCGTTGTTAGATTCTGCCGGCCGCGCTTAAGGTACAACCGGCAGAATCAGCGCCGAGGCATGTTCGCGGTCGTGATAAACAACGTTGGCGGCTTTAACCATGCGGGTTGCGCGGGATTGCTCCTCACCCGTGTTCAAATTTCGATCGAAGCGCGGGAAATTGCTGCTCGAAACTTCCAGCCGCAACTTGTGCCCCGCTAGAAAAACGTTGCTGGTGGCCCACAGATCCACCACCACGTGCTGCACCTCGCCCGGCTGCATCATTTCCTGATGTGCCGGGGATTTGCGGTAACGCATGCGCAGAATTCCCGAGGTGAGTTCTTGCGCGAAACCGCTGGGACCCACGTCCACGAGTTTCCCGGTAAAATCCGTGTCCACCGCCGAGCTGCTGATCCACAGGTCCAGCGAAACTGGACCGGTCACTTCGGTGTCTTGCGTGAACGCCGGAGTGGAATAGATCAGCACATCGTTGCGCGTCTCCACGGAACTTTGATCTTGCGGGCCAATACCGGTCGGCAAAGGTCCGCAGCATAGCGGCCCACCAATGGTTGGCGCCGGATTTTCCGGATCGTAAGTATAACGATCGGGCTTTTCATCGCCCGGCGCCGTGACACTCAGCGATCCGGCTCCATTCGCGCCGTTGGCCGCGCCCGCGCTATGCAGGTAATACAAAGTTTTTCTGGCGCGCGCCAGCGGCCAGTCGGCTTCGTCGCGCCACTCATTCTTCCCCATCACAAATATTCGCACCGGCTTTTCGTTTTCGACGCCGTTCGCTTCGCCTTTCAACAAGTGGTCGTACCAGCGCAGCATCACGGCATCCAAATCAAACGGCGCCTTCTCGCCGAAATCCACTCCTCCAACCTTGCGTAGTTCCGCTCCGCCCGCGTGTCCTCCGATATAAACCAACAGCCGCTGGCCCTTCCGCGATGCCTCGGAACCGGCGTCGGATTTCAACAGGACGTAATTTCGCAGCGTGCCGCCAAGAAAAATGTCGTACCACGCCCCGATGCCAAACACCGGAACTTGAATCTGGCTGTAATGCTCTTCAATCGAAATCGCTTTCCAATACTGGTCGTAGTCCGGATGCGCCAGCCAGTCCGAAAAATATGGCGCCACTCCCTCGCCGGAGACGGATTCGAGCACCGGGTAGGAATTCAGCGGGAGTTTTGCAGTCCACGCTACCGCCTGTCCACTCGATTCCACCCGGCGCCGCATGGTGTTGGCCGCTAATCCTGTTGACCACGACTCGTCAAACCACTGTTCGAGCGCTCCGCCCTGATACGTCCACCCCTCGTGGTAATTCGAGGCCGTTACGTCCGGGCAAATTCCCGCCAGATGCGGCGGATGCGCGATGGCTGCCAAGTACTGCGTCGCCCCGACGTACGAACCTCCAAACATTCCCACTTTGCCGTTCGCATACGGTAGCGCCGCCGCCCATTCCACCGTGTCAAAGCCATCCTGCGATTCGTTTTTGAACGGATACCAGTCGCCTTGAGATTCGAATCTTCCACGCACATCCTGCGCCACCACCACGTAGCCGCGCGCCGCGGCCTTCAATCCAAAATTAATCTCGCCGGTTTTATCGTAGGGTGTGCGCACCAGCAACACTGGGAATTTGCCTTCGGTTTTTGGCCGGTAGATGTCCGCGCGCAGAATCACGCCATCGCGCATCTTGGCGGGCACATTTCGTTCTACTGTAACTTCATGGATTTCCGCTGCAAAAGCCGGCCCGCGCGAAATCAACATTGCAAAAATGAGAAAAAGCGACGCCGCGCCTGGGAATCTCATTGCCACTCGGCCGCCGGAATCACCTACAGCTGCTACGGAAAATGGCTCTTCCACGTTGCTCTCCTCAATCGTGAAGGTAAGCGATGCGAAGGCAGCGTAGGCCTGCCCGATATCCGTGTCAAGAAAATCGCCTGTTACCAGGAGCAGGAATCATCCCGGGAGGGCATCGGTAACCGGCTGTATGGACCTCGCGTTTAAGGCTGTGGCAAATATTTCTCGAAATATCTTCTACCCGGAGGCTGCCATGATCAAAAAAGCGCAAGGCGGTTATAAGATTCTATCCGAAAAAGGCAAGAACCTCGGTGGTCCCTACAAAACAAAAAAGGAAGCCGCCAAGCGCTTGCAGCAGGTCGAATATTTCAAGCGCAAGAAGGGCTAACACGCCGTTACGGCGCCATCAAAAGGAAACGCGCTTAGGGCCTCGGTTTCAGGCCACCAAGCGCGTTTTTTTTTCCGGTTATCCGTACTTCACATCGGCTTCGGATGTGCCGCCAGCGCGTCTCTGAACGCCTTCAAATTCGATTTGTCCACCACCGCCGTTCCGGTGTCCACAAAGGTCGGCATCGGCGCCACCGGCGCGGTGTTCCACTCCTTGAATTCATGCACCGCGTTGTGGTGCAGGTCGTCCAGGAATTTCAGCCCGTAATAACTCATCACATAAGGCTTCTGCGCAATCGTCGCGGAGATGACTCCCTTTTCCACAAAGTCCAGCGTTTCCGGATCCTTGTCGAACGCCACGATGGGAACTTTTCCTGACAGATCCAGGCGGTGCAGCGCTTCCGCCGCTCCCGAACCCCCCGAAGCCTCCAGGCAAATTATCCCGTCAACCTTTTCCTTGGAGGTTTTCGCTAATAATGCCGAGATCTGATCGTTCGCGCTGCGCGGGTCGCCTTTATCGTCCAGAGTCTGGGTCACTTTGATTCCCGGGGACTTCTTCAATGCTTCGTTCACACCGCGAAGCCGCTCATCCAGATTGTACTGCCCCGGGATGGAAACAATTACGATGCGCCCCTGGCCCTTCAGCAGGTCGCTCATGCGCTTGCCGCTTTCCATTCCGGCTTTGAAATTATCCGTGCCGATAAAAGTCACGCGCTTCGAATTCGGCGCGTCCGAGTCGATGCAGATAACCGGAATCCCCTGGGCGACGGCCCCATCGATGGCGTCTTTAAACAAGTCCACGCGCGAAGCCGAAAGCAAAATCCCCGAGGGCTTTTCACTCACGGCCTTTTGGAACGCCGCCAACTCTTCTTCCGGTGAAAACTTCTCCGGACCGCTGAATTCCGCCTTCACGCCCAGCCACTTGGCGGCGTCCTGAAATCCCGCTTCCGCTTCCTGCCAGTACGGCAAATTCACGTTGGTGGTTACGAACACGTAGCGCTCTTCCTTCTGGTGATAAGACTCCGTCCCGCACGACGCCAGCGCCAACCCCATGGCCAAAATTGCGGACGCGCCCATTCCCAAGCGAAGTGGGTTCATCTGTTTTCTCCTTTATTTGCCGCCAAGGCATTTCCAGCGATGGGAGTTTCGATCCACATATCCAGCCAACCAGCACGGCACCCGGTGGAATTGCCAGAGCCTATCATAAAGTTGTTCGCCCCGCCTCCTGCTTCCGGCCTCCTCCCGCGCGGCAAATGGTTCCCGTGTCCGGGACTTCCGCTTCGCGGGCGCTTCGGTTATCTTTTGGCTACCAGTACCTACGTACGCTTGCTCTGCAAATTTCGTATGCGCGATAATCGCAAGTACTTTGTTTTGTGCAGCACCCGCGTGCCCGTGCCAATTCCATAAAATTGACGCGTGACCCCAGGTGGTGTGCGCATTTGAAACGTTTTGCAGCGGTTTGAAACGTTAGTCCAGTTTTGTAATGAAGACCGAAGAGCGACCGCGACCTTGATACCACAAAATTTAGTCATGTTTGCTTTGCTCTCGGCCACTGGCTTGGTTGCCGTCTTCTTTGCCTACATTTACACCATCAAGCGTCAAACTTATCTTCTCTTTTGGACCTTCGCTTGGGCCTTGTACTCCCTGAATTTTCTTGGCCCGGCGATTTCTCGTTGGATTCCGGAATTCCCCCTGGAAGTTTTTTTCAGCCGTTGGGTCTATGCCCTGGCTTCCATCTTGTTTTTTCTGGGCGCTCAAGTGTACGCGCAGCGCAAGCCCTGGATCGTGCCTGCTACCATCACCGCCGCGGTTCTGGCCGGGTGGACTGCGGGCAACGCTCTCCATGTGGTTACCCTGCCCGTGGCCATCCCTTCCACTGTCCTGTTTCTCGGCATCGCCATAATTTTTCTGCAGGAAAGCCGCCGCCAGGAAACTCTCGCCGATCGCCTGCTGGCCATTTCCTTTGTGTCCTGGGCCATCCTGCGTATGTCGCTCTTCCTCTTTCTGCAAAATTCTGGGGAGGGCCAGCAAGGGGCTCTGCGTTCCATCGCTGCGGTGCCTTCCGCGTTCGTCGCCATGCTCATGGTCATGGCTCTGTACGAAGAAGAAAAGCGCCGCATCGAGCGCAACATGCTGGCGCTTTCCAATCTCAACCTGGCTACTTCCGGTTTTGTCGGCGGCGAGATCCAACGCATGCTTTCGCAGGCCCTCGACCGCGTGCTGGGAGTCGTGCGCCTCCCTTGCGGCGCGCTCTTCCTGCATCACGGCGATCCTCAGGGACCCACCTCGGTCGTCGCCGTTGGCCTCGACGATGTCTTCAGCCGTACCGTTCAGGAGGAGGGCCTCGACGACTATCTGGTCAACTTGGTTGCTCGTCTGGGGGGCCTGCTCGGTTTTCGCGACTTGCGCGATGATTCGCTTTCGGCGCTCGACAAGGAACCGGCCATCCGCCGCTTCCGTGAAATCGCCCTCGCTCAAGGTTTACGCAGCATCGTAGCCATCAGTCTGCAGGCCAAGGAAAACGCCTTTGGTGTTCTGCTTCTCGGCACCTCCGACAGCCGCCGCTTCACTCCCGCGGAGCTTCGTTTGCTTCTCGCGCTGGGCCACCAGATCGGTATGGCCGTCGAGAACAGCTACCTCATCCAGCAGACCTCGCGGCGCTCAGAAGAGCTGCACGTCCTGAATGAAATCGGCCGCGCCCTCAGTTCCACCCTCAACAAAGAAGATCTGCTTCGTAAAGTCTGGGAAGAGCTGCGCCGCCTCTTCGACGTCGAAAATTTTTACATCACCTCGCTCGATCCTTCCAGCGATGAGATGACCTTCGACCTGGAAATGATTGATGGAGCGCGCATGCCCCGGCGCACCCGCCCATCCGGCAATCACATTTCCGAATACATCATTCGCACGCGCCAGCCGGTTCTGATTCGCGACAATTACGTCGAAGAAGCGAAAAAGCTGGGCATCGATCCCATTCGCACTCGCGGCTGCTTTTGCGGAGTTCCCCTGGTTGCGTATGATCGCGCCATCGGTGCCATGGCCGTCTTCTCCGATAACGAACGCACTTTCGACGAAGGTCATCTTGAACTTCTGCGCGTGCTGGCCAGCGAAGCCAGCATCGCCATCGAAAACGCGCGCCTCTTCCAGGAAGAGCGCACCAAGGCGCGCCATCTCTCGCTGCTGAATATTATTTCCCGCAACGCCATAGCCACTCTCAATCCCGACGAAATGCTCGCAAAAATTACCGAGCAGCTGGAAGAAGGCCTCACCTACGATCACATCGGCATCGGCGTGCTCGACTACGCCACCCGCGAAATCGTCGTTCAGGCGGAAGCCGGGAAGCGCCGCGGAAGCCTGGGTCAACGCATCCCGCTGGGCGGCGGTCTCATCGGGCACGTAGCCCGAAATGGCCAGATGGCCTTCTATCGTTCCGCGAACATTGCCGACGCCGCTCTCAAACCCTTGCTGCCCGACACCGCCGCCGCGGTGGCGCTGCCGATTTTTTACGCCGAGCAACTTCACGGAATTCTTTTTATCGAATCTTCGGTGTCCCTGGAATTCTCCGATGAAGAAGTGCTGCTGATTCGCACCCTGGCCGACCTTATCGCCGGTGCCCTTCACAACGCCTATTCCTTCCAGAAAGCTCAGGAACAGGCCATCACCGACGGCCTGACTGGTGTCAAGACCCATCGCTTTTTTATGGAAGCGCTCTCGGCCGAATGGAAACGCTCCACTCGCGCCGCTCGCTCCTTTGCGCTGGTGTTGATGGATCTCGACCGCTTCAAATTCGTCAACGACTTCTACGGTCACCTCGAAGGCGACTTGGTGCTCCAGCGCGTGGGCCACATTCTCGAAACGAATTGCCGCCGTTCTGACGTCGTGGCCCGCTACGGCGGCGATGAGTTTGTCATCCTCATGCCGGAAACCAATATGGAGCACGCCCGCCAGCTTTCTTCCAAGCTTCGCGCATGCGTTACCGCCGATTCTTTGCTTCGCGAAAAGAATATCAGCGCCAGCTTTGGCATCGCTTGCTACCCGCTGCACGGTTCTTCACCGCAGGAATTGATCCAAGTCGCCGACGCTTCCATGTATCTTTCCAAGCATCAGGGCGGCAACACTGTCTCCACCGCCGACCATTTCGATCCCAACGAAGCCAAAAAGTGGAAGCGCGACGTTCTGGAAGCCTATCTGGGGGTCACCCTGAAGCGGCTGTTCTCCACCGGGCCTGAAGCCTTCGAAGAAATTTACTCGCGCCTCAAACAATTCACCGAGTCTCTGGCCATGACCGAGCCGGTCACCGATAAGCCCGCGGCGCCTTTGCAGGGTCCCCAAGCCTTGCCGCAAGCGGTGCTCGACACCGTCACTTCGCTCGCTTTCGCCATTGACGCCAAGGATCACTACACCCAGGGCCATTCGCAAAAAGTTTCCGCCTATGCCGCGCTCATCGCCGAAGCCATGTCCATGACCGAAGCCGAAGTGGATGAGGTTCGCCTCGGCGCGATTCTCCACGACATCGGCAAAGTGGGCATTCCTGAAATAATTCTGAATAAAGGCGGCGCCTTGAATCCCGATGAATGGGAAACCATGAAGGGACACGTCATTTTCGGCGCCAAGATTCTCGAGCCACTCACGCCACTTGCGCGTATTCGTGAGATGGTTCTGCATCATCACGAATATTTTGACGGTTCCGGCTATCCGGACGCCCTCGTGGGCACGGAAATTCCGCTGGGCGCGCGCATCATCGCCGTTGCCGACGCCTACGACACCATCACCAGCGACCGCGTCTACAAAAAAGGCCGCCTCTCGTCCGACGCCCTCAAGGAGCTGGAGCGCTGCGCCAATGCCCAGTTCGACGCCCGCATCGTGGAAGTCTTCGTGCGCACCATGCGCCAACTCCCCAATCCCATCATCGAAATCGCCGCGGTAGTCCCCGCGCCCCACCCCTGACCATTTTCGCTGCTAGGTAGCTTGTCATCCCGAATCCCTACGCTTTTTGTCGGGTGCGGAATCTGCTTCTCATTTTGTGCCTTGGCGTCAGGTCAGCGCTTCTCCAGCACCACATCCTTGATCGGCACATCCGTGTGCCCCTCTAAAATCTCAAATCGCCGTTGCTCTTCCTTTTTGTATGTATCCTGGTCCGGATACAGCTGCTTGGTCAGCGCCTCACTGTCAAAATTATCGTTGGCGATCGCCGCGTTTTTGAAAACGATGGTCACCCGGTAATCCCACCGCCCGTCCTCGCTGGCGTGCAGCCGCGGTGCCGCCATGCTCACCCGCAAAATCCGGCCCAGCTCCATCTCTTTCTTCAGCACCGGGTAATGGTTCTTCTTGAAAAGCGTCAGAAATTCGTCCGCGTGCCCCCACTTCGTCTTGTAATAATATTCCACCACGAAGGGCTCTTCTTTCGGGTCCGCCGCCATTCCACTTTGCCGCCCCCCGGCATTCACCTGCGAGCCAACCGCCGCCACGGCTGCCAAAAGCAACACCAGGGACGAAAACCTGCCGGCCATCTTCCTCATGAAACCTCCTTTATTCCATCACTGCCTGGCGCCGCATGGTACCGCGCATTACCCGGGAGCGCCATGCGCCGAAATGGGGCGTCGCACTGTCGCACTAACCGAATTGCCGTTGCCAAACTGCACTCGGCAGGGCAAACTGGTCTTGAGCACGGGGCTTGTTCCCTGTGTGTGATGTGCTCACCCGCCCGGGGCTTTCGTAGGCATTCCTACCATAATTGTTATAGCCACCGATTCTATGGATAATGAAGTTCGGTTCGGGGTCGCTGTGGCAGTGCACTTCTAAATCTTATCGCGAGGCCGAAAATCTCAGCCCAACGTCGCACATCCCAGCGTTCCAAAACTACCAGCGCGCCCCGCGCCTTTCCGCAGTTAAAAAAGGCCCTCACGGGAATTGCCGGGTTTGATGAAGTCACTGGCGGTGGCCTCCCCGCCGGCCGTCCCACCATCGTTTGCGGCGGGCCGGGTTGCGGCAAGACCATGTTCGCCATGGAATTTCTCGTTCGCGGCGCTACCGATTTTAACGAACCCGGTGTGCTCATGACTTTCGAAGAAACCGGCGAAGAAATGACTCGCAATGTGGAATCTCTGGGATTCCACCTGCACGCGCTGGTTGGCAAGAAAAAACTATTTCTCGACTACGTTCGCGTGGAGCCCAGCGAAATCCAGGAAACCGGCGAGTACGATCTGGAAGGCCTGTTTATCCGCCTGCAGCACGCCGTGGATTCCATCGGCGCCAAACGCGTTGTTCTTGACACTCTCGAAGCCGTCTTTTCGGGTTTCTCCAACGCCGGCTTGCTGCGCGCTGAGATTCGCCGGCTGTTCCGCTGGCTGAAGGACTGGAACCTCACGACCGTCGTTACCGCCGAGCGCGGAGAAGGCGCTCTGACCCGCTATGGCCTGGAAGAATACGTCTCCGACTGCGTAATCAGCCTGGACCACCGCGTCAACGATCAGATTTCCACCCGCCGCATGCGCGTGGTCAAATATCGCGGCTCCGCTCACGGCACTGACGAATATCCTTTCCTGATCGACAGCAAGGGCTTTTCCGTTCTGCCGCTGTCAGCCATCCGCTTGAATCACAAAGTTTCCAAAGAGCGTGTCTCCTCCGGCGTGAAAGACCTGGACGGCATGCTGGAGGGTAAAGGATTTTACAAAGGTTCTTCTGTGCTGGTATCGGGAACTTCCGGCTCCGGCAAATCCACTCTGGCAGCCCACTTCGCCAATCAGTCCTGCATCAGTGGAAAGCGCGCGCTGTACGTCGCTTTCGAAGAATCTGCCGCGCAGGTTACTCGCAACATGCGTTCTGTCGGCATTGATCTGGGACATCACATCAAAAAAGGCCTTCTGCATTTCTGTGCGTGGCGCCCCACGCAGCACGGCTTGGAGATGCATCTCCTGCGCATTCACGACCTGGTGGAACAATACCATCCCGAGGTAGTGATCATTGATCCCATCACCAATCTGATCAGCGCCGATATCCACGAAGTTCACGGCATGCTCATGCGCCTCCTCGATTTCCTGAAAGACCGCCAGATCACCGCCATGTTCATTACCCTCACCGCCAACCAGCGCGTGCAAGAACAGACCGAGATTGGGATTTCTTCGTTGACGGATACCTGGATTCTTTTGCGCGACCTTGAGCTGAACGGCGAGCGCAACCGTTGCCTGTACGTTTTGAAATCGCGCGGCATGGCCCACTCCAACCAGATTCGCGAATTTGTTCTGAGCAGCAAGGGCGTGCGCTTGTTGCCCGCCTACGTCGGGGCGGGCACCGTATACACCGGATCCGCCCGTCTCGCGCAGGAAGCACGCGAAAGAGCCGACGCCATTCTCGCGGAACAGCAACTGGATGATCAGCGCAAGCAAATTTCCGGCAAGCGCCATCTTCTGGAATCGCAAATTGCCGCGTTGCGCTCCGAACTCCTCAATGGCCAAGCTGAATTCGAGCGCCTTACGCAGCAGCAGCAAAAACGTCGGCAGCGCCTGGCTCTCGATCAAGCCGCCATGGGCAAGATTCGCGGCGTGCTTTCGGCCGGCAAGGCCGTGAACTCATGAGGACCTCCAAGGTGAAAGCAAAATCTCCCCGGTCGAAATCATCTACGCCGAAATCCGTGGCGTCATCAGACTCCGCGCCAACCGCGGCGGCCACTCTGGAGTTGCGCCTGTACGTGGCCGGCCAAACTCCAAAGTCTCTTGTCGCCCTCAAGAATCTAAAAAAGATTTGCGAAGACCATCTGCATGGACGCTACCGTCTGCACGTGATTGATCTGGTCAAATCTCCGCAGCTCGCCCAGGATGACCAGATTCTCGCCATCCCCACCCTGGTGCGCAACCTGCCGCAGCCCATTCGCAAAATTATTGGCGACCTTTCCGACACCCAGCGTGTCCTCGTCGGCCTGAATATCCGGCCGCAAGCGAATCACCGTGAAGTCTGAATCCAAAAAGCGTTCGCCGGCCAAACGCCAAAAAAAATCCGGCAAGCCTGCCGGCGCTCGTTACAAGTTGATGTTGTATGTCACGGGCCAGACCCCGCGCTCCTTGCAGTCGGTGGAGAATCTACGCACTCTTTGCGACAAATATTTGCCTGGCCAATTTGATTTGGAAGTCATCGATATCTACCAGCAACCCGCCATGGCCAAGGAAGGCCAGATCATCGCCGCACCCACCCTTATCAAGTCCATGCCCCTGCCTTTGCGCAGGCTGGTCGGCGATTTTTCCGACAAGGAGCGCGTCATTCTCGGCCTGGACATCGCCGTGGAGCCGGCCTAGCAATGCCCAAGCGGAAAAAACGCCGCGTTCGTTCCTCGCAAGCCGGCAGCCTACGCGCCCGCGTGGCCGAACTCGAGGAGACACTCCGCGCCATCCGCATGGGCGAAGTCGACGCTGTCCTCGTTTCTGGCCCCGAAGGCGATCAGGTTTTTACTTTGCAGGGCGCCGAGCATCCCTATCGCCTCATGGTGGAAACGATTGACGAAGGCGCCGCCACCCTGGCCGACGATGGCACCGTCTTATACTCCAACCGCAGCTGCGCCGAAATTTTCGGTGTGCCGCTTGAGAAATTTATCGGTGTGCCCCTTAATGATGCCGTCTTCGGCGAAGACCGCGAACTGCTCGACAACCTCATCGCCGATGCCAATAAAAATATCGTTCGCGGTGAAATTCGCCTCGACAGTCGCAAGGCTCGGCCTCGAACTATCCGTCTCACTCTGAGTCCTACGCGCGAGCATGGCGTTCACACCATCTGCGTGGTGGCTACCGAGCTAACCGAATTGATCGAAACCAATGAAGCCCTGCGCGTCAGCGAACTTTCTCTTCGCCAGCTTTCCGCACGCCTTTTAAAACTTCAGGACGAGGAGCGCCGGCGCATCGCGCGCGACCTCCACGACACCACCGGTCAGAAAGTCGCCATGCTCTCCATGACTCTCGACCGCCTGGCCAAAGTGCTCGATTCCAACAAGCCTGCTGTCGTGGATTCGCTCACGGAGTGCCGCGACGTTGTCGGCAAAATTGCGGAAGAAATTCGCACCCTTTCCTATCTGTTACACCCCCCGCTTCTCGATGAATGCGGTCTCGCTTCCGCGGTGCTCTGGTATATCGAGGGTTTCAAAAAACGCAGTGGCATTAAGCTGCATGTCAGCATTGACGAAAATCTGGTAAGGCTCTCTACCGACTCTGAAACGGCGCTATTTCGCGTCCTGCAGGAAAGCCTAACCAATGTGCATCGCTATTCCGGCAGCGCCAGCGCGGACATTCGAATTTTTCGCTCCGCGGGCAATGTGCACCTTGAGATTGTGGATTACGGCAAAGGTATCCGCGCGGCCACCGTTCCTTCCGCGTTTTCCGGCACGCCGACTTTGGGCGTCGGCATTCCTGGTATGCGCGAACGTGTGCGGCAGCTTGGTGGACAACTGGAAGTTGAATTTGGGGCGAACGGCACCCGTGTGCATGCCTCGCTCCCGGTAGAAGCCTTGCCGGACCCATCCCCGCAACAATCCGAGGCCACATTTTTCGGCGAATCTGTTCCAGCTAAGCCCAATTCCCTGACAGCCCGAAGAGCCAATTCGCGCAACCCGGAATAAAATAATGTTTCCTCGGAGCGCTAATCTCCCCATTGGCGTTTTCGAATTTCCCACCGCGCCGCACGACCTGGCTTCAACTATTTATTCCATGTACAGAAACCCAGGTGCATCGGGTTAAGGGAATCCGCTCTCGTACGCCACGGGTGCCCCAGACGCCGCTGCTGCGTCTGCGGGAAGCTGTGAATGACACGGGAAAATATCTCCGCGCCAGCCGCCATCGCCTGCCTTTTCCACCACGCCTTGTAACTCCGCGCCGCATTCGCATAAAATTCAAGCTCTTCTTACCAGGTCAGTCTCGAAGGAGTTTCATGTCTCATCGCATCGCCGCAAAAATTACGGGTGTGGCAGGTTGCGTCCCGCCGAACGTCCTGACTAACGCCGATTTGGAAAAAATGGTCGCCACCAACGATGAATGGATTCGTACCCGCACCGGCATCCGCGAGCGCCACATCGTGGAAAAGGGCACGCCTACATCGCACCTCGCTGTGGAAGCCGCAAAAATTCTTCTCCAGCAAACAAAGACGGACCCCGCCGAAATTGATTTGATCGTGCTCGCCACGGTCACGCCCGACATGATGTTTCCCGCCACCGCCTGCCTGGTGCAGGACCGCCTGGGCGCAACCAATGCCTGGGGCTTCGATCTTTCTGCCGCCTGCGCGGGTTTTGCTTACGCCCTTACCGTCGGCTCGCAATTTGCCAGCGGCGCGCACAAAAAAGTTCTGGTGATCGGCAGCGACACCATGAGCTCCATCATTGATTACAAAGATCGCGGCACTGCCATTTTGTTCGGCGATGGCGCTGGGGCGGTTTTAGTCGAGCCCGCGGGAGAAAATGAAGGCATCCTCGATTTTTCGCACGACGTGGACGGCTCCGGCGGCAATTTTCTCTTCATGCCCGGCGGCGGCTCGCTGAATCCACCCACACACGAGACCGTGGACAAAAACATGCATGTCGTTCATCAGGAGGGGTCGCAGGTTTTTAAATACGCGGTGCGCCGCATGGCCGAGCTGGCGGAAAATCTTCTGCAGCGCAACGGCTTCAAAAGCGAAGACCTCGCGCTGGTTGTTCCGCACCAGGCCAACCTGCGCATCATTCGCGCCATGCAGGAACGCCTCGGCGTCGACGATTCCAAAGTGATGGTAAATATCGACCGCTACGGCAACACCACAGCAGGCACCATCCCGCTCGGCCTGCGCGACGCTGTCGCGCAGGGTCGCCTCCATAGAGGCGATCTCGTCCTTCTCGTCGCCGTGGGCGCCGGCTACACCACTGGCGGCATCCTCATGCGCTGGGCCTATTAGAACTTTATCTGCATGTTTGAAGAGAGATTGGGTGCCGCACCCTTCGATTTAAGGGTGCGGTTTCTTCCGGATATTGGCGCGCGGCGACACCAAGACTAAAATTCGAAAATTGGTAAGGGTTACGCGGAGATTTCTCTGAAGAGTTAGATCTTTAAAATTGTTTCGTTAGCAGCCCACCATCAGAATTTTGGAGGGTGGGGTCTTTTACGTGGAAACGCTGTCGACTTTCCGCTGGTCCCACGCGCCGTGCAGTTGACATTCTTTCCGTGCTCAGATCGAAAACCGGCCCGTTAGCAGGACCGCAGCGCGGCAGCCAGTTCCTGATTACCTTGCAGCCGGTGGCCAACCTGCACCGCCGCGTAACGGGCGCAAATCGCACCTTCGCGTTCGGTCCATTGCGCCACAACCGGCACACGCGCTCCCACCAGCATGTCCACGGCGCGAATTACACCGTAATAAAACCGCACCAGGCCCAGCCCGCTGTTTCGTGGATTCAAATCCGGAGTCATCTCATGCAAGCCCGCGAACTGTGCAAAGTCTGCTGCCCGCAAGGGGCGGTTCTCTGCGGATACGGCCATCAGCACCGATTCGGACACCGGTTGAGAAGCGACACTCGCTAGCACTGCGCGCCAGTAGTACATCCCGAACTGGGAAACGGCGACGGTCGATATGGCGAAGAGCATGGCGGCGAACATCCTTTTTCCCTCACGCGTATTTTCCCGCTCCCCACTGTCCTCACCTATAGCGCAGCAGTACTACAGCCCTGGGACTTCCCGTAAAATATTGAAAAGGTTAAAGATAGGGATATCCTCCGAAACCACCACCGGGTGCTGGGTGCCCCAGACGCCGGTGTCGCGTCTGGGGATTTTGTGAAGGGACGAGTTCGCCGCAGCCGCCGGTCTCCACTGCAAACCTCGTTGCCGTTCTAGCTCGACTCCACTATCCTTCCCCCGCACGAAAATTTTGAAAGGTGAACGATGCGCACATCTCCCAGTCTGTATGTCCGAACATTCGCCCTCGTAGCGGTAATGTCGTTTTCAGCAATAACAGCGACTAATCTTTTAGCCAACGACAGCACTCAACAAGCGGATCGCGCCGCCATAAAATCCGTCCTCACCGCGCAACAGGACGCTTGGAATCAAGGCGACGTGGACAAATTTCTCATCGGGTACTGGCATTCCCCCGACCTCACTTTTTCCGGTAGCAGCGGCATCTCTCGCGGCTGGGACGGCGTGCTCGCTCGTTACAAAAAAAGCTATCCCGACCGCGCCGCGATGGGCCAGCTCGATTTTTTCAACCTGGAATTTCGTTTCCTCGGAAGAGACGCCGCGCTGGTCCTCGGTCACTGGCACCTCAAGCGCGAAAAAGGCGACGTCGGTGGTGTCTTCTCTTTAGTGTGGCAGCGCTTCCCGGAAGGCTGGCGCATCATCCACGATCACACCAGCGCCGAAGAAACCGCCAAATAATTCAGCAATGCTGTGGGCTCGTTGCAAGACCGGGTGCCGGCTGCCCCACTCGCCGACTTTGCGTGTGGGGATTTTGGGAATGAACAGAGGAAACTCCTCACTTCTGAGATCTGTTCTTGAGAGACTACAAAATTTCCAGAATTTCCTCGTAACGTTTGAACGGTGGAATCAAATACGCCCCCGCCAGTTCCGTGCGCGCCCAGGCCATCATCTTGCGCGCTAGTTCGAATCCGCAATCGCGTGCGCCAGCTCCCGCATCTTCCATGGACTTGAGTACCGCCGGCGGAATCACAATTCCCGGCACCTCGTTATTCAGTCGCAGCGCCTGTTTGTAACTGTTCAGCGGCCACACGCCGATCAGCACGGGTATCTCCGGCTTGCCACCGAGTTTTTTCACAAACGCGTACCAGTGTTCCGGATCGAACAAAGGCTGCGTCATGGCGAAGTGCGCGCCGGCCTCGATCTTGGCGTGGAATCTTTCAATCTCACCCTCCAGATCATCCGCCACCGGATTCACCGCCACGCCTATCGCAAAATTCGTGGCGCCGCCAAGAGTCTTCCCCGCCCAGTCCGTTCCCTGATTCAAGCGGTGCAAAACTTTCACGAGGCCGACGGAGTCCACTTCATAGACGCCGCTGGTCTCCGGATAATCGCCCACCGACGGCGGATCGCCAGTAATGGCCAGCACATTGCGCACACCGCCCACCGTCCACGCGCCCAGCAGCATGGCTTGCAATCCAATAATGTTGTAATCGCGCGTAGTCAAGTGCGGCACGGTTTCCACGCCGCGTGTTTCCAGCGCGCCCGCCACAATCAACGCGTCCATGCCCACGCGCGCCATCGCGCCGCTATTGATGTCGATGGCGTCCACGCGTCCCGACGCCACGATTTTGTCCACCTGCTCGTACACGCGCTCCAGCGAAACGCCTTTTGGCGGATCAATCTCCACGCACACCGTGAATTCTTTATTCTGCAGCTTGCGCCAGAACTTGCTCTCCGGTTCGCGCTCCACGACAACGGAGGGTTTAGCCAAATTCTCTGTCTGTATTCCCGCCGTCGCGATGACGCTCTTAACCGGCCGCAACGACTTCACCGCCTCGGCCATGGCCTGAATGTGCGCCGGCGTCGTCCCGCAGCAGCCCCCCAGAATACGCACGCCCATCGCCGCCGCTTCGCGCGCGAACAGCGCAAAATAATCCGGCGAAGACTTGGGATACACGATGCGATCGCCTTCGCGTTTCGGAAATCCCGCATTGGGCATGCCGCTGACGCGCACGCCCTCCACGCTTGCGAGTTCCTGCAAAATCGGCAGCAGCGCCTGCGGGCCCAGCGTGCAATTCGCGCCCACCACCTGCACATTCTTGTTCTTCAATTGCTCCACAGCGCCGGTGGGTCGCAAATCACCAAACGTCGTGCCTTCTTCCGAATAGGTGAGTTGCGCGATGATCGGCAATCCCGAAAAAGAGCGAATCGCGTCAATCGCCAGCAGCAATTCTTCTATGTATGAAAATGTTTCCAGGATGTAGAGATCCACGCCGCGCTCTTCCAGCGCCAGCGCCTGCTCGTAAAATATTTCCTGAATCTCCCCCGGTTCCGGATGCCGGGACTGGACGCCCAGCCCCAGAGGGCCCATGGAGCCAGCCACCAGCACTTCGCGCCGCGCGGAATCACGCGCTTCGCGCGCGATTTTCACGCCGCGGCTGTTCAGCTTCTGCACTTCATCGCCCAGCCCCAGCGGCGCCAGCTTGAAGCGATTCGCCCCGAAAGTATTCGTCTCGATGATCTGCGCGCCTGCTTCGATGTACGACTGGTGTACGCGATACACCGCTTCCGGCTCGGTGCTGTTCAGCTCATCGAAACACCGCTGCGCGCCCACCGTCTCATGCAGCAGGGAACCCATCGCCCCATCCGCAATCAGAATGGCGTTCTTCAAACGTTCATTGAATTCTTGAATTTTCAACTTGGCTTTTCCCGTGTGCTCTTCTAAAGCAGTAAGCGATCAGCGCTTTTGTTCCATCAGGCTGGCGACGGTGCTCATCAAATCGTATTTGGTCAGAATTTCAAACTTCGCGTTACCCATTTCCACGAACACCGCCGGATTTTCGTGGCTCAAAATATGCGTGACGCGCTCGACGGGTGCGTTCCCCGGAATCTGCGGCAGCGGTTTGCTCATCACTTCGCGCACCACCAGCTTGCGCAGATCTTTGCCCTGCAGCGCCAGGTTCAAAATCTGATCCTCGTAAATGGTCCCGATCGGCACGTTTTCTTCGAATACCGGAATCTGCGAAATATCCTGCTCCTGCATGCTTTTCAGCGCATGAAATACCGTCTGGTAAGGCCGCGCGATGACCAGCTCACGCACTTTTCCCGTGGCATGTTTGGCGCGCACCACTTCCGCGGCCGTGATGGCCACCGCTGCATCCACGTAGCCGCGCTCACGCATCCACTCGTCGTTGTACACCTTGCTCAAGTAGCGCATGCCCGTATCCGGCAGCAGCGCCACCACAAAAGCCTCCGGCCCCAAATCTTTCGCCAGCCGCAGCGTCGCGGAAATACAGCCTCCGCCCGACCCGCCCGTAAACAACCCTTCCATCTTTACCAGCCGCCGCGCCACCACGAAACACTCTTCGTCATTCACCTGTATTACATCGTCCAGAATTTTCAAGTTCATCGTGGTGGGAAAAAAATCTTCACCGATGCCTTCCACCACGTAAGTCTTGGCCTTAATCGTTTCTCCGCGCTTTACAAAGTCGTAGTACAGCGACCCCAGCGGGTCCACCCCAATAATTTTGACCTCGGGATTTTTCTCTTTCAAATACCGGCCCACGCCGCTCACCGTTCCGCCCGTGCCAATCCCGCAAACGAAGTGGGTGACTTTGCCTGCACTGTCGTCCCATATCTCCGGCCCCGTCGTCAGGTAATGCGCTTCCGGGTTCATCTGGTTGTCGTACTGGTTGGGATAGTACGAATTGGGAATTTCGCGCGCCAGTTTCTTGGCCACCGAGTAGTAGCTCCGCGGATCTTCCGGCTCGACGGCCGTGGGGCACACGATCACTTCCGCGCCTAGCGCTTTCAACAAATCGACTTTTTCTTTGGACTGCTTGTCCGTAATGGTAAAAACCATTTTGTAATTGCGCACCGCCGCCACCAGCGCCAGCCCCATGCCGGTATTTCCGGAAGTCCCCTCGATAATCGTGCCGCCCGGCTTCAGCAGCCCCTTTTTCTCTGCGTCATCAATCATGGTGATGGCGATGCGGTCCTTCACCGACCCGCCCGGATTGATGTAATCCGCCTTCACATAAATTTGCGGAGCCAGCCCCTTGTTGATGCGATTCAAGCGCACCAGCGGCGTGTGCCCGATAGCTTCCAGAATGTTATTGCACTTCATCGCGCCGCCAGCCCGCGGCCAGCGCGGCACTCGCGCTCTGCCCGTTCACTTTGTTCCCGTGACATAATTTAGTCAGTTTAGCATGCGCTTCGCGCCCCGGTAACGAAGCGACCTTTACCCCTCGCCCCGCGGCAATCATCAAATTCGTCGCGGCAAGCAACCAACTCCAGCAACCGCGCAACGTACCTATCTTCAGCAGTAAAACGCATTTCTTAAAATTCTTAACCTACTTGGGTACCCTGATGACCTCACGTACCATGACGCCAAAGAACGGCAGGAAGCAAACAGAAGGAGAATCAAACGTGGCTCGTCAAAATATTTCCAGCGGCACACCCTGGGAACCGATTGTCGGCTACTCCCGCGCCGTGCGTGTCGGCAACATCATCGCCGTTTCCGGAACCACCGCCACCGGACCCGACGGTAATATCGTCGGCGTCGGCGACGTGTACATCCAGACGCTGCAAACCATCAAGAACATCGAAGCCGCGCTCGCCAAAGCCGGCGCCAGCCTCCACGACGTGGTGCGCACCCGGCTCTACGTGGTGGACATCGCCGAGTGGGAAAAAATCGGCCGCGCCCACGGTGAAATTTTCTCCACCATCCGCCCCGCCACCAGCATGGTCCAGGTCAGCAAGCTAATCTCCCCGGACATGCTCATTGAAATCGAAGCCGACGCCGTCCTGTCCTAGATCGATTACCACTTCGCGCGAATGCGATACGTCAACACTGACGTTCCGTCTTTCGCCACCGGCACGTGAAATTGCGCCGCAAACGCTGCTGTCTTCGTGGCCTTAAAAGAAGACGACAACATCTCCCAGTCCCCGCCAATCGGCTCATTCACTTCCACCACGATCGGTGTGTCTTTGTGGTTGCGCAGCTTGATTTCAAACTCCATCTCCCAGGTGTGCCCGTCGATGCGCTTGTAATCCGTCTGCTTCCGCTCTTCCACGATGTCAAACGCGTTCCCGATGTGCACCGTCACCGTTTCATCTTTGGGAGTGTGCTCGATGCGATCCTCACCGATAAACAGCACGCCGCCTTTCGAATCTTTCTGGTACACGCGCACATTGCCCGCCGGCATCGGCATGCCTAGTCCCGCTTTCTGCTCATTCTTGAATTTGTAATACACCATGACCGGATCTTTTAAGGGCTGTCCGGGATTTTGCACTGCGTGATAGTAGTAGTTCTGCCCGTTTACGATGAAAAGTTTCTCAGTGGGCACGCCGGTTCCTTGCAGCAGACTGATCTGCTTGGTTTCCTTATCCTCCACGGAAGTGCGACGCCCTAGCGTATACAAATGATATTCGCTGAAACTTTCCTGCTGGAATTGCGCGTCCTTCCGGGCCATGCCGCCGACAGCCGCACCCATGTTTCGCACCATCCGGCCGCGCTCCGGCAGCCTGTTCAAATCTCCCGCCACGAGTTGCAGCCGCGCGTTATGAAATGCCGTCCCGCTGGTATTCGCCAGCGTTACCCAGCCATCCAGGTCCGCGGCTTTATCTTCGCGCCCCACTGTCAAAACATAATCCGCGTTCCACGAAAGATTGCCGGCCAGGTAGGAAGCCTCTATCTGCTGCTTGCGCGACCCGGAATTTTCCAGCGACATCAACAGCGTCGGCCGCTCATAAAGATTCGCCGGCACTTCCGGAAACCGGTAGCTTTCGTTGTTCCCGCCGGTGACAATGTCATTCCCGATTTTCCATACCGGCCCGTTGTTGTCGGCCAGCAGCGTAGCCTTCACATCCTCATGTTTGATCCCGCCATTTTCGCGGTAAGAACGCACCAGCGTCACTTCCCGGCCTACATACTTGTGCAGCAATTTCGCGGGATCCAGCAAATCGTATTCGTAGTTCTGCTCGATCACACTCAACTTGTCCGGTTCCGTCAACGAACGAAAATGCACTGTTGCCGGATTGACCGTCGCCGCAATGTCCGCAAATTTCAAACTGAACAGTCCACTCGGCAAAGTAAGCTGCCGCACATCGCGCACCAGCGCAATGTTCGAGTTGTACACCGTGACATTCAGATCGGTCTGATCACTCAGTGAGGTGGACTGCGCATTGTTCTCTTTGGCCGCTTCCGCTTCCTGCGCGCTCTCAGTCCCGCGTTCGTTAGCTTTTGCATGAATCGCGGTGACGACCGCCGATCCAGCCAAAATCGCCAGTACCGCCGCCAGAAATTCCTTTTGAACTTTACGGCGCTCGCTCATCACATCACCTCATTCAGAAAATTGCCGTTCACTCTTAGAACGCCGCCGCCAAAATTTCTTGCGGTACACCCTAGGCACGCCGCCCTGGGAGCGCCAGATTGGCGCCTTAAAGTTTTCCATCATTCAGTTGTGACAATTTACCTTCAGGCAAAAACCGGAAACCGCATGCCCCATGTGCCGATTTGCACGCAGGTTCTTGATTTTCGCTCCATTTCAATTCTCGCTAACAAATCCCGCCCAAAGCCCGGACCGGTCATTCCGACCGGAGCGGCCAGTCTTTCTTCTGGTTCGCGAAGCGAGCACTGGCCGCGCAGCGGAGAAATCACTCTTCGATTCCTCGCGTAGCCTCACCGACTTCCTCCCACTTACCACCGCGCCCGCACGCGATACTTCAAAACCGAAGTCCCATCCTTCTCCACCGGCACGTGAAACTGCGCCGCGAACGCCGCCGTCTTCGTCCCCTTATACGTCGAAGACAGCATCGTCCAGTCCCCTCCAATCGGCTCATTCACTTCCACCACCACCGCCGAGTCTTTGTGATTCCGCAGCGTAATCTCAAACTCCATCTCCCAGGTGTGTCCATCGATGCGCTTGTAGTCGGTCTGCTTCCGCTCCGCCACGATGTCAAAGGCGTTTCCAATGTGCACGGTTACTGATTCATCCTTGGGTGTGTGGTCGACGCGGTCTTCCCCGATGAACAGCACGCCGCCCTTCGAATCTTTCTGGTACACGCGCACATTGCCTGCTGGCATGGGCATGCCCAACCCGGCCTTCTGCTCGTTCTTGAATTTGTAGTACACCAGCACCGCGTCCTTCAGCGGCGAACCTGGGTTCTGCGCATTGTGATAATAAAAATCCTGCCCGTTGACGATAAACACTTTCTCCGTGGGCACGCCGGTCCCTTGCAGCAAACTGATCTGCTTTGTTTCTTTGTCCTCGATGGAAGTGCGCCGCCCCAGCGTGTACAGGTGATACTCGCTGAAATTTTCCTGCGCAAATTGCGGCGCCGCTTTGGACTCCACCATCATTGCGTCCCGGGCCTCCATGGCCATCGGCGAAGCTACCGGCAAGCGGTTCAGCTCTCCAGCCACCAGTTGCAATCGCGCGTTGTGAAACGCCGTGCCGCTGGTGTTCGCCAGCGTGACCCAGCCGTCCAGATCCGCCGCTTTGTCCTCACGGCCTACCGTCAAAATGTAGTCGGCGTTCCACGAAAGATTGCCGGCCAAGTAAGACGCTTCGATCTGTTGCTTCCGCCCTCCCGAATTTTCCAGCGACATCAGCAAAGTGGGGTGTTCATAAAGATTCGCGGGCACTTCTGGAAACCGGTAGCTCTCGTTGTACCCGCCGGTAACGATGTCATTCCCGATTTTCCATACCGGCCCATTGTTGTCGGCCAGTAGCGTGGCTTTTACATCTTCGTGCTTGGTCTCGCCGTTTTCGCGATAGGAACGCACCAGCGTCACTTCCCGGCCCACGTACTTGTGCAGCAATTTCGCCGGATCCAGCAGATCGTATTCGTAGTTCTGCTCGATCACGCTCAACTTGTCCGGCTCGGTCAACGAACGGAAATGCACCGTCGCCGGATTCACCGTCGCCGCAATATCCTCAAATTTCAGATTGAATAATCCGCTCGGCAAAGTAAGCTGGCGCACATCACGTACCAGCGCAATGTTGGAATTGTAAACGGTGACATTCAGATCCGTCTGATCGCCAAGCGTGGTGGCCTGCGCGTTCTTGCCTTTGGCCGCTTCCGTTTCCTGCTCCGCGCCAGCTTTGCCGCCAGCATTACCATTACGGCCGCGCCCCGCGGCATGCCCCCCTGCATACAGAGCTCCGCCAACGCCGCACCCCACCACCACCGCCAGACCCGTTGCTAGAAACTTCGTTCGAATCGTACGGCGCTGCTCGCTCATCGCCTCACCTCGCCTAGAAATTTTCATCCTCCCTTAGAACGCCACCGCCCATTTTTCTTGCGGCCTCCCCTGAGAACGCCGCGCCATGCCCAAGTTTGCCATTCCGAGCGGAACAAGCCGACGCAATTGCTTTCTCCTTCGCTCCCGCGAAGGAGTCGGCTTGTGTAGTCGAGGAATCTCTCTTCGATCTCGCATACCCCGAAGACTTCCGATCCTGCACCGTGTCAACTAGCTACTCCCACACCAACTCCCAATTCACTCCACCGTCCGTCGTCTCAAATCTTGCTTGCCCCGCACTATCCAGAATCGTCGCGTGCAGAGCATCCGTGGCGCGAATCCCCGTAAATTCTCCCGCACCCGGAGCCACCACTTT
Organism: Acidobacteriota bacterium; assembly: GCA_030774335.1. GTDB lineage: Bacteria > Acidobacteriota > Terriglobia > Acidiferrales > UBA7541 > Acidiferrum. Next base: position 96 of record JALYLI010000211.1, on the reverse strand, counting down.
TTCCCAATGTCCGCCGCCATCCGTAGTCCGCAAAAGCGTTCCCGCGCGTCCGACAATCCAGCACACCACATCACTGGGCGCCGAACCCGTTACCAA
>JALYLI010000210.1 GCA_030774335.1 Acidobacteriota bacterium | reverse complement strand
CGCCTCACCTCGCCTAGAAATTTTCATCCTCCCTTAGAACGCCACCGCCCATTTTTCTTGCGGCCTCCCCTGAGAACGCCGCGCCATGCCCAAGTTTGCCATTCCGAGCGTGTAGTCGAGGAATCTCTCTTCGATCTCGCATACACCCGAAGACTTCCAATCCTGCACCTTGTCAACTAGCTACTCCCACACCAACTCCCAATTCACTCCACCGTCCGTCGTCTCAAATCTTGCCCGCCCCGCACTATCCAGAATCGTCGCGTGCAGAGCATCCGTGGCGCGAATCCCCGTAAATTCTCCCGCACCCGGGGCCACCACTTTTTCCCAATGTCCGCCGCCATCCGTAGTCCGCAAAAGCGTTCCCGCGCGTCCGACAATCCAGCACACCACATCACTGGGCGCCGAACCCGTTACCAATTCCCGCGTCGTTCCGCTGTTTTGACGCAACCACGTAAGCCCACTATCGGCCGAGCGCTCGATAAGCCCCGCAGCCCGCAGTCGCCACAGCACTGTTCCACCCGGCGTCACAATTATTTTCGAATCGTCAGCAACCTTGCCTTTCAACGCCGAAGATGTGCGCGCGTAGCGGGCGCTCACTTCCGCCTGCGCCGTGGTCACCACTTGTGCATTCACCTTCGTATCCCTATCCTTTTTTTGTGCCGGCTCTTGCGTCGCGTTTGCGGCGCTCTGCACGGCGACACTTTCGCTCGCCGGTTCTGGCTGTGAGCTGGGAGCTGGCGAAGCCCCTGCGACTCCGGGTTCCAGTTTTTCTTTGCTCAACGCGCCTCGCTCGTGGCTGGGAGCCTTCTTCGACTCATCCGCTTCGGGCGAAAGAATCACTTCATTTCTGGCCATCGCCGGTAAATTCCTGGTCGGTTTATCTCCTGACTGCCGCGCGTCCGCAGCAGCCATCGGAGCAACGGGCGCGTTTGCAGTGGCCTGGGGCGCATTCACAGGCTCGCCTGTTTTCGCCACGCTTTTCGGAGGTGCCGCGGGTTTTGCGTAGCGCAAATATTTATCGGCGCGTCCCTGTTCCTCTGTTGCGAGCCGTCCAGCCATCGTCTCGCCGCCAGCTCCACGCGCACTCGGGCTATCCTTTGACAATCGGTCCGACGGCTGCGATTGCTCTTCCGCCGGCAGATTCCGTGCGCCAAATCCTTCAACCGGCCTCGCTTTGCTGTTTGCTGCACGCGAAAGCTGGTTCGTCCTGTCGCTAAGCAAATTAGCTTCAGGCTCAAGCGTCTGCGGAGCTGCCGCCCGCTCGTCCTCAGGCCGCTCCTGCGCCACCTGAATATTTTCCATGGGAGCAAATGTATGCGGCTTGTCTCGTACCACAGCCCAGATCAACAATCCCGCCGCAATCGCGCCCACTGGCGCCACCCACCGCAGGGCCTTCACACCGCGGCCGCTGGAAATGTCGCGCGGCGATTTCAGTCTCGTCGTCGTACTCGCCATACCCGCCGGTGCTGTAGCGCGCGCAAATTGCTCGTGGCGATCCGCCGCGCCGGCCAAAACAGGCTCGCGCATCTCTAAAACTTTTTCTTCTACAGCCTGTAGTTCAATCTCATCGCCGGCTTCCAGATGCGCCAGAATCTCCTGGCATCGCGAACACGCGGCGACATGCTCTTTCGCAGCGTTCATCTCTCCGTTCGACAACATCCGCTCGTGAAATGCCGCCAACACTTCCGCATCCGGGCACTCGCTCATCGCATCGCGGACTTGCGCGGTATCGCCAGCAGCCTCATTTGCTTGCTCGCCCGCACCGGCGGCCGTGCGCCCGCCAGTCCGAGCGCGCCTGCTCGCCTCCTCGCGCAACTGTCGCGTCAGCGCCGCCTCAAACTTCCGCTCGCGATCTTCTTCGTGGCCCATAACCTTATCCATCCTTAGAACGCTTCGCCGCCGCTTCCTTGCGCCGGCAACAAATTCGCATCCTTATGTCTCTTGCTCGGTCTCTCCCGCGCCGCGCACTCCGCGCTGCGGAAACAACTTGTCCAGATCGATCGGCGCATCCTCAGTGGCATACTCAAAGCACAGCTCCATCTCCGCGTCGCTCAATCCCCCCATCTTCGCTTCGCCGTTTACAGCGCCGGCACCGCCGCGCAAAATTTCCTCCACCGCGCCACGCAAATCGCGCCGCACTTTTTCCAGGCGCCGCGACACACTCGATTCGTGCTCTCCCAGCATTCTTCCAATTTCCGCCAGCTTTTTCTCTTCCGCGTAGTACATCCGCAAACGCTTCGCGTCCTGCCCATCCAGATTCTTCAGCGCCGTTTCCAGCGCGGCAGCAAACATCGCCAGGTACCGGGCGCGATGCGGGTCGGCCGCGGCATGGTCTGCACGCAATCCCACCGCCGAATTCACCCGCCTATCGCTCCCATCCTCATCGCCCAACTCCTCAAATTTCCGTCCCGCACGAATCTTATCTACGTAGCGCTGCGCCAGCACCGCGCGCAACCACGTTTTCAACGAGCTGCGTCCGTGAAAATAACGGAACAATGACCCACGCTTCTCCGCGCTCAGACCGTAAAGCTCCGCGAAAAGGGAATCGGCCAACTCCTCCGCCTCTGGCGAACTCGCGCTGCGCTTCAAAATCGCGCCCGCCGACGCGCGCATGTATCCGCGATAGGTTGTCACGAAATATTCCCACGCCTCGGTGACGCCCTGCGCGCAGGCGCACGCCAGAGCCAGATCCTCCAGGTGCAGAGCGCCCAGGTAACTTTGGAATTCTCCAACACCTGGCGCACCGGCGCGAAACCGCGCTTCCGCGCATCGCGCCAGTTCCGCCGTAAACTTAGCCGCGGAAATTCCCCAGTCCTCCGCACCCGCTTGTCTCCACCATTGTTCAATCATCGGCGCGCAGCTGCACAACAAGCCGGCGATCCGGCTCCTCAAGCCAGTCTCCGCAGGACCGTGATTTGTCCGCATGTCCATACGATTCAGTACGATTCAGACCTCGCCTTCGGCACACCGTGAGCCTGGTCTAGTACCCGAGCGTGCTGAGAATATCGCCATCTATGAAAAACCGGTAAACAATTGCGAGGCACCCCTATTACCTTTTGGGGTATCCTATTAGCTATGTTGCGTCCCATGCCGCAACGGAACCGCTAATCATGGGTTATATCCCGGTGCGCGGCGTGGCGTTTTGTGGAAGCACAAATATCAATAGCGACTTGGCGACGCTAGTACCAAAGTCCTATTCGATCTGCCTACGCCCGGTTCGTACTGTGGTACTTCTAGATGAGACACCCGTTGATGGCGGCTTGGGGTTTTCCACCCTTCTACTATTTGGCCTACGCGGCATTCTTTTTTAGGCGGGCATACGGATGACAACGATGATTTTAGATCCACCAAAAACGACAATGGGCGTCGGTTTTGAAGCCAACCGTTCGCGCTCGTCCGCGAACCAGGAAGCTTGGCGTCGGGCCATCGGCACCAGACCGGTTGCTGCTCGACTCGAGCTCCTTCCCGAAGGCAAACCTCGCTGGAATCGCATCGGCTTAAGCGCCGTGATTCAGATTATTTTGATCAGCTTCGTGCTGCTCGTCCCTTTGCTCTACCCCGAAAGAATCAAGACCGTCTTGCACCTCGACATTGTCCAGTTGGCCCAGCCGGTGACCGAAATTCCCGTGGCCCCTCCGCCGCCGAAAGTTCGTGTGAAGCCCACTCCTCAGCCTAAGCCGGAAATTGTCGAGCCCATCAAGCTCAACCCGCGCCAGCCGCACATTTTCGTGACGCAAAAAGTCGTGCAGCCCAAAACCGAGAAAATTGAAGCCAAAGCTCCGGACCTGACGCCCGTTCTGGAAGCGGCAAAGATTGACACCACTTCCAATCAGCCCAAGCGCCCGCGCGACGAAGTGAAGACCAACGTCTTGGGCAGTGGCAGCGCCGCTCCTGCGACCGTCGTTGCCCCCTTGAATAAAGTGCAAACCGGCGGCTTCGGCGATCCCAATGGCATACCTGGCAACGGCGATCCCAACAAATCCACCAACATCAACCGCAAAGGCTCGCCCGCGCTTCCCGGCGGCCCTGGTTACGGCAACGGCACCGGCGGCGACAAAGGCATCCGCGGCACCGTAGCCAGCACCGGATTCGGCAATGGCGTTGCCAATCCTCCGCCAGGTGGCGGCGGCAGAAAAGGTTCCGTGCAGTCTACTGGCTTCGGCGATCAGAACGCCGTGACCGATGCGCCCAAAAAGAAAACCGAAGTAGCCAGCGGTACCACTGCCGTTACTATTCTCGAAAAACCCCGTCCGGAGTACACTGCCGAGGGCCGCAGCCTGAAACTTGAAGGCGATGTACTACTCGACTTGATTTTTCTTGCCAACGGTACCGTGCACGTGAATCGCGTGATCAGTGGTCTGGGCCATGGCTTGGACGAAGCCGCCATTCGCGCGGCGCAGCAAATCAAGTTCAAGCCTGCGAAACAGGACAATCAACCAGTCGATTTTCCGGCGCGCGTGCGGATTGAATTCCACATGGCGTCCTGAGGGAGAGAAGAAAATGTGTAAGTCAGCATGGGCCGGGCAGGTCGTCCTGTCGGTCCTCGTCTTCAGCAGTCTCGCGGCCTTGGCTTCCGCCGCTCCGCTGCCGCAGCGCACTGGTACCGCCAAGACCATGGACGAGGTCGTGGACCGCGTCATCTCCGGTGAAAATCGGCTGAATACCCAGATTTCTCAATATTCGCCGCTGGTCGAAACCTACATCCAGAATCTCAAGCCCGATCCGACACTCGGCTACACTCCCGCCGGCGACAAATACTTCCTCGGCCGCGCGCAGTTCACCAAGGGCGTCGAACTCGTCTCTCTTTCTGACACCGGCGGCAAAGGCAAAAAAATCTTCACCGGCATCGGCAACTTTTTCTCTTTCGCCATGCAGTACCTGCCCGATGGCTTTCTGCAGATGATTTTCATCGACACCAACGGCTTCGATAAGCAGCACTATAAATTCGATTACGTTCGCCGCGAATTCCTCGGCGAAGTGCGCTGCCTGGTGTTCGACGTCACTCCCCGCGATAAAGCCGGCAAGGGCCGCTTCCTCGGCCGCATCTGGGTCGAGGATCAGGACTACAACATCGTGCGCTTCAACGGCGCTTACGGCGGCGGCGGGCACTCCAGTTGGTATTTTCATTTCGATAGCTGGCGCACCAATACCCAACCGGGCCTGTGGCTTCCTTCGTTCGTTTATAGCGAAGAAAAAGAACTGCACTACGCTCTCGCCAAGAAGCTCGACTTCAAAGCTCAGACGCGCCTGTGGGGCTATAACTTGGGCCACGCCGCGCAAGAACAGGAACTGACCAAGATTCTCGTCGAAACTCCCGTCACCGACGAAAGCAAGAACGCCAACGATCTTTCACCCGTGCAGGCCCAGCGTTCCTGGGATCGCCAGGCGGAAGACAATGTCCTCGATCGCTTGCAGCGCATCGGTCTCGTCTCGCCCAAGGGCGAAGTCGACAAGGTTCTTGAGACCGTCGTCAACAATCTGGAAGTCACCAACAACCTCGACATCGAACCTGACGTTCGTTGCCGCGTCATGATGACCAGCACGCTCGAATCCTTTACCGTCGGCCACACCATCGTGCTCAGTCGCGGCCTGATTGACGTGCTACCCGATGAACCCAGCCTGGCCACCATGATCGCCCACGAGCTCGGCCACATCGTCCTCGGCCATCGCCTGGATTCCTCGTACGCTTTCTTTGACCAGCTGTTGGGCGTGCAGGATAAAGACACCTTCCGCCACTTCGGTTTTGCCCGCACTCCTGAAGAGGAAACCGCCGCCAGCGCCAAAGCCGTAGAGTTGCTATCCAAGTCGCCTTACAATAATCAACTGGCTAGCGCCAAGCTTTTCGTCGCCGCCGTGGACGCCCGGCAAAAGGAAATTCCCAATCTAATCAGCCCGCACCTGGGCAACCGTGTCTTGATAGCTGACCTTAAAGCCGCCACGCCCGCGGCCGACAAAAAAGTCGGCACCATCACCGCCCTGCCCATCGGCGGTCGCGTCAAGCTCGACCCCTGGGCCGATAGGCTCGAACTGCTCAAGAGCAAGCCCATCGGCAACGTAGCCGAACGCGAAAAAATGCCCTTCGAAATCACCCCATTCATGCCGTATCTGACCCGCTTCGGCACCGAAGCCAAGCCCGTCGCCGCCAGCGTCAACGCCCCTAGCGATCCAACCCCCAGTGTCAACGCCCCGGCCACGCAACCGCCTGCTGGTGGCCAGACAGCTCCAGTTCAGGACCAACCCGCGCCAACGCCACAGTAGCCGCACACGCACTACCGTCGGCGTCCAATTAAAATTCAAAAACCGCACTCTTCTCACGAAGCGTTCGGTTTTTTTTGACCCGTAGGTTTTTACGGCCGCGCCGGCTCTGTGGCGATGTTGCACGGCCAGCAAATGGATTGGGCTTGCACAATTCGCAAAGGCAATGAGAGATCTTCAACTAAAATCACTAAAGTAGGGGGTTGCCGGAGTCGTTTTTCAACTCTCGGCCTTGGCACTTCTCCTGCCACGCTGGCCCGAGCCGGACGTGGTTGAAACGCAGGACTCTCCGCTCACGCATAAATCCGGATAGACTTTTACGGGAGTACATAGGGACCTGCCTACTTTACGCAGTATTGTATATAGTCGGGACTCTTGCGCTCGCGATTCTTATCCAGCTGATTTTTGCTACTGTTGCCCATCTGAAGGACTCACGTACGAGCTGACTTGAATTAGTTTGAGTGGTTTAATTGTCGCCGCAGAGTTTCCACCACTAGACCGGCCAATGCATATGTGGCGACATTTGCAACAAGAGTCGAATAGAGGCTAACGGGATAATGCGAGCCGACAATCGCAATGGGGCAGGTTAACCGGACAAGAGTGGACACAATCGGTTCTAACGGAAGGTGCTTGCTGGCCACTAAGAAATAAACTGCCCACGCACTCGCAACGAGGAAGCCCGCAGCCGCCCATATGGCAATTCGGTATTTCATGCTGCACCTCGGGCTGTCTCGGTCGAATAGTCTCACAAAGTCCTGCATCTGTCAGGCTGGCTCCGGATTAATCGCGCTACCGGACATATGGCTTTCGTTAGATTCCACTTGTCCGATAAATCCGGCGGTCTCAATGGGTCGACGCAACACCAGCGGGACGTCCATATGCGGCCGGCTGAACCGCTAGAGTCGATCCCTAGCGTCGAATCAAGCGGAACACTACCCTGGCAGGTTTGATTGAATCCAGCCGGACAATTGGGTTCTCTATCGGAAGTAATTGTCGGACCAAGTGATTAGAAGGTGTTGCATCGACCGGTTGAGCTGGCACCCTTAGTCAGAATCGGCAAGTTGCCGTGAGCCGGGAAGTTTCGCTAACCAGAAACCCCACGCCTCAAAACATAGGCGGGCGATTTTTATCTCCCAGTCATGCCTTCCGACGAAATCCGCATTGTTCATTTCCCAGGCATTGCTAAACCTGGCCCGACGCGATATGCTGCGCGTAATTCCTCGCGCAGCGCGAATCCTCGATTGACGGAGACAGTTCCTCAGCATGGGCCAGATTCCCGTATCACTTTGTGTGTGCACCGCTCTCTTCTTTTGTCTCCCATTAAATAGTTTCACTGCACAAAATTCCCCATCCGCGCAACAAACCCCCGGCGCACCCGTCGCCCCTACCCCTGAATTCCACGCCGCACCTTCCGCTCAGCGCCTGGCTCGCGGCAAATATCTGGTAGAAGGCACGGCCCACTGCTTCGAGTGCCACGGCCTGTCGGATTTTGGAACTGGTCTCGGCCAGTCCAAACCCGGTACAGCAGGCGCCGGTCAGATCCTAAGGACGATGACAACGACGACAAAATGCTCCCGCCCGCCTTCTGCAAAATTTGCAAGCAAAACCACGGTCTGGGTGACAGAAACTGACCTCCAGCCACGCAAAATCTTTCTTCCATCCCGCGGTGCAATCGCACGGTTGTCGCTTGGCGCTGGCACAGGACGCCAGGCCTGCGGAACCTCGCACCAGCGCGCACGTGCTGGACCAGAGCATCGCCGGGGTGGAGAACGAATTTGTTCCCGCAGCCGAGGCCATGCCGGAAG
>JALYLI010000209.1 GCA_030774335.1 Acidobacteriota bacterium | reverse complement strand
ACGCGCGGCCGCCATCGCGAAAGTGTTCGCCGAATCGTTGGAAGAGTAAAGCAAGTCCGAAAATAAAAATGGCGGTCAGCGAAATCAGGAAGCGGTTCCCGAAAGATGCCATTCCGTCCCAAAACGGATAGGTAGCGATAACATAGTAAAACGCCGCAGCGCACACCGCGAGGTGCATCGCGATGATTTTCGCGTTTCGGGATCCAGCGAAAAGTCCGATCAGCGCCAGCGCCAGAATCGGCGTCCAACTCAATGCCCCGTGATCAGATGAAAAAAGCACCTGTCGCCAATGCGGTGCGCGCCAGTCCCACTCATAACTCGTATACGCTCCGAAGCGAAACGCTCCTCCATAAATGATTGAGCGGGTGATCAGCGTCGGTACCAGGGCCAGCAACATCGACGCTATAGAAGCGGCCTCTCCCCACAGCAGCTTCTTTTGCAAAGCCCAAGTAGCCGTCTTCGCCAACGAATAGTGGGTGGACAATACTTCGATCGCCGGCAGCGCCAGAAAAACGCCGTTGGGAAAATATACGTCGATCATCAAACCGGCCATCAATCCAAGAGCGATCCATTGGACCAGCGTACGGGAATTTCGCGTGCGTTCCCAGTACCATACGAAAAGTGCCACCGCGAATGCCGAATGAGCGTGCGACCACGAGGGATTGAAATACATGTACACGGGAAGCGAACTTGCCAACCAGACCCCCAGCGTCGCCAGAAATGCCCATCGGGCCCTTACGAATTTTCTAGCCAGAGAAAAAGACAGCCCTAGCCCTAAAAAACCCCACCATGCGGTCCCCACCGCCATAGCAACCAGATACGGCCCGGAGAAACCATCCGCGGGAATTTTTCCACCCAAGGTATTCCAGATTACAACGGAAAGATGCGCGACCATCAGGAAGGGCGCCCACAAGATCGCCGGCCCAATCGTAAAGTGATTGTCCACGTAACCAGTAGGGGTGTACTGGCTGGGCGCCAATTGATCGTCTGGTTGAACTCTCCCCGAAGAAAACCGCGTGTTCGCCCTGCGCCAGTCTTCTTCAAAACGCAGGTCATGCTGAATCAACGGCGCGCGCGCATAAGCGTAATAGCCCACTCCATCGCCGTGCACCGTTGGATTGACAACCGGCAGCGAAGCCAGAAAGAATGCGAGTAATAATTTGTTGTAAGGAAATTCCCGCCTGGTTGCGGCTGCGGTGCTCCCGGATCGATTCGGGATCGAAGCGTTCATGCTGTTTGCGGGCCTGACGGGCTTGCCGCAAGCTGCGATGATACTGCCGGCAATGACTCCGCCGGCGCAGGTTTCCGAATTACCGCAATAAGAGATAGGGGCGGCAGCGGCACGAAATTGTCGATCATTCGAAAGACGGGGGTCAGCAAATTTAACAACTTAATTTGCCACAATCCGAATGTCCGCCGGTGTAAAACGCGACCGTTCAGCCACCACGCAATGGTTCCAACACGATTGAATTCGAGCATGCTTTCCGATTTAAAGCCCGCTCTGGTGATCAACTGTCGCAGACTTTCCTTGGTGTATCTGCGCTGATGGCCCAACACTTCGTCCAAAGTTCCATAAAGCCCCGGGCAACAAGGCACTAAAATGATGGCTCTACCGCCAGCTTCCAGTGCCGAGCGAATATTCATCAGCGCGCCGTGATCATCGGCCAGGTGTTCCACGACGTTGAGGCAAATCACCGTGTCAAAGTTCTGGCCTTGCGGATAGGACTCCGCTCTTTCGGCGTCAGTGAAACCCACCGTCATATACGGCCGGTTTCGTCCGACGTTCTCAAGATACATTAGATATAACGGATTAATGTCCGTTGACCAGTATAATATTCGAGGTATTAATTGAGCGGTAAGATTTCCGGTACCGGCTCCAATCTCCAGCACCCGTTTGCCCACGTATGGCCTTATTATGTCGGCCATCCATTTGGTGAATCGCGGCGCGCGATTCAGCCGCCCCAGAATCTGGCTGCCGTAAATATCGCTGACATAAATTTCATCCGACCACGAAAATCGAAGGACGGCCGTAACCGCGCGTATCCCGTCCTTCCAGCCAATTTTCTTTCCCTCCTGATACGTTCTGCCCGCATAACGAATGGGCACTTCAAAAATACGCGCTCCGCGCTTGGCGAGCTTGATGGTGATTTCGGGCTCGATTTCAAATCCTTTGCCGGTCAGCGGAATGCTCTTCAGCAACGAGGTGCGCACCATTTTGTAACAAGTTTCCATGTCGCTCAGGTTCAGGTCCGAGACTACGTTGCATAGCAGGGTCAGGAAACGGTTGCCCAACTCATGGCGAAAAAACAGCACGCGCCGGTACTCGCTGGCCAGAAACCGCGAACCAAACACCGCGTCGGCCTGTTCCGCGACGAATACTTCCACCATTTTCAGCAAGTCAGCGGGATGGTATTCAAGATCGGCGTCATGAATTACACACAACTCTTCGGTGGCCGCGGAAAGCGCGGTATGAATAGCCGCCGCTTTGCCTGCATTTTTTTTCTGACGGATAAAAAGCCAGTTCAACTTCTCACTCGGCGATTCCGCCAGCGACTGTTTGAATTGCGCCAGCGCCTCCGGGGTGCGATCCGAGGAGCCGTCGTCCACGACAATAATCTGCACGCGTTCCAGCACCGGCGAGTTGGCCAGGCACAGCAGACGGCCGAGACTGGTCGCAACCAGATGCTCTTCATTGTAAACGGGGACCAAAACCGAGAGTGTGGTATGTGACTTCATCAATGCGTGTGTGCGTGAATTGAAAAATAGTCTACGACAAGAGTTCGCTACCCTGGCGGGCAGATTTTATCATGGGAGGCTGGAAGTCAGCGCCACGCTCTTGCCTGGCTCGAAACGATTGGGTCACGCGATCGATGATTTCCGTCAATGGCGTCTGCGGGCGAAATCCCGTCAATGCGAACAGCTTTTCCACGGAGGGCACGCGGCGCATCATGTCTTCAAATCCCGGCTCATAGGCCTTGTCATACGGCACGTATTCAATCGTCGAAGTGCTTTTGGTGCGCTCTTTCACCATCCGCGCCAGATCCGCGATCGTAATCTCTTCGGTGTTACCGACATTTGTGACTTCACCCACCGCACGGTCGGTGTCCATCAGCCTGATCAGCGCTTCCACGGTATCGCGCACATCGCAAAAGCATCGCGACTGTTGGCCATTGCCAAACACATTAATGGGAGCATTCTCCAGCGCGGATGTAACAAAATTCGGCAATACCATTCCGTAACG
>JALYLI010000208.1 GCA_030774335.1 Acidobacteriota bacterium | reverse complement strand
TCGATACCTTCACCGGCGACTTTCGTTACGCGCTCCGCATTTTGCGCAAGAATCCCGGCTTCACGATAATCGCTGTTCTGACCTTGGCCCTCGGGATCGGCTGTAACACCGCCTTCTTTTCCATCGTCAACGGTGTGCTGCTCAATCCGCTTCCACATCCGCATCCCGAACAACTCGTGGCTTTGGGAGAGAGCAAGCCCAATTTCACCAATGGCTCCATTTCTTATCCGAACTTTGTGGACTGGCAGAAAGACAATCACGTCTTCTCCTCCATGGCCATCGCCCGCGAGAATGGATTCACTCTTACCGGCCTGGGAGACGCCGAGCAACTGACTGCAAGATTGATTTCCTCTGACTACTTCACCGTCCTCGGCGCAAATCCCCTGATCGGCAGAAGCTTTGCTCCCGGCGAAGACAAGATTGCCGCGGCGCCCATCGCTTTGATCAGCGCGAGTCTTTGGAAACGCAAATTTGCTGCTTCACTCGACGCTCTCCGAAAGACGCTCACTCTGGACGGCAAGAGCTACTCCATTGTCGGCGTGATTCCCGAAGTGTTTGATCTTTACCGCAGCAGCCGCCCGACCGATGTGTATGTTCCGATTGGCCAATGGAACAATCCGGGCCTGCTCGTGCGTGGGGCTGGCCTCGGTATTCATGGTGTGGCGCGCCTTAAACCCGGCGTCACCATCGAACAAGCCCGCGCGGATATGGAACGCGTTACCGCCAACCTGGCCGCCATTTATCCCGACTGGGACAAAGGAATCGGCGCCAACCTCAGGCCCTTCAGGAGCGCGCTTCTTGGCGGCGTCCAACCTGTCTTGCTGGTGTTGCTCGGCGCGGTCGGATTTGTGTTGCTGATCGCCTGCTTCAATGTGGCCAGTCTTTTGCTGGCGCGCTCCACGGGCCGCACGCGCGAGTTTGCCGTTCGTGTCGCGCTCGGCGCTGGCCGTGGCCGCCTGATCCGCCAGTTACTCACCGAAAGCATCCTGCTCGCTTTAGTTGGTGGCGCGCTCGGTCTCATCGTCGCGCACTGGACCACTCGCGCCGCCCTGAAGATGATGCCCGCGGAAATGCCGCGTGCTGCCGACGTTCACCTGGATTCTCATGTATTTATTTTTACCGCCGCGATTTCGCTGCTGGCTGGAATCCTTTTCGGTTTGGCTCCCGCGCTGAAGTCCTCGCATTTGTTTTTGTCCGATACCCTCAAGGAAAGCGGCCGCGGCTCCAGCGGGACGCGCCATCGCGCCCAAAGTGTTTTTGTCGTCCTCGAAATGGCTATGGCCTTGGTGCTCCTAGTGGGCGCGGGGCTGATGGGCCGGACTCTTTCTCATCTGTGGAGTATTCACCCGGGCTTCGATCCGCATAACGTCCTGACTTTCAGCATTTCGCTCGCCCCGACGATGAGTGGCGGCAACCCCGCGGCCATCCGCGCTGCCTTTCGAGCCGTCGGCGAAAATTTCGCGGCGACGCCAGGAGTGCAGGCGGTGTCCACGTCGTGGGGAGCCGTTCCGCTTGGCCCTGATGACGAGCAGCTTTTCTGGCTGGACCATCAGCCCAAGCCTTCCAGCGAAAACGACATGAATTGGACGATCAGCTACGTTGTCGAGCCGGATTACCTGGAGGTCATGCGCATTCCGCTGATTCGAGGCCGTTTCTTTAACGCCCAGGACAACGAACACGCTCCGCCCGTCGCGGTGATTGATGAACTCTTTGCCCAAAAATTCTTCGGAAACTCCGATCCCCTCGGTCGTCACATCATTTTTCAGCAAGGTGAAGCGCGCGCGGAAATCATCGGTGTCGTGCCCCACGTGAAACAGTGGGGACTTGATTCCGATGAATCGCAACAACTACGCGCCGAGGTTTACACTCCCTTCATGCAATTGCCCGATGGAGCCATGAAGTTGACGCCTACTGGAACCACCATCATGGTCCGCTCCGATGGTTCCGATCCTGCGCTCTTCGATTCTCTGCGCCGCGTCAACAAACAGATGAACGCCGAACAAGTAATCTATGGCGCGCAAACCATGGAGCAAATCATTTCCGAATCGCTCGCGGCCCGCCGCTTCTCCATGATTCTGCTCGCGGTCTTCGCCGCCATGGCCGTAATTCTTTCGAGCGTCGGCATCTACGGCGTGATTTCCTACCTGGTGGGGCAACGCACCCACGAGATCGGCGTGCGCATCGCGCTCGGCGCGCGCCGCCGCGACGTTTTGAACCTGATCCTGTCACAGGGAGCTAAGCTGACCCTTCTGGGAATCGTAATTGGTGTGGCCGCTTCCTTCGCGCTTACCAGGCTCATGGCCCGCATGCTTTACGGCGTCAGCGCTGCCGATCCGCTTACATTTTTTGCGGTTGTCATCGTGCTGGGACTCGTCGCGCTCGCTGCCTGCTACATTCCCACGCGCCGCGCCATGCGCCTGGATCCCATGGTGGCATTGCGCTGTGAGTAAAGACTCTGGTTCGATTTCGAATTAGGATGTGTACGCCTAGGGCGCTGGAGCGACCGATTGCCACAATGGCGGTGGTGGTGGCGGCGGAACGTCTCGCCGCGCGCCTTTGTCGTCCCAGCGGATCCGGCCCGTCATCTGCATCACCACGAACAATGTCACGATCGCGCCAATCGTTACCGTTAACCCGGTAAACCCTTCGAAGAAAAACGCATAGGAAAACAGCACCAGGTAAATCAGTTGGGCGAGTCCCGCGTCAACCATGGCAAATCTCGGAGTGACCACCAGTCTCAGGTAGCTCACCACCAGTGCGATGGACACCACCGAAGCCGCCGCAAACGCCACGTGTATGGAAACATGGTCGACCAGGTAAGCCATCAACAGGTGAAATGAAAAGAAAGCGCAAGCTAGGAAAAAATAATTCATGGGATGCAAATCGATCCCGCGGAGCGTGGAAAGGATGAAAATCAGAAAGAAAAAGAAGAACAGCGACACCGGCGCGAAGAAGCTGATGCGGCCGGCCAGCGGACCGGGTTGCAGCTTCTGCGGCATCTTCAAGGCGATGTCGAAACCGGACACCAGGTTTTGATATTTCCATTCCAGTTCCCAGCCGTTGGCGGTGCGGTGTTTTTCCGTGGGCGACATGGCGTTCTCTGGAAAATCGAACCCCGAAAAATCGGTTCGCACCATCAAATCGAAGTCACGTGCTTGTGACACCGCCGAGATTCCCTCCGCGGTCTTGCTCGAAATGTTATACCTCCAGCTTTCCAACCCCTGCGATCGATACGTGGCGCGCAAAACATGCGTGCTGCCCGTAGCGATGGTCGACTGCGCCGTGGCGGTGTTCCCGCTGAAAGTTAACGGCAATGGTTGCCCGTCCAGCAAAATTTCCACATTGTCGTAGAGCGCCTGCTGAGCGGGGAAGGGCAATGTAAAAATAAAATTCTCTTCCCGGACGCTGGGATTGTGAAAGGTGTAGGATCCGTCGAATTTCACGCCGTAGGTGCTGAACCACAGCAGCCCCTTCTGCCGGTAATCAAGGTGCAAATCCGCCACGATGCGGCTGGCTTCAATGGCCGCCGGCGCGCTCATGGCGACTTTATCCACGCGCTTGACTATTTTTCCATTTTCCTCAGCCGTCACCGTCTTGTCCTCCTGCCAGTGGTAGGCGATGGCTGGTGGCTTCTGTCCTTGCGGCGCTCCCCAGGTGGAAGTCACCCGCCCGCTCAGTGCCGAGCCGGAATTCTCGGTGCGGTAGAAAATTGTGGATCCCAGCACCAGCCACGCCACGCAGGCGCAAGCGAAAATACCGATGATTGCGGCGATTCTTTTGAACATCTGTACGCCTCCAGCAAGCAGCTCGGGCATAATATTCAGAGTAGTTGTCAGTGTCAAGTACTTTATATTACAGAGTACGCGCGTGCCATTGCCATCCTTTCTCTTCTCGCCGATTGGCTTTCCAAACCGGAATGCGCGAGACTTTCTGGTCGGAGTTGTTCTCATGGGAGCTGAGGTGGATTTGTACCAGAGAGCGGTTAGGCAGGGCGCCATTCTCGGTGGGTGCCTCCTCGTTGCGATCATCCTGTGTCTGGTTCCAGCGCGACTTCGCGCTCAGGATCACTCCATGCACGAAGGCCACGAAGGCCACGAAGGCATGAGCATGGACATGCCGGAGCATGAGCCTTCCCCCGAAAAATTGGCGGCGGATAAACGTGAGAGCGAGTTTAATCATCACCTGGCCGGATTTTTCGTCGTGCTCGCGGGAATCTTCATCCTCGCTCAGGAGCGACTCGGCAAGCGTTGGCCCAAGGTTCGCTACGCGTGGCCGGTTTGTTTTCTGCTTGCTGGACTTTTCGTGTTGGTGTTTAGCGACACGGAATTATGGCCATTCGGACCACAATCCTGGTTCTTCGGCCTCAGTCACCATGCCGAAGTACGCCAGCACAAATCATTCGCAACCATTCTGCTCGCCTTGGGCGTAATCGAGTTCCTGCGGGCGCGTGGGGGCCTCCAAGCCGCCTGGGCCGGATGGGTGTTTCCCGTATTCGCGATCGTTGGTTCCATAATTTTGCTTTTCCACGATCATCAAGGCGGCATGCATGGCGCGGGTCACATGGAGCGCATGGCGCGAATCCAGCATGAACACCTCAGCTACACGGTGTCCGGATTTGGCATCGGACTGACGAAAGGTTTGTCGGAGTTGCGAACCAACTGGCAGGGTATTTTTGCCAAACTGTGGCCATCCATCATGATTATTTTGGGTGTGCTGCTGATGTTTTACGTGGAATAACGCCGGCGTTGCCAGGGCCGGCGAAAGTCTCAAGCCAATCCTGCGCGGCTCAGCGGCAGTTCGCGAACGCGCTTTCCGGTAGCCGCAAAGATGGCGTTGCACAGCGCTGGAGTAAATGGCGGCAGGCCGGGCTCGCCAATTCCTGCGGGCGGTGCTTCGCTCGGTACGATGTGCACGAATGTTTCGCGCGGAGCATCCTTCATGCGCGCCATCTGGTAATCGTTGAAATTTGATTGCTCGATCGCTCCGTTGTTCGCGGTGATTTCGCCGTAAAACGCCAGACTGGTGCCCATTACTGCCGCACCCTCGAACTGCTGCCGTACCATTTCGGGATTTACTACCGTACCCGCATCAAGCGCGGTATCCACGCGCTTAATCTGCACGTGACCGGCGTCATCCACCTGCACCTGCACTACGGTCGCGACGTAAGTTAGAAAGCTGCGGTGCATCGCCACGCCCATACCGAAGCCGTTTCCGGATTTCTGCTTTCCCCAACCGGCTTTTTCTGTCGCGAGCGAAAGCACGCGCCGGAACCTGCCCGTGTCGATGGGATATTGCTCGTAGTCGCCATCGTAGTTGGAATAGTCTTTCGGCAACTCGCTCTTGGGAATCACGCGGTCCGGTCCCAGAAGCTGTAGCAGATAGTCCAGCGAATCGCGCCCTGCGGCATGCGCCAGTTCATCCGCGAAAGAATGTACTGCAAAGGCGTGATAAATATTTGCCACCGACCGCAGCCAGCCGATACGTACGTGCGCAGTTGCGGGGCCATTCTCTACGCGATGATTTGGCAGCGCAAACGGCACGTCGGTGAAGCCCAGGCCCAGTTCGTCGGCCGCGGAATAATTATTTTTGGGATCAAAAGTGGAACCGATCGGAGGAAACACCGTCCGTTGCAGCCAGGCTACGGGTTTCCCGTCATCGCCCAGCGTCGCTTTCATGTACATCGCCGCGACGGAATGGTAAGTATCAAACTTGATGTCGTCTTCCCGGCTCCAAACCACTTTCACCGGTTTACCCGTCTGTTTCGCGAGCACCGCCGCTTCCACCGCAAAATCCGGAAAGGACTTCCGGCCGAAGCCGCCGCCGAGCAACGTGACGTTCACGGTGACATCTTCTTTTTTCAGCCCCACCGCCTTAGCGATAGCCTCTTTCGCGCCCTGAGGATTCTGCGTGGGCGCCCAGGCCTCCATCTTGCCATCGCGAAAAACCGCCAGCGCCGCGGGCGGCTCCATGGAAGCATGCGCCAGCAGCGGCGCGTAATATTCCGCTTCCACGATCTTGCCGCCCTTGGCAAACACCGCGTCCACGTTGCCGTTTTCTCGCACTACTTTTCCCGGCTTGCGCGCGGTTTCCTGCAGTTCTTTTTTGTACGCGTCGGAGTTGTAGGCGCTGTGCGGACTCGCTTCCCACTCGATCTTCAGTTTTTTCTTGCCCTGCATGGCGGCCCAGGTGTTGTCCGCCAAAACGGCAACGCCGCCTAGCGACTGGTATCCGACCGGCGGCTTGAAGCCGTCAATGCGCGCGGTTTGCTTCACTCCAGGAACCGCGAGCGCCGCTTTATCTTCAACAGATTTAACAGAACTGCCAAACACCGGCGGATGCGCGACGCTTGCGTACAACATTCCGTCCATGTGAGCGTCCTGGCCGTAGACTGCTTTGCCGTCGCACATATCCTTCAGATCGTAATTGGGCGTGCTTTTACCGATGTAGCGCCACGAGCTGCGCGGCTTGAATTTCACATCCTCTCTTTTCGGGACTTCCAGCTTTGCGGCCCCGGCAGCCAATTCACCGTAGCCAAGTTTTTTGCCTGACGGTGTATGCACCACCTCGTGCAATCCGGTGCGGCACTCCGCTACGGGCTTGCCCCACTGTGCAGCCGCCGCTTGAACCAGCATGAGCCGCGCCGTTCCGCCGGCTTCGCGCAGCGGATCGAAAAAGCTCTTCACCGAATGCGATCCATCGGTGTCCTGGTCGCCAAACTTTTCATCGCCTGGAGCCTGCACAATTTTCACGCGCGACCAGTCCGCGTCCAGTTCCTCTGCCACAATGCGGGGCAGCGCGGTCTTGCTGCCGCTGCCCATTTCCGAGCGGTGCGCGATGATGTAGACAGTTCCATCGGTGTCGATGGCCAGATATACGTTGGGATGAAGCGGCGCATTAGCCATCGGAGCCGACGGATCAAGGCCAGTTTCTGCTGCGAGTGCTGTTCCAGGCATCCATCGGACGCTCAGAACAAAAGCGCCGACGCCCAGCATGCCCTTGAGGAATCCGCGCCGTCCGGGCTCAAGTATGCTTACAGACTTGCCACTGTGCATGGACGTATCGTCACGCCGCATTCTTTATCT
Organism: Acidobacteriota bacterium; assembly: GCA_030774335.1. Classification (GTDB taxonomy): domain Bacteria; phylum Acidobacteriota; class Terriglobia; order Acidiferrales; family UBA7541; genus Acidiferrum. Next base: position 11,068 of record JALYLI010000208.1, on the reverse strand, counting down.
CCTGAATCCAAGTTCGCTGCGAGCTTCCATTTCTACGCTACATCCTACTGCCATTTGCAATTCTTGCAAGCCCGCGAAGGCCTGGTGCCAGCCAATGGTGATAGAATGCCGCGAAGAAACGCGAGGGTACCCAACGGTGAAACTATCTCGGCGGGAATTTGTAGGCACGGTGGCGCTGGCTGGATTGGGAGCTCAATTCGTAGCTGCGGCCCCCGCTCCACAGCCGCTGGCATTTTCAACGCTGGGCTGCCCCAGGTGGACCTGGCTGCAAATTCTTGATTTCGCCGCGCAGCACGGTTTCTCAGCGGTGGAATTGCGCGGCATGCTCGGTGAACTGAATCTGCCGGCGCGCCCGGAGTTTGCCGCCGACAAAATCTTGCAGGCCAAGCGCGACGTCGCGTCACGTGGATTGAAGATCGCCTGTGTCAGTAGCTCCGCTGCGATGCACGAAGAGGACGCGCAGAAGCGCGCGCAACAACTTGCCGATGCCCGCAGCTTCATCGATCTGGCCGCGGCGCTGGAAGCCCCGTATGTCCGCGTCTTTGGAAACGATATCAAGGGTCCGCGCGAGGCAGTCATTGCGCGCGTGGCCGCGGGCCTGCGTGAACTCGGCGAATATGCGCGGCCGCGGAATGTCACGGTCATTATCGAATCGCACGGAGATTTCACGGACTCGCCGACCCTCAAAGACATCTTGACTCGCGCTGATTCCGACCATGTGGCGCTTCTGTGGGACGCGCACCATACTTTCGTTTCGTCGCACGAAGAACCGGAGTTCACTGTCTCGCAGCTGGGAAAATGGATCCGTCACACGCATTTGAAAGATTCCGTGCCCGATGTAAAAGCCGATGGAAAAGATCGCCGTTACGTGCTCACCGGCAAAGGCGATGTTCCCGTCGAACGGCAGATTCGCGCGCTGGTGGCGATGGGTTACCAGGGAAGGTATTGCTTCGAGTGGGAAAAAGTCTGGCACCCCGAGTTGGCGGAGCCAGAGGTGGCCATCGCGGATTACTCCAAGGTCGCGGGCGAATATCTAGAGAAAGCTTCGCGCAAGTCTTAACCTGCATCAGAACTTTGCTTTTCAGCCCAAGCGCCTCGACGCGGCCTGCGCGTTGTCCGACGGATGGTCAAAACCGCGGTTATTTCTCCGAAACCAACACTTGCTGCGGCATGTCCGGAACCTGATGCAGCACAGTGCTGGAAAAACCGGCGTTGCGAAACATTTTTTCGTATTCGGACAGCGTGTAGGCGTCCCCGAAATCCGTGGTCGCCAGCATGATCAGGCTGAACATCGCTGGAGTGGGAGGGGTAACGCGATCTTCGTTAGGCACAAATTCCAGTGTGATGGCCTGGCCGCCGGGTTTCAGTGCCGCGTGTACGCGCTTCATCAGCTTTTCGCAGGTGGGGTGATCGAAGTGGTGGAAAATATTTGTGAGTAAAACGTAATCGTATCCATTGCCCAGATCAGCATCGAACGCGCTCCCCGGGCGGGTCTTGTATCGATCAGCCACCCCGGCGGAGGCGGCATGCTGCTTCGCCACCTCCAGCACGTTGGGCCAGTCGAGCGCGGTAACCTGGGCGTTGGGATTCTGGCGCGCCATGGTGATGCCGTACATACCGTGTCCGGCGGCGATATCCAATACCTGGCACGCTTTTCCTTGTGGCATGCCGGTTAGTTGCGCGATGAAAGCGGAGGCAGGAATGGTTATGGCCGCCATGGAGCGCGCGAAGGCCACCCACATATCGTCGTTCGGCTCCTGATTGCCGCCGTGGCCCGCCGCACTGCCGCCTTTTTTCACCGCTTCTGTTAAGGACGCGAACTTGTTCATCATGTGGTCATTAGCCAGAAATCCGGAGATCGCTCCCATGTACGCGGGAGACCGTTTATTCAGAAAAATACTGGATTCCTGGGTCAGCGCGTACCGGTTGTCTTGCTTGGTGAGAAAACCGAGGACGGTGAGGTAATTACACAGCGACTGCACACCGCGTTCGGCGGCGCCAGCCTTTTTTGCGATCGCCGCTGTGTCGGTAGAACCATCAGCGATGGCGGAGAAAATATCCAGTTCGATCGCGGTCCGCAGCGCCAGAGTCTGTTGATAAGCGTTCAAGGTATTAAAAATGTGCTCAGGTGTTGGCCGGGTGTTCGTCGATGGTGTTGCCATGATCTGATCTCCTTTATTATTGGCGGGAATTCTGAATTTGCGCCGCGAGTTTACCAAGAAATGAGTCCCGATGACACCTGTGGACGCCGCGGGGTTAAACCGCTCCACGCATTGCTTCGCTCGCGGGCGGCTGGCATAATTTTGCTCCCTTTGCAGCGCACTGAGGCCATCCATGAAACGCGAATATCATCGCTGGTATTCTTCCAGGCTGGGCATCGAGCTGGGCGTGGTGGTTTACGGCCACTGGGGCCCGCCGCTCGTGGGATTTCCCACCAGCGCAGGCGACGAGTGGGAGTTGGAAGGCCAGGGCATGACCGGCGCGCTCGCGGATTTCATCGACGCGGGCAGGATCAAATTCTTTTCCGTGAATTCCGCGAATCATCTTGGGCTTTACAACAAGGCAGCGCATCCGTTTCACCGCAGCTACATGCAGTCCATGTTTGACGCGTATTTGCGCGAAGAAGTGGCGCCGTTCATCTGGGACAATTGCAAATCCATGGCCGCTATTTCCACCATGGGCGCGTCTTTTGGCGCGTATCATGCGGCGAATACGTTGTTCAAGCATCCGGATGTGTTCAAGCGCTGCTTCGCGATGTCCGGGGTATACGACGTTCGGAATTTTATGGATGGAATGTACGACGACAATCTTTATTTCAACAATCCCGTGGATTACCTGGCCAATCTTGGCGATCCGTGGAGGCTGGAACAACTTTCTTCCTGTGACATTCATATCAGCACCGGTTCCGGGCCGTGGGAAAATAACGGGCCCAGCTACCGGCTTTCAGAAATTTTACGGAGCAAAGGCATACGCCATTCGCTGGACGACTGGGGGCCACAGGGTGGCCATGACTGGCCCTACTGGAAACACCAGATGCGCGAATATATTTCCCGGCTGTTTTGAATTTGAGGTTTGTCGCGTAATCGAACGGCCTTTCCCGGGGGGTACCCCATACCCTCCTTTTTGGAAAAAGAGGCTGGAAAATCTTGAAAACAAAAGATTGAGGTGGGCAAAAAAGAGGCAAAAGAGAAAAAAAGACCCGCAAGAGACTACTGGACCAGGGGACAGAAAGCGAGATCTGGACGGGTATGCAGGTGACTTATTTCAGGGAGAGCGTCGTGGTTGCTTCCATGAAGATTTAAAAAATTAGTTGTCGGGTCGCAAAATCTCCACACGCGAAAACGGCGTGTGGGGCTCAGCGGTAACTGTTCCAATCCAGTCTCCTGAGCCAAAAAAAAACGGCCGGCAACATCGCCAGCCGTTTTGTCTTCACTTTTATCCTCGCGACTTAGTGCCGTCCGCCGTGCGAACCACCACCGTGGACGCTGCCACCTCCGTGTGATCCGCCACGACCCTGGAAGCTGCCGCCGCCACGCGATCCACCACTGCCGCCGTGGAAGCTGTTTCCACCGTGATCCTGGAAGCCGCCGCCACCGCGTGAGAAGTTTCGTCCGCCGCCGTTAAATGACCGGCCGCCATTATACGACCGGCCACCATTATACGACCGGCCGCCGTAGTCGCCTCGCCCGCTGAACCCGCGATTCACGCTGGTGCGCCCGTTAAATCCTCCGTAGTATCCGCGTCCGTTGAACGCACCGCCCCGGTAGTGGTCTCCTCGTCCGTAATATCCACCGCGACCATACTGACCGCCGCGGCCGTAGTATCCGCCCCGCCCGTAGTACCCGCGCCCATAGTAGCCCCGGCCATAATATCCGCGGTACCACGGACCCACTCCGATGAATAGCCCGTTTACGAAATAATCAGGACCCCAGTATCCATAGGGCGCGCAAGCGTAAGGTGAGTAGTCATAGTAACCGTAGGTGCACACCGGCGCTGCTCCGTATCCGTAGCTATCATAGTCATCGTAGTCATCATAGCCATACCCGCCATAACCGTAGCCGCCGCCGATTCCCACACCCACAGAAACCTGCGCGCGTGAGTAACTGGCCGCGAACATACAGATCAGAAGCAGTGCTGAATATCGTAGGTATTTCATGTAAACCCTCCCGGCATCCGCAGGCGCCAGTCACCGGGTAGTTGCTCTACTCCGGGTTACTCTGTCTGCCGAATTACCGATACTCGTTAAACTCCAATGCCACTAGAAAGTTGCGGACGCCGACAATTTCGTCTCTGGCACTCTCCTCCTAACATCATTAGATGCTCAGGATAGCGCCCAAGATTCGGTGTCCGCGGGACCTCCGTAATCGCTCCAATACTAGTACCTCCAAACATAAATCCGGTCTGCTCTAGGCCTTAACAATCTGCCTCGAAGCCGCATCCCACGCCGTGGCACTTCGCCTGAAGTACGACTCATTTGCCAAATGGCACGCCAAAGCCGCGTTGTGCCCAAAAACCGCGTCCTCAACTACCGGCTGCCGGCTCTTTACCGCCTGGAAGAACCTCCACAAGTGCGGCTTCTCCTCATCCCACGACACACCTTTATAGGAGAAGCCTTCCTGCGTTGCTTCCTTGCCCGGAACAGCGTCATGCTCTTCGTGCCACTTTTTCGTGTACGCCTCGCGCATCTCCCGTGGATACCCCTGCGTGTAGTAGCTTGGCGCGCTGTCCTCTCCAGTCTGCGGCATATAATTGATTGCCGTCTCCGTAACCTCCAGGATCCCCTTCGAGCCCATGAACCGGTATATTTCCGGCGTCTCGCACCCCAGGTTCAGCCGCATATAAACTGGAATCTCGCCGTATTCGAACAGCGTCGGGTGCACGTCCGGCATATTTCGCCCGTCCGGAAACCGCAAAATCCCGCCCAGCGCCATCGCCCGCTTCGGCGGTTCATTCCACCCCAGCATGTACTGCATTCCACTCACCAGGTGAACCAGCAGATCTCCCGCCACGCCCGTCCCATACTCCTTCCAGCAGCGCCACCGCGCAAAAATTTTGCCGTCAAACGCCCGCTTCGGCACCGTCCCCTGCCATGTGTCCCAGTCCAGCGTCGCGGGAGACAAATCCGGCGGCGGCGGATATTCCCACGCACCCGTCGGGTCGTTTCTACCCAGCGAAGCCTCCACCAGGTTCAATTTACCGATCATGCCCTGCGCCAGCATCTCTTTCGCCTTGGTACAAATCACCGAGCTCACCCGCTGCGATCCGATCTGCACAATTTTTCCGGCCTTTTTCGCGGCCTCCACCATCGCCACGCCTTCCGCCGCCGTGTGCGACATCGGCTTCTCGCAATAAATATCTTTTCCCGCATTAACAGCGTCCACCACCACCTGCTTGTGCCAGTGATCCGGCACCGCCGCAATGATGCAGTCAATATCTTTGTTCGCCACCAATTCCTGGTAACGCCGCGTAGTCATCACGTTTGGCCCGGCGATTTCTTTCGCCAGCGTGTGCCGCCCATCGTATAAATCCGCCGCCGCCACGCACTCCACTCCCGGCAACTGGATGGCATTCGTCAGCAGCCCTGACCCTTGCATCCCCACCCCGATAATCCCAAAGCGTACGCGATCGCTCGCCGCCACCGCCTTAGCCGGGAAGGGAATCGTCTCCGGATCCAGCAAAATCGTGCGCGAAGCCACAACCGCGCCCGTCATGCCCGCACTGCGCTGCAAGAATTGCCGACGCGAAAAATCCTTAATCATGTAGCCCTCCGGAAATTTTCAACTGCTTTTAAAATAGAAATTGCCCCATAAAATTAACGCAACTGCTGCACGCTCACTTCCTTGAAAAACACAATGTCGTGGTCGCCGTGATTTTGCAGTCCGATGTATCCCTCGTTCGGCCGCAACCCGCGCTCCGGCTCGAAATCAAATTTCCTCTCCGGCACCGGCTGCCCTTCCGTGTAGTCCGTCACTTTCACGTCGTTCAGCACTACCTCCGTGCGCGGGCCGTCCAGCGTGATTACCATGGTGTTCCACTCCGGCCCCGGCTTTCCCGGACGCGCCGCCGGCTTCGTCAGCGAATAAAGCGTGCCCGTCACGTGATACTCATCTTCCTTCGAAGTCTCCGGCTCGTTATCAATCTGCACTTCGTATCCGTAGTGCACCGGCATCCACGGCTCGTGCGGCTCGATGGGAATCCGAATAAATACGCCTGAGTTGCTGTTGTGGTCCTTCATCTTGAAAACCACGCGAATCCGGCAATTCCCCAATTTTCCGCCGGTCCAGTACAGCAATCCCATTCCGCTGTGCGTGCGAATCAGTCCATCCTCAACGGTCATGCCGCCCGGGCCCACGTGTTTCCACCCGTTCAAATCTTTCCCGTTGAACAATGGTTTGAAGCTGGACGTTTTTTCCTGCGCACGTCCCGCACCAAGCAGCAGCATCGCCGCCAACGCAGCGCCTACCAAACCCTTCTTCATATCCGTCGCTTTCTCTGCGCCGCCAGGCTAGTAGCGCAGTTCCTGCAGGTATTTATAGCTGTTCGTAAGACTTTCCAGCGGAGACGCGGGCTCGTCGTGCTCCACAAAATAATGTTCGATGCCGGCCTTCTTGGATTCCGCGAATATCCTCTTCCAGTCGATCCCGCCGCTGCCCACATCCGCCATTTTCCCGTCTTTTTCACTCAGCTTCCCATCCGCGCCTTTGGTCCAGTCCTTCACGTGTACCAGCGGAAATCGCCCGGGATACTTATCAAAATATTTCAGCGCATCCTGCCCCGCTATCGTAATCCAGCACAGGTCCATCTCCATCGTCACCAGCTGCGCATCCGTTTCACTCAGCAAAATATCGTAGGCGAATTTTCCCCCGCCATCCGCGAGCGGTTCGAATTCCCATGTATGGTTGTGATACGCGAACTGGATTCCTGCTTTCTTGCTCGCTTCCCCCGCGCGATTAAAAACTTCCGCAGCTTTCTTCCAGGCCTCCGCCTTTTTGCGCTGCGAGTCATCAATAGAGGGACACACGATAAACTTATGCCCCACGATGTGCGCCGCATCCAGCGTCTCCTGCCATTTGTTTTGCACCACTTCGTACGAAACGTGCTCGCTCGGCGCCGTCAGCTTGTGCTTGTCCAGCATCGCGCGAATATCTTTCGGCGCGTGTTCAAAATATCCCGCGAACTCCACCTCGTTGTAGCCGATGGCTGCCACCTTCGCCAGCGTTCCGTCAACGTCCGCTTTCATCAGGTCCCGCACGGTGTAAAGCTGCATGCCGATGCGTTCCAGTTTCCGCCTCCCGTCCGCTGCCCGCGACGGTGCCCAGGGCGCTCCTGAAGCCATCACCGTCGTGGCCATCGAGCTTCCAATAAATGTCCGTCGGTTCATGCGCGGCATTGTACTCCTTCAACGCCGAAAGGGAATAGGCTATCTCCCTGTGGACGGCAAAAAAAAAGCGGCGCTCGACTGAACGCCGCTTTTGGTTCTTTTCCTTCGCTTAGAACTGGAAGCGCAAACCAAACTGCATTCTACGCGGCGCATGCGCACCGGTAGCGTGCAGGAAGCTGTCGCTGCCCAGTGTGGTGTCGATGGCGTTGAACTGCGTGTGGTTGAAAATGTTAAACATTTCCCAGCGGAATTCGAACGCCGCACGCTCCTTGATCTGGAACCGTTTGAAAAGCCCGGCATCGAAATTTACGCGCCGGGGAAGATTTAGGGTATTGCGCCCCGAGTCTCCGAAGGTTAGTCCGGTTGGAACCGCGTAGGCCGACGGGCTGTAAAACAATGGTCCGGTCACACCGGCTCCCGCTGCGCGGTCTGCTGCGGTGACGTCCCGCGCGTTGCCAACGAGATCCGGAAACGAACCGGCGCCCAGAGCGTTGCCCACGCCCGCGTTGTCCCCGAAAGTTGTCCCGTTCGTGATGGTGATCGGCGTCCCGCTCTGAATTGTCGTGATGCCCGAAACCTGCCATCCGCCCAGCACCGTATGCGCGAAGCCCGTCCCGCCGAAGAACGGCAGGTTGTAAACGTAGCTGGCCACAAAATTGTGCCGTACGTCGAAGTTGGAACTGGCTCTTGTCCGGCCAGGATTGTAGGAATCCACGAATGTGGAGTCCGAGCGGTCCGAGGAATCGTCAATGGAATGGCTGTACGTGTACGCCAGCGAAAGGTTGAGCGCCCCGACCGTCTTCCGCACCGAAACTTGCAGCGCGTTGTAGATCGAATTTGCGCTGGTTTCGATTCGATTGATCGATGTATATCCGAGGAACGGCCGGAACGGATCTGCCGAATTCCCGCAAGCCACGCTCAGGTTATTGAACGCCGACGGTGTCAGCGCCGTGCCGTTTGCCAGCGTTCCGTCCGCACTGGCTATATCGCAATCCGCTTGCGTAATTGGCTGGCCCGCCGCGAACGGGTTTTCGCTGGAAGGCACCGCGTGCAGTTGGTTCAAATCGCGTTGCAGTACCAGATGCGTTCCCTTGCTGCCCACATACGCCACGGACGTAACGAAGTGCCCCGGCAACTCCCGTTGGACATTCAAATTCCATTGCTGCACATAAGGCCATTGCGCCTTGTCCGGAATCGAAAAAGGCGACAACGGGAACTGTGGCGAAGGTCCGCCGGCTGCTCCGCCAACCGCTGCGTAGCCCGGAATATTGCTTTGCGCCGCCAGCAGGATCAGCGGTGATGCGCCCTGTTGCAGCACTTCCGCATTGGCTTCGTTCCCGTTCTCGTGTTCGAAGAAAATTCCGTATCCGCCGCGGATGGCCGTTTTCCCGTCCCCGTGTGGATCGAACGCGAATCCGATTCGCGGCGCGGGATTCATCAGCTTGTTTTTCAGGCAACCGCTGGGCGCTCCTCCCGCTCCACACTGGATGAATCCGTTGAAGATCCGCGGGTCCCCTGCCGCGATCGGGTCTCCAGTATTGGGGTCCACCAGCGAACCGTCGTCGGGGGAAATTCCCAGCGCATTGGCCTGCGAAAACTGCGAGGGCGTAAATCCAAATTCCGTCTTGTACCTTTCCTGATAACGCCCGAAGAAGCTCCAGCGCAGCCCTAGATTCAATGTGAATCTCTTCGTGATGCGCCAGTCATCCTGGAAGTACGGCTCAAAAATCTTGTAGCGGTCATAAAAGATGAGTTGGCTGTCGGCTTGCGAGTAGCTGGCGATGTTGCCGATCAACAGGTCGGCAAAGGAATTTCCCGAGCTGTTCGCCGAGCCGTTGTCAAACGTCAAAATGCCCTGCTGGTTCAGCGAGTTTTCCTGGTTCTTTTGCGAAAATGCCAGGTAAGCGCCGATCGTCATCGTATGATTGCCCGCGATTTTCGTCAGGTTGTCGCGATACGTATATGTGGGGTTGGCGTTTTTCCACGGAAAATATCCCGTGTCCACGCCTACGTCATTCCCCTGATCGCCGCCGTCCGCGATACCTCCATACGCGGAGTTCCCGGTGAAATGGAAAGACGGCAGCTTGCCCTCAAATCCATTCGGAAACAGCGAGCCCATGGTGAATCCGGTCGGCAATCCCACTGGCCCGATTGCGCTCAGAATGATGTGGTCTCCCGTATAGCTGGCCACGAATTCATTCAACAGCGTCGGCGTAATACTGGCCGTTAAGCGCGCCACAAAGCTTGTGCCCGGCCCGGCGAAGTCTGTCTGCACATTCGGAAAGCTGCTGGTGCTCGCCCCCCACAACGGTCCTGGGGTGATGGTCTTCCACGCATCATGGATATACCGGAACGTCAGCCGGTAATTATTCGTGATGTTGTGATCCACGCGCACCAGCTCTTCCCTCCACGTGGTTGGCAGCGAAGTCGAATTCGTATAGGTCGGAAATCCGTTGTTCGTCCCATTCGCCTGCGGCAGAATCCCTATCAATAGCGCTGCGTTTGGATCGACCGGCACGATGTTTCCCGGAAACGGCGTGACGCCATCTGCCTGGTGGGGACAATTATCGAAGGAACCCGAGGGGTCCGGGCACAGGTCTGAAAAGTCTCCCCCGCGCTCCGCATCCGAAGGCACCCTTACGTTGTATTGGTGGGGGTTCTTTTCCCTCCGCCACTCTTCCGAGAAAAAGAAAAACGTCTTTTTCTTCTCCGTGTTATAAACGCGCGGAATAAAAATCGGTCCGCCCACCGTGTAACCAAAATCGTGCTTTTTGTACGGCGGATTCGGGTGCGTAGGGTCCGCGCCGGATTCCCAGGGCCGCGCGTTGAACATATCGTTGCGCAGGTATTCGAATGCGCTTCCATGGAAGTTGTTCGTTCCCGACTTGGTCTCCACTTCAATGGTTCCCGAAGCGTTTCTTCCGTATTGCGCTCCATAATTCGAAGTCAATACCTTGAATTCCGCGATGGCCTCGATGTTGGGATATACGTTCAACGTGGAATTGCTGCCGTTGTCCATGTTGTCGCCGCCATCGATTTCCCAGTTGTTGTATTCCGTGCGCCCACCATTGATGCTGTACGCCACGTTGCCGTTCACTCCCACCGTGCCCTCGTCCTGGCCGGTCTGATTCACCACCCCCGGCGCCAGCGTCACCAGTTGCGTGAAGTTTCGTCCGTTCAATTCCAGCTGGTTCACCTGTTTGCCGGTGATCGTCGAGCTGATATCCGACGACTGCGTCTCCACCTGCGCGACGCTTTCTCCCAATACCGTGATCTCTTCATTCACCGTTCCCACCGTCAGCACAATGTCGATACGCAGCTTCTGTGCCACCGGCAGCACCACCCCTTTGGCCAGATACTTTTGAAATCCTGTCGCCGTCACCACCACATCGTACGTTCCCGCCGGCAGCGCCGACCCCACGTACGCGCCGTCTGAGTTTGTCGTCGTACTCCGCGTAAGGTTCTCTCCCACGCTGGTGATTACCACTTCTGCATCGGCTATCGCCGCTCCGGATTTATCCGTCACCGTGCCGCTGATGTAGCCGGTATCCTGCCCATGCGAAGCCAGCGGCAGGACTACCAGCGCCAGCACGGCCACCACCAGCGTCCGGGCCGCCAGGGGAAAATATTTCCGTAATGCTCGAGGAGTAAGCTGTTCCTTCACGATAAAACCTCCAGAAATTCTCA
>JALYLI010000207.1 GCA_030774335.1 Acidobacteriota bacterium | reverse complement strand
CGTTGGATGGCACGTTTGTAACACGCAAGCCGTAGGCCACGTTGTCGCGGACGTTGAGGTGCGGAAACAGCGCGTACTGCTGAAACACAGTGTTCACGCGGCGTTTGTAGGGCGGCAGCGTGTCCAGACGCTCGCGGTTCATCCAGATTTCTCCGCTGGTAGGCTGCTCGAACCCGGCAATCAGCCGCAGCATGGTGGTTTTGCCGGAGCCGCTTTCGCCGAGCAGGGTGATGAATTCGCCGGCCGCGATGTTGAGCGAAATGCCCTTTAGAACTTCATGGGCCCCAAAGCGTTTCGCCAGCGAACGAACTTCCAGGAGCGGCGCAACCGTCTCGGCATTTTCCAGCGGCGGAATGGCGTGTGCCAGGCTCACTGCGCCGCTTTTACCTCGTTCCAGATTTCGTTGTACCTGGGGCGGCGCGGCACATCCTGCCAGAAATAAATGCGTTGCATGTAGGAGTCGGGATCGTCGAGATGCAGTGTTTTCTTTTCGTCGGCGCTCAGGAATTGAGCGGCGCCGGGGTTCGCGGGCGTGTAGTGAGTGATGTCGCTGACTTTTTTTTGCGTCTGCGCTTCGACCATGTAGGCCAGGAATTCCTGGGCGAGTTTTTTGTTGGAGCTTGCGGCGGTGATCATCAGGTGATCGATCCATCCGGTGGTGTTTTCGCGCGGTATGATTTCGCCGATGGGAAAATTTAATTTGCGAAGTTCATTGGTCATCAGCGGCCAGCCCATGGCGAGAACGACTTCGTGGTTCTGAAAAAGATTGGTGAGTTCGCCGCCGCTGGTCCACATTTTGCGGATGTTGGGCTTGAGCTCGAGGAGTTTTTTCTTCACCGCGTCGAGCTGCTCGTCGCTGAGATTGTAAAGCTGGCTGGGATCGGGCTTGTCGTAGCCCAGAACCTGCGCGGCCATGTAGATGGTGGAAAGCTCGTCCCACACGGAAATTTTGCCGCGATATTTTGCGTCCCACAGGATCGACCAACTGTCTGGCGGTTTTGCGGATGCGGTGGTGTCATAAAGCAGCGGGTTCGGTCCCCACACAAAGGGCACACCGTACACCTGGTTGTTCCGCTTGACGATGGTGGAGTCGCGCAGTCTTGCGGAAAGCTGCGAGTAGGCGGGAATTTTCGAAAGATCGAGCGGCGCGGCAAGTCCGGCTCGCACGATGGAAGCCGCAACATCACTCGACGGCGAGATGACGTCGTAGTTGGAGGCGCTGCCGCCACGCAGCTTGGCCACCAGTTCGTCGCTGGTCCCCATGTAGGAAGCGGCCACTTTGCAATGATGGCTCTCTTCGAACGCACTGATAAAAGAAGGGTCCGCGTAGCCTTCCCAGACTAGCAGAGTCAGAGTCGGTTGTTTAGGTTTGCACGCCGCGCAGGCCAGGGCAAAAACGAGCAGCGCGAATGCTCCCCATCGCGCAGCGTTGGTACTGGGAATGCGAATGTAAAATCTGCTGGCGCCTGATTTTGCTTCGGCATTATTTGGCATCGGATTGATAAACCACCTGGCCGCCGACCATCGTCGTGCGCACTTTCGTTTCAGAAATCTTGTGTGCATCGATCTCGAAGATGTTTTGCGAAACGATGATGAGATCGGCGAGTTTTCCTTTTTCGAGGGAGCCTTCAGTTTTTTCGCGGCGTCCGGCAAAGGCGGCGTCCAGGGTGTACCCTTGCACCGCTTTGGCGACGCTTAATCGTTGCGACGGCACGAATCCGGCCGCGGGAGTACCTTCCCGGGTCTGGCGTGTCACGGCAGTTTGCAATCCGTACCAGGGATTCAACGTGACCACCGGCCAGTCGCTGCCGAAAGCGTAGCGCCCGCCGGCGTCCGCAATACTTTTCCAGGACCAGGCGCGAGAAGCGCGGTCCGGGCCGGCATTGCGCGCCCAGATCTCCAGCGTGTCTTCGTTGGGGTAAGAATGCAGCGGTTGCATGCTGGCGATGACGCCGAGCTTGCCGAAGCGCGGAATATCTGTCGGGCTGATCGTTTCGATGTGCTCGATGCGCGGTCGGCGATCGCTGGTGTGGTTCACTTCTTCGGCGTGCTGATAGGCGTCGAGTGCGGTGCGTACCCCTAGTTCACCGATGGCATGGGTAAAAAGCTGCAAGCCGCGTTTGTCGAGCTCGGCAACAGCAGATTTATATTTGGCCGGATCCCAGAACAGCTTACCTTTCGTGGAAGGATCATCGCTGTAGGGATCGATCAGCGCGGCGGTATGCGATTCGATGACGCCATCCACCATGAATTTCACGGCATCGGTATCAATCCACGCGTCGTGATACTTCTTGCGTGCGCTTTCGATGGCTTCCAGATCCTTCGCGCGCATTTCCGGGGGGTCCATGAAGTAAGCAATGTAAAAACGCAGCGTCAAATCGCCGTGGCGGCGCAGTTCGTCGTACAGCTCGAGCTCCGGAAAGTCGCCGCCCGCGCTGTGCACGCGCGTCAATCCATGCTGATTTGCCCATTTGATGCCGTCGCGTAGAGCGGCAAGTCTTTCCGCGCGGGTCGGCTCAGGCACAAATTTTGCGACCAGCCGGTGCGCGGCTTCTTTCAGCGCGCCGGTAGCTTCATGCGTGGTTGGGTCGCGATCAATTATTCCGTTGGGCGGATCGGGCGTTTCGTTAGTGACTCCCGCGATAGCCAAGGCCTTCGAGTTCGCCCAATAGGTGTGACCGTCATAGCCTTCGAGAAGAACCGGGCGGTCGGGGAAAAGTTCGTCCAGGTATTTCTTGTTGGGCAAGGCCGCCGCGCCAAACATGGCGTAGTCCCAGCCACGGCCGAGCAGCCAATCTTTGCCCGGGTGCTTGGCGTCGTAGTCGCGCAAGCGCTGCTGAATATCGGGAACGTCTTTGGCGCCTTCCAGATTTACGCGGCCCAAGCTCAGCGCGCCGTCCATGAAGTGGATATGGCAATCCACAAAACCAGGCAGGACAAGCTGTCCGGCGGCGTCAATAACTTTTGTGCCAGCACCACGGAATTTTTCAATAGCGGCATCTTGACCCACCGCGACGATGCGATCTGCTCGAATAGCCACGGCCTGCGCCCAGGGCTGCTTGACGTCAAGAGTGTAGACGCGGCCGTGCAGCACGATGGTGTCCGCGCCATTTTTCGCGTCTTTAGTATCTTTGGCATGTTTCGCATCCTGAGCGTCAAGAGACGCAACTGCGCAGAAAAACAAAGAGCACATCAAAAGCACGGTGCGAGTTCGGCGTTTCATCATCAGCGCTGTCTCCTAGAATTAAAATGTCGGCGGTGTATTGACCCACAGCAACCACGTTTCGCGCCGGCCGGGATTTTTCCAGCGATGCGGCGTGGAGCTTTCAAAATAAAGACTGTCACCCGGCTTCAGGCGGTAATGTTCCCCGCTATTCAACCAGATTTCGAAGTCGCCGCGAAGTACGTGCAAAAATTCTTCGCCTTCGTGGGCGTAGGATTCGCCGCTGCCACCACCGGGACGTATACGAAAGAGATGCGGCTCCATGGCGGTGTCGCCCCAGGCGAGAAGTTCCATGCGTACGCCCGGAGTGGTTTCCAGAATTTTGCGCTGCGCGGGCCGCACCAGGCGTGGATTTTCTTCGGCGGCCTCGAACAGCGAAAGGATATTGGTGCGAAAGAAGCGCGCGATACGCCGCAGCGTGGCGACAGATGAACGCATCTGGCCGCGTTCCAGCGCGCTGAGGAAGCCCACGGAAACGCCGGTGGCGCGCGCTACTTGCACTAAGGATAATCCGCGGCGTGTGCGCAAGCGGCGAAAACGTTGCCCCGGGACGCGGGCAGTTGCCGGCGGCGTGGCGACGGCGTGGCCCTGTCGTTTCAGCACGTGCACGATGGCGGCGGGGTTGAGTCCGCGAGCGCGGCGCAGGAAAATCGCGCGGCGTAGCACACGCACGTCGGCTTCGCTGTATTCGCGATAGCGGCTTTTGGTGCGTTGCGGAGCGACCAGTCCCAGCGCTTCCCAGGCTCGTAGCGCGGAGGAGGAAATGCCCACGCGCTGGGCAACCTCGCTGATTCGCAACGGGCGAGCCACCGCGCGTTTTGGCGATTTGCCGGATGAATTATTTCTGCTTGACACCGGTGCCAACCTTC
>JALYLI010000206.1 GCA_030774335.1 Acidobacteriota bacterium | reverse complement strand
CCGGATCGGTAACGCTTTGCTCTCTCCTGCTCGGCTATCCGCTGGCCTACTATCTTTCGTTCCACGCTGGCGCCCGTAAAGAAATCCTCTATCAACTGGTGATCGTTCCGCTGTGGGTGAGCTATCTGGTTCGCGGGTACGCCTGGAAAACCATTCTCGGCAGCGACGGCGTACTGAACGGCTTCTTGCAATATCTGCACCTCACCAATGCGCCGGTCAGCTTCCTGTTGTATAGCCCCTTCGCCGTCATCCTGATGCTCACGCACATTTACACTCCGTTCGTTTTTCTGCCCATCTATGCCGCGCTGGAGCACATTCCGCGCCCGCTCGTCGAAGCTTCGCAGGACCTCGGCGCCGGGCCGCTAAAAACTTTTCTGCGCGTCATCCTTCCGCTTTCGCTTCCGGGACTACTCGCAGGCGCCACCTTCGCATTCGTTCTGTCGCTGGGCGATTTTCTAGCGCCGCTGCTCGTCGGTGGCGCGTCCGGCACCATGATCGCCAACATCGTGCAAAGCCTTTTCGGCGCCGCCTACGACTGGCCGCTCGGCGCAGCCATCTCCATGTGCATCCTGCTCATCACCGTGTCGCTCCTGTTCTTAACGGAACGCCTCGAAAAGCGCTGGTCCTTCCGATGAGTGCAGCCTCTGCAACCCGCCGCGCGCCGCTTCTCGCCGCCTATTCGACGCTCGTTTTCGCCTTCATCTATCTGCCTATCGTCGTGCTGATCATCTATTCCTTCAATCGCGACGGCGTCGGTGGCTTTCCGCCACGCCATCTCACCCTGAATTGGTACCGCCAGCTTTTTGCCGACGCCGCCATCTGGACTTCCGTGCTGAACAGTCTCCTCGTCGCGGCCTGCAGCGTCGCACTCTCACTCACTCTTGGCCTGCTCGCGGCGCTCGCGCTCGACCGCGCCAACTTCCCCGGCAAATCTCTATTCCGGCGCCTGGTTCTTCTACCGCTAATTCTCCCCGGCATCATCACCGGACTTTCCTTGCTGATGTTCGCGGTCTATGCCGGCGCGCATCTCAACCTGATCACCGTTTTTCTCGGCCACGGCACCGCGCTTATATCGGTGGCGACCACGGAACTTTTTGCCGGCCTGCAGAAAATGGATCGCGCTCAGGAAGAAGCCTCGCTCGATCTCGGCGCCACGCCGCTGCAAACCTTCCGGCGCATAACTTTGCCCAACCTGAAACTTTCCCTGATCGCTGCCGGCTTGCTCATCTTCACTCTTTCCATGGACGAAATCGCCGTCACCTTTTTTCTCATCGGCCGCGACAATACCTTGCCGCTCGAAATCTGGGGCCGCCTGCGCCGCGGCATCACTCCTGAAATTAACGCCATCTCCACGCTGATTTTTGCCGTTTCCGTGGTCTTAATTGTGATCTGGTTTCGCCTGCGCACGCGCGCGACACAAAACAATTTAGAGTCCATGTAAATACAGGAGCCTCCATGTCACATTCACGCCGCAAATTCATAAAATACGTGGTCGCAGGATCGGTAGCAGCCGGCTGCCCCATTGACACGAGCCTCCTCGCGGTCCCCGACGAAAAGTCTTCTACCACTCCGCGCGTGGAAGGCGAGCATTTCGAAATCTGCCACCAGGTGCGCGACGGCCATCAGTTCGCTCGTCCCGAGGCCACAAAAAAAGCCGACATCGTCATCATCGGTGGCGGCGTCGCGGGGCTTTCCGCCGGATATTTTCTCCGCGGCAAAGATTGGCTGCTGCTCGAAAAGGAAGATCACTTCGGCGGCAATGCTTACCAGGAGGAATATGACGGAGCAGCTTTCGCCACCGGCTCAGCCTTCGCCTTCAAAGGCGATCACGGCGATCAGCTGTCCGCTGAAATGGGCCTCAAACTTCTGCCCATAGATAATCCCGATGCCACCATCGTGAACAAAACTTTTGTCGCCGATACCTGGCGAGCCGGACTCGATCAGCTTCCCTATACCAAAGAAGTCCGCGCCAGCTTTAAAAAATTCCGCGACGAGATGATGAAGATTGACATTCCTAAGCGCGTTGCCGAACTGGACGCCCAACCTTTCACCGATTTCACCGCCGGCTACGTTCCGGAAATTCAGCAGTGGTGGGATGGCTACGGCCCGTCCAACTGGGGCGCCATCAGCGAAGACTCTTCTGCGTTTGTGGCTCTCGCATCCCTACAGGGCATGGCCTCCGGCGACGACAGCAAGCGCGTCATTCTTCCCGGCGGGCTCGGCTGCATCACCCACAAACTCGTCGAAATTCTGCAACCGAAATACAAAGACCGTATGCTCGGTGAAGCTACGGTCGTCGCAGTAGTCCCCGGTAACGACGACGTGCGCGTCACCTATTTCCATGCCGGACAATTGATCACTGTCTCTGCGAAAGCCGTCATCATGTGCACCGCGAAGTACATCACCTCGCGCCTGGTGATGGGCATTCCTTACGATCAGAAGACCGCCATGCGCCGCACGCGCTACGCGCCGTATCCGGTGGTCAACGCCATTTTTGACAAGCCCGTTTACAACCGCGGCTACGACACCTGGTGCCCGGGAAATTCCTTCACCGATTTCATCGTCGCTGACTGGACCATCCGCAACACACCCGGATACCACCAGAAACACAACATCCTCACCTTCTATACGCCGCTGCGCGAAACCCAGCGCTCAACATTGTTGGAAGAGGACAATTGCAAATCGCTCGCGGCGCGCGTGCTCGCCGACTTCCAGAAATTATTGCCGGAATTCAACCTTGATCCCGTGGAAGTGCGCATCTACCGCCGCGGCCACCCCATGTTCATGGCCACGCCTGGCCAGTTCACCAAAAACCGCATCGCGGCCGCGCATCCCATGGACCGCATTTATTTCGGCCACAACGATTCCGGTGGACCCGAATCCCTCACCAGCGAAGCCATCCGCCTCTCGCAAGGGGGCGCGGAATGGGCTGAAATGGTCCTCGCCGGCAAGCCCGGCGCAAAAGATTTCGCCGAAAAAGTGCTTAACACCCGGGAGTTTTAAGATTAGG
>JALYLI010000205.1 GCA_030774335.1 Acidobacteriota bacterium | reverse complement strand
ATGACTGACCGGCTGCAGGGGTCGCCAACCATCGGATGGGTTCCTTGCCGATAGCCATAGTCCGTGCGCAGCCTGTTCATGTCGGTCAGGTACTCGAGTTTACAGTTTCCATATGCAGCGTTCATTGCGAACGCCCAATAGCCCGATGATTGGGTTGCGGTGCCTTTAGGCAAACGCACGAGCATAGCCTGCGTTGTTTGGCCGGAGAATACATTGCGGTACACAAATTCTTTTGAAGACCAGGCTTTTCCCATTTCCGCGACGGTCGTGATTAGCTGGTCCGAATTTGCCTCTGTCGCGGGCGGTGCGGCAGGACTGGGCATTTGCGCAGGCCTCTGCAGTTCAGCCGGTGCCGCGGCCTTCGTATTGCTGGCGCGTTTTAGTGATGCCATCCAGTGCATGGTCAGGCCCGCAGCCAACAGCACCACAACCGCGATCATCGCTAAGTGCTTGGGCGTGATCCCTGTGGTCCTGGTCCGAAGTTCGCCTACACCCGGTATCTTCGGCGATTCCGCTTTAAAGCGATCCCGCAACGGCAGCCCGGCTGCCGTTTGGCTGGCTGAAACTTGTGCGCCAGATTCTGCATGGCCCAAAGTTTGATCGGGGTGTGTATGGTTGCCGGTAACGTTTTCGGATGGCATGGAGCGCATCTCTGCCGTGGACTGCAGTCCATCCGCGCGGCAAAATCGGTGCGACTGGGGCGGCGGGAGCAGCTGGCATCAGTGTATTCCATGCCGCTTAGGCCAGCGTGCCGTAGTGTCCAACATGTAATTAAAAAATATGAACGCGTATCTCGCGTCGGATGTTAGTGAAGTAGCCACACTGTCAAGGGCCGCCCTTGTCTTGCTACGCCAATAGAATTTACTGTAGTAGGAGAAGTGGAGGGCCAATGCCTCCCCTCAACGCATGAGCGCCGACACTCGTGGTGGCTCGCGAACTTTCGTTCGCAGCCTGAACATTTTGCTCAAATTCGCTCGCTTATACGAGTTTGGTCATGTGCGCACCGCTGCCCAATTTGAAACAACCTGGAAAGAGCTGCGGGTCGCGCTGGACGAAAGCGGTGGCAGCGGCCTTCTGCTCGGAGCATCCGGAAATCAAATATTGCTCGATGGTGTGCCGCTGGGCGCTGCCGCGGGCGAAAAAAGTTTTGCCCAGCTTTTGATATCTTCCGGCATCGCCAGCATCCATTTTTCTCCCGCTCTTTCGCAATCCCAGTTCGCCCGTTTTGTTCGTGCTTTCCCCAGTGGAAACGCCAAGCCTTCGTCGTTGGCCGAACAACTCAAATCGGCGCTCGCGGGCGAGACGGGCATCAAAGTTAACGAGATTCGGTACGTGGCTGAGGATTCCTCCGTAGCGGGCATCAAGACCGCTGCAAATCTCGCCGCGAAAGTTCTCGGGGCCTCGGGTGAAGGCTTCCAAGGTCTTTTCGACGACCCCAATCGGCTCCTGCAGATGATTCTGGCCGCCGAGAGTTCGCGAGGCGGGACTGGCGCCGGTGGCTCAGGAGGCGGAGGGGGAAGTGGTTCTGGCGGTGGCCCAGGTGCTGGCGGCGGGAGCAGCTTGTGGGATGGCACTGGTCTCGGACGGGGCGGCGGTACAGGCTCTGGTGGCACTGGCGGTGGTGCGGGTGAAACGGGTTCTGGCACGGGCGGCTCTGGTGTCGGCATTCAAAGCCTGGGCTTGGGGATTTCTGGAATCGAACCTACACGCAAGACCGGCAGGTGGCTGGCCGCCTCCGCTCTGCTTCGCACTGGAACGCCGGGCTCGCCGGAAGTCGTATTGTCGAATTCCGTTTTGTCCAACTCCGGGATGTCAAGCGATCCTTCGGCACCCGTGTATACCGTTGCGGAAGAGGAGATTCGCTCCGTACTCAGTCTGTTCTCCCAACTTGGGAAATCGCGCAAGAATCCTGACGCTCGCATGGACGCGCCGACCTTCCAGTCCCGGCTCAGCGCCATGCCCATGCGGGCTCAAGTCACCTTGCAGCAGGCCCTGGCAGGCTTGGCTGCGCAAGCGCCTACTGAGGCGCCGGACAAGCCCATGCTGCTCAAGCTTGCCGAGCACGTGGCCATTCGGTTTGCTTTGGACAGTTATGAACGCGGGGAATTGCGGGTCAACGCCGTCAAACAGCTTCTCGATCGCATGAATTCAGAAATTGAGGCTCTTCGCAAGATTCTGGGCTCGCAGGAAGAGATGATGGCCAGCGCCGGGCTTTCGGTCCAATCGCACACTGAGCTTCTCGATCAGGAATTCTGGGAACAGGTGCCTGAGGAGAACAAAAAGGAGGTTCTGACCTCCGACGAATCCTGGTGCGTGCCTCCCCGCAACCTTCGCGTTTACCTGGAAGACCAATTGCGTCGTGGCGAGCTCAAAACTGTCAACGAAGTTTTGTTGAAGTATGCCTCGTGTATCGGGATGGAGGCCCCTGAGGCGCGTCGAACCACCGCCATCGGTCTCTCCGACCTTGCTGAACTGTACGGCAGCGGTGATGGCAGCGCCTTGATGGACGCCATTCGCCGCACCGGAAACCAGCTGGCCATCGAACGCGAGCCGGAACTTCAGATGCTAGTCGGTGCCACTTTTGTGCGCCTCAGCCAGGAAGCCGCGGCCAAGCGCTGCTACGCCGCCATTCACCAGGCTCTCGCATCCTTGGAAGCCGTCGAAGCGCAACGGCCGGGGTCCACCCAGAGTTTGCGCCCGCGCATCGGCGCCGAAGAACGTATCCCCGAATTCGTGGAAGAAGCACTCCGCGGAGGTCAACTGCCTGACGGAATGAACGAGATACTGGCCCTGATGCCGCAGGCCACGCTGCATTACCTGACCACTAGGTTCGGCCATTCCGGATTTCGGGACGATTGCGAGCTTCTGGGGGACATGGCCCGGGGACTGGGCGACGAGGCCACCCAGCGCCTCATAGAGACCCTGCAAACGGCGCCTGCGGCCGAAGCGGCTGAAGTTATAGGACTGCTTAGCCAGCTCGACGCCGACAGGGTAGAGAATATTCTCCCTGGCCGGCTGGAACAGTGGCCGCGAACCGCCCATGACCGCACCGTGCGCCAGCTTTCTTCCGTTCCCGCCGAACAGCGTGGGCGTTTGCTCGTTACTCTTTATGATTTTTTGGACGTCCTAATCCGTCCTCTGGCCATCGATGAAATGGGCATGTCCGGGCGGTCCGAGTGCATCGCCAAATTGATGCGACTGGTTGATGACGATTCCACCCCTGGGTTTGCGCGCCTCAAAGCCATTGAAGCCTTGGGACGTCTACGGGCCGCGCCCGCGAGCGGCTCGTTGCAACGCCTTCTCAATGCCAAGCAGCTGTGGCGCTGGATGTATCCGAGCGAACTGCGCATCGCGGCTGCGCAAGCCCTGGTGCTGATCGATCCTCCGGCAGGTGAGGAAAAGCTGAGCAATAGCGGTATCGATCATAAGGATTTGGCGCTGGAACCCAGCGACCCCGAGCCCAACGCATCTGTCATTCGCCAGCGTCGTTATGCGCGCCTGAAACTCTCCCACAATGTGATTATGACCACTACGAACCTGAGAGACAATTTCAGGCTCTCCGTGCCAGAGCTAAACCTAGGTGGCGGAATCGGTTCTGGGGAACGACACCTCGCGCCGGGCAGCTTGCTCAATTTGAAACTGTCGTCCGGTGTCCGAAATATTAAAGCCCAGGCCATTGTCCGCGGTGCTCGTCCCCAAGCCATGGCGTTTGAATTCGTCGAAATGGACCTGGAAGAACGTTCGCGCCTCCGAAAGCTGCTACTTGAACTCGGTTCATTGCCTGGTTCCGCAGCATCCATTAACCGCGCCCGCCGCCGCGGCCGTATCGCCGTGAGCAAAACCTAACGGCCCTTTATTGTCTTACCGTCAAACAGTGGCCGCTCAGTGACTGAGTCGGTCGCCCTCGCCCGTTCGCCAGAAAATCCCGCCGGCATACCCGTTTAAAAGTCGGCACCTGTCCGTTACTTGACCGGCTGGGCACATAGGACCTCTGTACCATTGCGGGGCTGCGAGCCGGAACTTAGGGTACTAGTTAGAAAGTTTTATGCCGGACGCCTCTTAGCCAGCATGAGGAAAGACCCACACTCAGCATCCGCGCGCGCATTTGTTCGCAGTTTAAACATTCTGCTGAAATTCGCGCGCTTATATGGCTACGAGCACTCTCGCACCAGGGAGATGCTCGATGTGGCGTGGAGTGAACTGCAGGCCGCCACGCCGGTAGCCTCCGAGTCTGGACTCCTGCTGGGCGCCAGTGGGTCGCAACTATTGCTGGATGGCGTGCCGCTTGAGGGCTCGCCGGCCGAAAAGCAGTTTGCCCAATTACTTTCTGCCGCCGGCGTTGCCAGTGTTCAATTTTTTGCCATCGTCACGCAAGATGAACTGCGGCGCTTCGCACAGGCGTTTCCGACCAGCAAAGCCAAGCCCGCGGAGCTCGCGCTGCAACTGAAGAGCGCTCTGGCGGGTGCACGCGGAATTCGCATTAACGAAATTTGCTTCATCGCTACGGACGCGCGCCTGAAAGATGCCAGCGTGGCGGCGCAACTCGCCGCTGCGTCTTTGGGCGACGCCAATCAGGATCAGTTCAAGCAATGGCTGAATGATCCCAAGAAATTATTGGAATTGATCGCCGCGGCACAAGGTTCTCACAGCGATGCGGGAACTACTTCCGGAAATGCGAGCGGAAGCGAGCGCGGCATGGGCGGGCGTGGCATACCTGGCACCGGGCCGGGAGTGCCGGGCACTGGAGCTACCAACACCGTTTTTGCCATTCCGCCTGCATGGTACGCGGGTGCGTCTGCCGGGGGTGATGCCGGCGGTTACTGGATGCCCGCTGGCGCGGAAGCTCCAGAGGGATTAGTCCCGAGCCATAGCTATTCAACCGGGAAACCGATCGAGCCCAGCGAAGCGGAGATGTACGGCATCCTTAACGCGCTGACAAGTTTTGGGCAGGTGACCGCCAACCAGGGCGGCGTTGCGGGCGCTGGAACGTTTCAGCAACAAGTTGCGGAATTGCCCGAGAACGCTCAAGTTACACTCCGTCAAGCCATCGCCGGCCTGGCGGCGCAGACTACCCAAGCCAAGCCTGACGAAAGCATCCTTGTGCAATTGGCGGAACACCTGGCTATTCGTTTCGCGCTGCAGCAATTCGAGCACGGCGAAGTAAAAGTTAGCGCGGTCCGCCAGATGCTCGACCGCATGAACCAGGAGATCGAAAATCTCCGTAAAATACTTGGCTCCCACGAAAATAAAATGGCCGACGCGGGAATCCTGGCCGAATCTCACCGCGAAATTCTCGACCGCCAGTTCTGGGCGGCGGTCCCGGACAGCGGCAAGCGTAGCGTTTTACTTTCCGACGAAGCCTGGTGCATCCCGCCGCGCAACGTGCAGTCTTACGTTGGCGATCTAATTAAAAAGGGAAATGTCGCGGAAGCTATCTCCATCCTGCAAAACTATGCCGCTTGCGCGAACAGTGAGGAAGCGGATGCGCGCAAAAAAGCCGCGCTCGGCTTATCCGAGATGGCGGAACTGTATTCCAAGGCGGATCCGAAATTATTAGGGGAAGCATTGCGCCACGTAGGGCTGCGCCTGAGCGTGGAACAAAATTCAGAAGTGCAGGGCATGGTCAGCGCGGCATTCGTGCGCCTCAGCCAGGAAGCCGCGACAACCCGCTCGTACTCCGCGATGGAGCAGGCCCTGGACCTGATCGCCGGCGTGGAAACGCAGCGCCCGGGAATCGCGCGCTCTTTGCGCGGGAAGATGGGCATCGAAGAGCGCGTGCCGGAATTTGTGGACGAAGCGTTGCGCGCGCACCAGGTTGCCGCCGGGCTCACGGGCGTGCTCAGACTTTTGCCGCAGACCGCGATCGAGCAACTTTCCTCGCGCTTCAATCGCTGCAGCCACCGGCAGGATGCCGAACACATCGCTAACCTTGCCGGCGATCTGGGTGAAGAAGGCTTGCAGTATTTGCGCAGCACGTTGCGCGGCGGTCCCATCGTGGAAGCCGTCGAGATGGCCGGTCTACTTAGCAGGCTGGATCCGCAAGCCGTGCAGATATTCCTGCCTGGCCGTATCCGGGATTTTACCCGTAACGCACAAGACCGTATTGTCCGGCAGGTTTCCGCTTGCGGCGGCCCGGGACGTTGCCGAATTTTGCTCGACATTCTGGATCACGTGGACCCGCTGGTCATGCCGCTGGTGATTGACGAAATCGGAGTGTCCACCAATCGCGAAGCACTGAGCCGCTTGTTGACCATCGTAGATGGCGATTTGCCGATCGGTTCCGGGCAATATCTGCGCGTTAAAGCCGTAGAAGCGCTGGGGCGCATCAGCGCTCCCGAATCCATTGCGGCGTTGAAGCGCATTGCCAGCGGCAAGAAAGTTTTTGGGTGGAATCATTCGCAAGAATTGCGCATCGCAGCGTTGCAGGCGCTCGAAAAGCTGGATCTCGCATGGGCACAGGAGTTTTTACCGAAGAGTGGCATCGAAAGTGAAGACCTCACGCTCGCGCCTTTAACGGTGGTCGCTAATTCGAAATTTGTTCGTCAGCGCAGGCACACGCGCGTGCGCCTGCGGAAGCCGCTGACCGCCGTTAGCACCAACCTGAAAGAGAACTGCCGCCTGGAAATCAAAACCGCCAGCCTGGCCGGCGGCGTGGCCGCCATCAATCGCCATCTGGCGCCCGGCACGCAGGTGCAGTTGAAGCTGCAGTTGGGTCTGCGCAGCCTGCACGCCACCGCACTGATGCGCGATTATCGCGCGCAGGACATGGCTTTTGAAATTGTGGACATGAATCTTGACGAGCGCACCAAGTATCGCCGTCTGCTCGCCGGCAAAATCACCCGCGTGGCGCCCGCCATCGAAGAAGATTCGGTCAGCTCACACGCCGCCGATACCGTAGTCGTCCGCTAAGTTCGCCCATTTTTTTAAACCTTGCCGGAAAAAGCTACGTTGACCGTTTGCTTGCGAGGTCGGGCATGGGAAAACCGTTTACTAGTCGAGGGGGCAGGTAGTTTTCTGCACTGCAGGACAGTAGATTCGACGGGATCAAACGGCTAACCTGAAACCTCAGGTTGTATCACCTCGTCTTATCCTTGTTTGAGCTTTTCCGGGGAAACGCCCATGCCGACCGCGATTGCCGAAAGACGCAGCCAACGAATCACCCTGGACGTGCCCTTGGTCGTTAAGGGACACGGAGAAGGGAAGCAAGCGTTCCGCGAACAAACTTTCACATTAAGCGCGAACGCTCACGGAGTTTTGTTAACGCTGAGGACCAAAGTCTCCTTGGGGCAGAAGTTGGTTTTACTGAACCAGAAAAATTGGGACGAGTGCGAAGGCCAGGTGGCCTATGTGGGGTTTGCGCATGCAGGCATGACTCGCGTGGGCATCGAGTTCACGCGGCCGGCGCCGGAATTCTGGTCGCTGCACGACCCGCCAGCGGATTGGTATTGACCGAAAATTAGCTCGCTGGCTGTGTCGCTCCTTCAACATCCGAGGAGCGCGCTAAGCGCGTTTTCTCGACGCAAAGATAACAAAACAACTTCCCCACACGTGAACGAATCGACATCGCCAGAAGTAGTGGTCCTGACTTTCCCAATTTATTCAAATTTTGCCGGCAGTCCGCAGTTGGTTAGACTCGGGAGCTATGCAATAGTCAGTTGCGCGCGCTGAACTTTTGATGCGCTTTTGCAGCGCACAGGAGAAGCAAACGATGTCAGCACAGCTCGCAGCAAAAGCCGATGCCTTTCGGGCGATGCATAATGCGGCGCCGATTCTGGTTCTTCCCAACGCCTGGGACGCGGTGAGTGCACGATTGTTTGTAAAGGCTGGCGCGAAAGCGATTGCGACGACAAGTGCGGGCGTCGCTGCGACACTCGGCTACGCTGACGGGCAAAAAGTTCCACGCGCGTTGATGCTGGAAGCTGTGGCGCGCATTGCTCGTGTAGTGGATATTCCCGTGACCGCCGACATTGAAGCTGGATATGCGACTACAGCGCTGGAGTTGGCGGGGACGATTCGCGGCGTGATCGATGCGGGCGCGATCGGCTGCAATCTGGAAGACGCTACCGGAAGTGGATCACAACCGCTATTCGAAATCGAAGAGCAACTTGCACGCATCCGCGCGGTGCGCGAGGCCGGGGAGCGTGCTGGTGTGGGTGTGGTAATTAACGCGCGCACGGACGTGTATCTCGCAAGCGTTGGGGAGCCAGCTGGTAGATTCGCGGAGACGGTGCGGCGGGCAAACGCGTATCGCGAGGCGGGCGCCGATTGTTTATTTGTGCCGGGAGTCGTGGATTTGCCCACGCTGACGAATCTGGTGCGCGAAATCAAGGGTCCGCTTAACGTTCTCGTGGGTCCAGGCTTGCCGCCGGTTAGTGAGCTGGAGCGTATTGGCGTGGCCCGATTGAGCGTGGGCTCGGCCATCATGCGGGCGACTTTGGCGACGGCGCGAGATGCCGCGCGCGAATTGCTTCAGGAAGGCAGTTACTCGGCATTTCTAAATCGAAATATTCCGTATGGCGAGGTCAACGAATTGATGGTTTAGCGACGGCTATCCCCGCGTTTGATAGCCGGCGAATGTTGCGATTCTTGGCGTGAATGCATCCAACCAGTTAGAATAAGATGAACGTATTTAGATAGCTGTAGCGCTCTGTTCGAACCTACACGCAGAACACCGGCAGGAAACGGCGAACCACTACATGGAAGCAGCTCAAATACTGGATAGAGTTGTCGCGCGATTTATCGGCACTAAGCACGAGCGCGACGTAAAGAAATTGCAGCCGGTGATCGCGGCGATCAACGCGCAGGAAGGGGAGGTGAAGGCGCTTTCGGATGAGGATCTGAAGCTGCGCTTTGCCGAACTGAAGAGCCAGGTGCAGGAGCGCCTGAAAGACGCTGATCCGGGCGAACCAACATTTCGCGAATTGATGCGGCAGGCGTTGGAGCCCGCGGTGGTGCCGGCGTTTGCGCTGGTGCGTGAAGCGGGCTGGCGTTTCCTGAAAATGCGTCATTTTGACGTGCAATTGATCGGTGGGATGGTCCTGCACGAAGGCAAAATCGCGGAAATGAAAACCGGCGAAGGAAAAACGCTGGTGGCCACGCTTCCGGCAAGCTTGAACGCGCTGGCTGGGCGCGGCGTGCACATTGTTACCGTAAACGATTACCTGGCGCGGCGAGACGCGGAATGGATGAGCGCGTTGTATCGCGCGCTGGGGTTGAGCGTTGGCGTGATCGTGCATGACTTGGACGATGAGCAGCGTCGCGCGGCGTACGGCGCGGACATCACTTACGGAACCAACAACGAATTTGGGTTCGATTATCTGCGCGATAACATGAAGTATGACCTGGCTAACTGTGTGCAGCGCGGGCATCATTTCGCGATCGTTGATGAAGTGGACTCCATCCTTATTGATGAAGCACGCACACCGCTGATTATTTCCGGGCCTTCGGAAGAGTCCACCGACAAATACGCCAAGATCAATAAAATCATTCCCAAGCTGATTCAGGACATTGACTACACCATTGATGAAAAGCACCGCCAGGCCACGCTGACCGAAGAAGGCTTCAACAAGTGCGAGCGGCTGCTGGGTCTGACCAATATGTCCGATCCGGCCAACATCGAAATCATGCACCACGTGTACCAGGGGCTGCGGGCGCACTCCCTATACAAAATTGACGTTGATTACGTGAACAAAGACGGCGAGATCATCATCGTGGACGAATTTACCGGCCGCCAGATGCCGGGCCGGCGGTGGTCGGACGGATTGCATCAAGCGGTAGAAGCCAAAGAAGGCGTTAAGATCGAGCGCGAGAACCAAACGCTCGCGACGATCACATTCCAGAATTATTTCCGCATGTACAAGAAGCTTTCGGGCATGACCGGAACGGCGGAGACGGAAGCGGCGGAATTCGGCAAAATTTATAACCTGGATGTGGTGGTGATTCCCACCAACCGCAATTTAATTCGTAAAGAACATCCGGACATTGTTTACCGCACGGAAAAAGAGAAGTTCACCGCAGTAGTGAACGGCATCATGCAGGAAGACGATTCGTTCGCGAATGGCATCCGCCATTATCACGAGCGCGGTCAACCCGTGCTGGTGGGCACCATTTCGATTGAGAAATCGGAAACGATTGCGGCGCTATTAAAGGCCGCGAAGATTCCGCACGAAGTGTTGAACGCCAAGCAGCACGAGCGCGAATCGCGCATCGTGGCGCAGGCGGGCCGCAAGGGCGCGGTCACTGTAGCGACCAACATGGCCGGCCGCGGAACGGACATTCTGCTGGGAGGAAATCCCGAGCAGATGACGCGCGATTATTGCCTGAAGAACAAGCTGGCCATGCCGTATTCCGCCGCGCCCGCGGTGATTGCAGCTACGGATGGAGCCACTGACAGCGCCGCGCAGCCCGTGATGTCCATGGTTCTGTTCCAGCACGAAGGGAAAATCTTTCAGGTTCCGTCGGACCAGTGGAAGCCCATTTACGAACAGTTTGCGGAGCAATGCAAAGCGGAACACGACGAAGTGGTATCGCTCGGCGGGCTGCACATTCTTGGTACCGAACGGCACGAGGCGCGGCGCATTGATAACCAGCTGCGCGGCCGCGCGGGTCGACAAGGCGATCCTGGCTCATCGCGGTTTTTTCTTTCGCTGGAAGATGATTTGATGCGCATCTTCGGCGGCGAGCGCGTGAAAGCGCTGATGTTCCGTTTGGGTATGACGGAAGGAGTACCGATTGAGTCCGGGCTGATTTCGCGGCGCATCGAAAACGCGCAGAAATCCGTGGAAGCGCAGAACTTCGATGCGCGTAAACATTTGCTGGAATACGACGATGTGATGAACAAGCAGCGTGAAACCATTTATGGCATTCGCCGCTCGGCGCTGGAGGGTAAGGATCAGCGCGATTATGTTCTGGGCATCGCGGAAGACGTAGCTCGCGAGTTCGTCGGTACTTTCTGCCCGCGCGAGCAGCATCCCGACCAGTGGAATACCACGCAGTTTCTGGCGGAAATGAACGCACAGTTTGGCATTGATGCCAAAGCGGCGGGCGCCGACCCCAGCACGCTGACGCATGACGCGCTTTCCGACGCCGCTGCTGAAGCGGTCAGTACACGCTACGCGGATAAGGAAACGCAGTTCAGCGCGGATCTGATGCGTTGGCTGGAACGCCGCATCATTCTCGATGTGGTGGACTCACAGTGGAAAGATCACCTTCTTTCGCTCGACCACTTGAAAGAGGGCATCGGGCTGCGTGGTTATGGACAGAAAGACCCGCTGGTCGAGTTCAAAAAAGAAGCGTTCACCATGTTTGAAGACATGATGGCGCGCATTGACAACGAAACGATACGGTACCTATTTCACATTCAGGTGCAGCAGGGAGAACCCGGACAACAGCCGCCTCCCCAGATGACGGAGCAACGGCCTGAGCCACCGCGTCCTCCCAGGCCGGGAGCGCAGAGCGCGATGGCCAGCGCCGCGGCACGCGCTTCTTCCGGCGATGGTGAAGGGCGACACTTGCCGTCGGTGGCCCGTGATCTCGAACGCAAGCAGGCGAGGCAGCAGCGTGATTTGCAATATCAAACCGGTCCGGCACAGGCCGAAGCGCCGAAGCCCGTGCGTGCAGCCGCGAAAGTTGGACGGAACGATCCTTGTCCTTGTGGTTCAGGGAAGAAATATAAAAAGTGCCACGGTGTGAACGCTTAGTCGCTGCGTCCGTTCGCATTTGTCCCGACCAAAATTCAGCTGAACAGATTGTTTTTAGCAAAGCGGAAGCCAATCCAGAGGATCAAAAATAAAATGCCGCCAGGAACAGGTCCGACGCAGCAGCCCGAACGCCAGCCAATTCCCGGCGTGAAAAATCTTGTGGCAGTGGCCAGCGGAAAAGGCGGTGTGGGGAAGACTACTGTCGCGGTGAACCTGGCGCTGGCGCTGGCGAAGCTTGGTTTCAAAGTTGGACTGATGGACGCCGACGTCTATGGACCTAACGTGCCCATCATGCTGGGCACACATTCGGAGCCGCAGGCTACCCAGGACAAACGCATCATTCCAGTGATGGCGCAGGGCATCAAGATGATTTCGATGGGGCTGCTTAATCCGGGCGATAAGCCCATGATCTGGCGCGGGCCGATGCTGCACAGCGTGATTACACAATTTTTGCGCAGCGTGGATTGGGGCGAGCTGGATTATTTGCTGATTGATTTGCCGCCGGGTACGGGCGACGTACAACTTACGTTGATCCAGACCGTGGCGGTGACCGGCGCGGTGATTGTGACCACCCCTTCTACCGTGGCGCTGGCGGATGTGCGCAAGGCCATCGAGATGTTTCGCCAGGTGAATGTGGAAGTGCTGGGCGTGGTTGAAAATATGAGCACGTTTTCGTGTCCGCACTGCGGCAAGGGCGTGGATATTTTTGGGCACGGCGACGGCGCGACGACGGCGAAGGAATATGGCGTGCCCTTGCTGGGCGAAATTGAGATTGATCCGCGCATTCGCGTGGGCGGCGATACCGGGAAGCCGGTGGCATCGCTGGGTGAAGCTGGCGCAGGCGCGAAGAGTTTGTATGGACTGGCACGCGCGGTCACTGCCCGGTTGGCGGAAGTGGCCGCTAACGCGAGCGGTCCGTCGGTGCAGATAGATTAGCGCGGCTCGATTTGCTTTTTGAACTTGTTAGATCAAGCGTGGCCGGCCAGTTGGCGTCGCTGCGATTTCTTTCCTCGAAACACATTCCCCATTAAGATAGAAGCAAGCTAAAGCAGCCCGAAACGATTTCGGCGTTCGTCACGGGGAATATTGGCAAAGGTTCCGGACATTCGAGCGTACCGCGGGAAGCGGCCGCGGATCGCCGCCAGCGCGTGGATTGATCCCGCTGCCGTGATTATCGGCGACGTGATCATCGGCGAAGACGCCAGCGTGTGGCCGGGCACGATTATTCGCGGCGATGTGCATTACATCCGCATCGGAGCATGCACGAATGTGCAGGATGGTTGCGTGCTGCACGTGATGCGCGGCGAGTGGCCGCTGATTCTGGGCGATGAGGTAACCGTGGGGCACTCCGTGACGCTGCACGGCTGCACGATCGAATCGCTTTGCCTGATCGGCATGGGCTCGATCATCTTGAACGGCGCGCGCATCGGAACCGGCAGTATTGTCGCGGCGGGGACGCTGGTCACGGAGCGCACCGTGATTCCGCCGGGCAGCCTGGTGATGGGTTCGCCGGCAAAAGTGAAACGCCCGCTGACGGAAGCGGATCGCGCTTCGATCGAGGACTACGCCAAGCGCTACGTGGAATACAAAAATATTTATCGCGAGGAACCTGCGGAATGAGTGAGAGTCCCACAACCGGGCAGCAGCCCAAGCCGGCCCCGAAGCCTCGCAAATTTCAAGCCATCAAGGGCGTGCGGGATTTGCTGCCGGCGGAGACTCCGCTGTGGAACCACGTTGAGGAAACAGCTCACGCGGTTTTTGGTGTATTTGGATTCGGGGAGATTCGGCTCCCAATTTTTGAGCTGACGGAACTGTTCGCGCGCTCGATTGGCCTGGATACCGATGTGGTATCGAAGGAGATGTACACTTTCGCGGACCGCGATGAGTCGATGATCAGTTTGCGGCCGGAGGCCACGGCCAGCGTCTGTCGCGCTTACATCGAACATGGGATGCAGCAGCTACCTGCGCCGGTGAAATTGTATTATACCGGTCCGATGTTTCGGCGGGAGCGGCCGCAGAAGGGGCGCTATCGGCAGTTTTACCAGATTGGGGCGGAAGTTCTGGGCGGAAATGACGCGCCGGGCATAGACGCGGAAGTCATCGAAATGGTGATGGCGTTTTTTGACCGGCTGGGATTGCAAGGCGTGCAGTTGGACATTAATTCCATCGGATGCCGCGATTGCCGCGGCAAGTATGTGGAAGTGTTGCGTGCCGAACTTCTAAAAGTGAAGGACAAGCTGGGCGCGGACAGCCAGCGGCGCATCGAAACGAATCCGCTGCGCGTGCTGGATTCGAAACTTGAGAGTGAGCAGGAAATAATCGCGACGTTGCCACGGATGGCGGCGCATCTTTGCGCCGCTTGCGCGGAGCACTTCGCCGAAGTGAAGCGGCAATTGGAATTGCGCGGCGTGATTTACCGCGAAAATTGGCGGCTGGTACGTGGGCTGGACTACTACATGCGCACGACGTTCGAGATCACCGCGCTGGGGCTGGGATCGCAGAATGCGGTTTGTGGCGGCGGACGATACGACGGGCTCGTGGAGTTGTTAGGCGGGCCTCCCACGAAGGGAATTGGCTTCGCGATTGGCGAAGATCGCCTGATCTTGTCTTTGCAGGAGAGCGGAAAGGCGCCGGCGGCGCAGGGGCGCGACATTTATATTGCGTGGATGGGCGAAAAAGCTTTTGCCACCGCGATTCGCGCGGCGAAAGACTTGCGCGTGGCGGGATATCGCGTCGAAATGCCGGCTACCGAACAAAAATTTGGCAAAGCGCTGGGCCAGGCCGACAAGCTTGGTTCGCTGTACGCGTTGATTCTGGGCGATGACGAAGTGAGTTCTGGAGAATGGACGTTGAAGACACTGGCCGACGGCTCGCAAACAAAATATACCGAGAGTGCTTTGCTAGATTATTTACGTGAAGCCAAGGCGCCCGCGCACCGCGCATAATCTGGTTTCACCGGGAGAAAATGACTTGCTGGATTTTCTGGGCAATTTGAAGAGGACCCACTACTGCGGGGAATTGCGCGCGAAAGA
>JALYLI010000204.1 GCA_030774335.1 Acidobacteriota bacterium | reverse complement strand
ATCGCCCGTTTTTTTTTGGGCGGATGCGGTTATCGGACCCTTCTGGTTGCAGATCCTTTTAAGAATCCTGGCTCAAGAGAGTATGCGTGCCGGGGTGGAAGTCTTCGTGGCAGCCGCGACTTAACTCCGGTTTCCTTAACTCTCTTAAATGGGGAGCTCGTGCAGTCATGAAATCGCGGCGGCACCCGCGCATTTACTACGTTGGCTTTATTGCCCAGGCGTTGTTCTATATAGGCCAAGGAATAAACCATTTCTGGCATTCGGGAATGGAAGTGCGGTTGATGCCGACGCATTACGCGCACCCGTATGCGCTGGTGATTGTTTCAGGCGTGGCGGAGATTCTGGGCGGCGTGGGTTTGCTGGTGCAGCGCACGCGGCGGCTGGCGGCGTGGGGCTTGGTCGTGTTGCTGTTGATTTACTTTGACGTGCATATTTTTATGCTGATGCACGCAGAGCAATTCCCTTCCATTCCGATGTGGGTACTCTATTTGCGAATTCCGTTGCAGTTTGTTTTTATTGGCTGGGCGTGGGCGTATACGCACAGAGAATCAGATCAGTCTCTTACGCCGGGCGAAGCGAAACACGTTGCTGGATTTCTGTAAATATTGCCTGGCCGCAAACATGAATCAGAGGCTCTAAAAAAAGGAGACGACTATGCTCCGGTTGTGGGCAATGTTTCTGATCTTCACCGGCGCGGTTTCGGGGCAACAGTCTTCGACGAAAGCCCCGCCTGGCGGTCGAATATCCTGTAGCTCAAAGGTAGATGCTTCGACGTGCAAGTGGGCGGTGGGGGCGTTTACGAATGCCCAGCGTGCCTCTGTGGCGATGCGGTCTGTCGAGGTATTCATCACAGACAACGAGGCGTTTAGTCTGGAACTTGATCGATTGAAAACGGCGCGCGCTGACCTCCTGAAGGCGCACCCCTCTTCCATAGAGCGCAGCAAACTTACGCTGCCGTCCGCATTCGAACGTTCGATACTTTTCGAATTGGGCGGCTTCGGCGTTATCTCCAAGGTGGTGGTACGCGTGGAGCTGTTCAACCAGGTGAATTCCGCAGGCGCACGGTCGGAAACAGGAGCACCTCCGGTCGAGTTCGACAAGGATTCAGCGATGACTTGGGCGACGTACATTATGGGATACGTAGAAGGCTGCAATTGGAGTCGCGCACATACATTGGCTGAGTCAACGGAGCCAACAAACTAAAACGAACGCTTCAGCGTGTTCTTGCAGTCAGGGAGCCCAGCGGGTTACTTGATGAAGAGAGTTTCGCGGAGCTGGTCGCGGCCGACGAAAGATTTCATGGTGCGGTAGTGGCTAAAGAGGTCCTGGATCTCGCGGTTCTGATAAATTTTTTGCGGCGGAGTGACGATGGACGCGGGAATAACCTGGAGAGTGTTGGAATCGGCGACGCGATAGCGCTGGAAGCCTTCGGGCTTTTTGCTGTGGAACATGGCGAAAACGATCCCGGCGGGGCGCAGGAGCTCGGTCAGGCAAGTGATGGTCTGCCTGGTCATGGCGGGATCGAGATAGTCAAGAACGTCCCAGAGAAGCACGGCGTCGAAGGAAGCGGGCGGATATTGCAAATTCGATTTGAGGAAGCGGGTGGCGCGGCCGTCGGGGGTTAAATCCACCTTGTCGCGGTAGGTGGGATCTTCACGGAGACGGCCTTCGTCCTCGTCGAGAAAGCTTTTCCAACCGCGCAGAATGTCTTCGGAGGAAACGCGGAATCCGCGTTCGATGAAGAAATTAAGAGTGGTCTGCCAGGCGGGGCCCAGATCGAGCAAAGTGCCGCGGCCAAGGCCGTCGAGATTCCACAAAAATTCTTTCAGTCCATTGGAGACGCGCGTGGCGACGTGCTGTTCGGGAGCGCGAGGCGAGCCGGTGCTGGCTGCCGGAGCCACGGCGGCGGGCGCCTTGGAGTTGGAAGCGACGGGGCGCGATTGCCGCGAGCCGTCGCCACCGATTCCAAATTTGTTCAGCAGCGTCATGAATTAATCCGCGGCTGAACTGGAGGCGGTGGTGGCAGCGGCCTTGGCAGCCAGTTTGCCGGCTTCAACCTTGCCGCGCAGCAAGGCGCCTTCTTCGATGGCGAGGCGATCGGTTTGAACTTCGCCAGTGACTTGGGCGGTACCCATGAGCTGCACTTTATCGCGACCGGTGACTTTGCCCTCGATGCGCCCACGGACGATGACTTCCCTGGCGGTGACGTCGGCCTTGACGGTGCCATTGGGGCCAATGGTGAGGCTGCCATTGGCCAAGCTGAGCTTGCCGTCCACGAGGCCATCCACGTAGAGATCTTCGCTGCCGGTGACTTCGCCCTTAATG
Source organism: Acidobacteriota bacterium (assembly GCA_030774335.1). Taxonomy (GTDB): domain Bacteria; phylum Acidobacteriota; class Terriglobia; order Acidiferrales; family UBA7541; genus Acidiferrum. Next base: position 2,990 of record JALYLI010000204.1, on the reverse strand, counting down.
CGGATGCCCTGGCTGATACTGGCACCGCCGCGAGGTGCTCCGGCTATGGCGACGGGAGTGGGAGTTGGTGATGCAGGCTGAACGGGGTGAGGCGCGACGCTGGAAAACGCCGGGGTATTCACGGGGGCGCTGGACTTCTCGGGAACAGCTTGAGGCTTCACTTCGTCTTTTTTCCACATGAAACACCTCGGCCTAGAAATTTAGGGTTCAAAGCCGCTTTCGCAGGACGGGGCAGGAACCGCGGCTCAGAAGAGTGAAGATAGTATACGACTTAGCCAGTGTAAAGAATAATGCGAGGCGGAGATAGGCGTTGTTTCCCGGGATAATACACGCCCGGGGCAAACTGCGGGAGAGCGAAACTGGTGCCAACTGGGGCTTTGCGGGCTTGGCCGCGCAGTTCCCACATGGCGACGACCATGCCTTCCAATTCGTGGGTGAAGGCCTTGAAGGACCGGCGATTTTCCCACCAATGTTCGACTTCGAAGCCGCCGTCGCGGGCTGAGGCTACGCTAATTTTCACGGAAGGCGGGAAGACATGCTGGAAAATGTAGCGGGCGCGGCGGGTGTGATAGTTGGAGGTGACGACGATGACGCTGCGCCAGTTGCGCTCGCCGACAAGGACGCGGAGGGCTTGGGCTTCTTCGCGGGTGTTGTCGGCGTCATGTGGGAAGCGGATTATTTTTTCACGGGGGACGCCACGCTCGACGAGGTCGTGGTCCATCAATTCGGCGATGCCGGCGCTGGGGCGGAGGCGGCGGCCGCTGGCTACCACGAGGGGGGCCAATTTTTGGCGGAACAATTCGGAGGCGCGGGTGGCGCGGTCGGCGAAAAAATTATCGTCGCTGAGCAGGAGGATAGCGTCGGATTGCTCGAGGGGATCTTCCACGATCCAGGATTCGGCGGCGAAGAGCAGAAGCGGGCGGCGGGCGGCGTAAAGCGCGGCGAGAAAAATAATGAGGAAGAGGAGGCCGATGAGACTGCTGAGAATGCCGCCACGCTGTGAGTGGCGGAAATTCTGGCGAGGGCGCCAGTTCATGAATTAGGGTCCAGCAAGCGCAGGCGCTCGGCGGCTGTTTCAGGCAAAACGGCGTTGAAATAAACCTCCTTGATGCTGTAGGACTTGCTGCGCTTTTCGACGATGGGCAGAATTTCGATGTGCCAGTGAAAATCCTCGGAGAGAGTCTTCCAGTAGCCGGCGAGCTCGCCCTTTTTGCTGCGGGTGTTGGGCGCGGTGTGGACTACGAGGTGAAAAGCGGGGGCGATTTTTTCGAGGCGGCGCAAAACGCGGCCGAGGAGCGCGGCGAAATGGCGGCGATTGGAATTGGATTGGGGCTGTTCGAAAACGTGATTGTGGCGGCGGTGGAGGAGCCAGACTTCGTAGGGGACGCGCGAAGCGTAAGGGCAGATGGCGTAATACTCGCCCTGGACGTCCACGATGCGAGTGCCCTGCTTTTCTTCCTGGCGGACGACGTCGCAAAAAATGCAGCGCTCGCGTTCCTTGAACCATTCGTGCGCGGCGTGGAGTTCGTATTTTATGCGGCGGGGAACAAAGATGGTGGCGGTGATCTGCGAATGGGCGTGGGACCATTCTTCGCCGGCTTCCGCGCCCTGATTTTTGAAGACGCTAACATATTTAAAGCGGACGTCTTTTTTGAGGTCGGCGATGCGCGAAGCCCAGACGGCGAGGACGCGCTCGATTTCTTCGTCGCTGAATTGGGAGAGGCGGCGGTCGTGCTGGGGCGTTTCGACGACGACTTCGTGAGCGCCGGTGGGGCCCATCTTGTCGTACATGCCGTCGGCGAGGCGGCCCACCTGGCCCTCAACGCGGTAGAGCGGATCGGGATGGGGCAGAACGCGGACTTGGGCGGGGCTTCCCTCGGGCGGAGAAAGCAGGATGGACTTCCCTTCCGAGTCGGGCTTGTCGAAGGGGCACGGGGATGCGGATTCGTCGTGAGCTTCCTTGTGGCCCTGGACGACCCAGCTTTGGGTGATGGGGTCTCTTCTAATTTCCATGGAGTTTAATTTTCATTGGGGATATTTTTCCACGTGCGACGATTTTGGATTTGGCGTTTGGGCTCGGTGTCAGCAGCAGAGTATATCGTTGTTTGTGTCAGACATGTAAATCCAGGCCAGTGGATGCAGGCGCTTGATTTGGGAAGCGACGTTGGGAGTTGGACCGTTTACGTTGGCATCGACGAAACGACTTGGTTGCAATCACCACTTGCTCGCGCATCGGAGAGATCCGCCCCGAGCGCATCAAACAGGTCGCCGAGTCTTCGCTCAATTTGCCGGTTGCCAATGCGAGTACTAAGCGTGACGCAAGGCAATCAGGTCATGCAGTCCGTAGAGGTTTTTATTCTGCCATTGAACTGCGCTTGCTCAGAGGACTACGCTAGCGAAACACAGCTTCGGGGGAGGCTTGGCTCGCGGGGCGTGTTCGAGCAGGCCGGGAGGAAAATATGCGGGTACGAACCAGTGCTCTCTTGAGTATGTTGATCGCGGGCGTGGCAGTTGCCAGCGGGCTGGCCTTCCGGTCCTCAACGCATGCATCGGTGGTCGGCGATCTCGACGTGAGTATCCGCGAATGGGACGTGCCGACGAAAGGCGCGCACCCTCATGATCCGGCGGTCGCGCCGGATGGCTCGCTGTGGTTTACCGAGCAAATGGTCAGCAAGCTGGGGCGGCTGGATCCGGCAACTGGAAATTTCAAGGAGTACCCTCTAAAGGGCCAAAATGATGGGCCACACGGCCTTGTTGCGGATGGCGAGGGCAACATTTGGTACACCGGGAACTTCGCCGCGCACATTGGCAAACTTGATCCACGCTCTGGCAAAGTCACTCAGTACAAAATGCCCAACGATAAGGCCGAAGATCCGCACACAGCAGTTTTCGACGCGCAAGGAATGCTCTGGTTCACGGTGCAGGTTGGGAACATGGTGGGGCGCCTCGAACCCAAAACGGGAAAAATCGAATTGAAGCTGGTGCCGACC
>JALYLI010000203.1 GCA_030774335.1 Acidobacteriota bacterium | reverse complement strand
ACGCCCAGGCCGACCATGCGGGCGGGGATGCGGCGGAGGATTGGGAAGCGTTGCAGGAGTCGGAGAGGAAGCGGAAGGCGCGTGATTGGAATTGTGGTGGCCAGCGCGGGGCCGATGAGGCGTTTGTGAGCGAGGACCTGGAATCCTTGAGTAACGCGAGTGGGGAATTCGCGGCGATTCTGGATTTCGTGGAGATGCGAATCAATTACGGCTAGCGCATCAGGATGCGAGATGCCTGGCTGATGCGCAGAGTCTGGCTGGCGCTCCGCTTTTGCCTCACGCGCAAAGAGTGGCGCGAGGATGTTGGCGGCGGCGACGGCATCCTGGATGGCCAGATTGATACCGACTCCCCCGATGGGGGACATGGCGTGCGCCGAATCGCCGATGCAGAGCAGGCCGGGGCGCGACCAGTGGCGCAGGCGATCAACGGCGACGGAGAGCAGTTTGATGTCATCCCAGGATTTCAATTCCGCGCCGCGGCCGCGCAGGAAGGGCGCCACGGATTCGAGGTCTTCGCGGAAGGTGGGGAGGCCTTTCTCCTGAATGGAAAGGAAGGCTCCTTTGGGAATGACGTAGGCGCATTGCCAGTAATCATCGCGGTTGAGAGTGACGAGAAGTTTGCCGGTACGGAAACGGCCTAGAGTTTGCTCGGGATCTCCGGGTTGCCGCGACACACGCATCCAGAGAACATCGATGGGAGCGCCGAGGTCGAGGACTTCGAGATTGGCTTTTGCGCGCACGAGCGAGTGACGGCCATCCGCGCCAATAACCAGGTCCGCGCGAATTTCTAATTCACCATGAGGAGTTTTTACTCGCACTCCCGCGACGCGATTATTTTCGACCAGCAGATCAGTGACTTCGGACTCCATGCGGAGATGAAATTCTGGGTAGGCTTTGGCCTTTGCAGAAATGAAATTAAGGAAATCCCACTGGGGCATGAGGCCGACAAATTTGCAGTGAGTGGGGAGGTGAGAGAAGTCGGCAATCGGGACAGTGAAATCGTCGATGACCGCGCCGATGCTGGAAAGCTGTTGATGCGGGACCCGCAAGAAGTCTTCGAGGACGCCGAGGTCATGCATGAGCTCGAGAGTGGAAGGATGGATAGTGTCGCCGCGGAAGTCGCGGAAAAAGTCGGCGTGTTTTTCGAGGACGAGGACTTCAATGCCGGCGCGAGCGAGCAGAAACCCCAAAACCATGCCTGCCGGGCCACCTCCAACGATGCAGCACTTTGTGTTTGGATAAGAGGGATTGTCCGCGGACACGGTGGAGGCCTCAGGCTGGAGTTTGACATAGATTTAAAGGAATTTCGGGCGGTGGCGCGAAATGCAAGAGGTCAGGTGACAAGGATAACGACAAGCGCAAATTGGCTCTCTCGTGCGCAGCAAAGATCACGTTTGAATGGCCGGATGCGATAGTGAAGTGCAACGACGCAACCTTGGGGTCTCGTTGCGGCATCTTTGTATGAGTATGCCTACAACCGCGGCTGTGAAGCCGAGCCCGAGAGTCAAAACAACCGTAACAACTTCTTATTCTGATTATGTAAATCCGCAGTGGGTGGCGCTACTGGATTTGCTGGATATGAATGTCCGTTATGAGCGCTGCGAGGGCGCGGAACTGTTTACAGACGATGGGCGGAGGATCCTGGATTTTCTGTCGGGGTACTGCGTTCACAACACCGGCCATAATCACCCGCACATTATTCAGGCGTTGAAAGATGAGCTGGACCAGCGCGGGCCGGTGATGTTGCAGAGCCACGTGCCGGAGCCGGCGGGAGAGCTGGCGAAAAGGCTTTGCGAACTGGCGGGCGGCGGATTGAAGAAAGTGTTTTTCTGCAGCAGCGGAAGCGAAGGAGTGGAGGCGGCGATCAAATTCGCGCGCGCTTACACCGGCCGGGACGGATTACTGTGCGCGAAAAGCGCGTTTCACGGCTTGACGACCGGGGCGCTGTCGCTGATGAGCGATGCGTTCTGGCGGGAAGGATTTGGGCCGTTGCTGCAGGACGCAGCGGACGTGCCGTTTGGGGATGTGGAAGCTTTGGAGAAGCAGTTGAGTTCGAAACGTTTCGCGGCGTTTGTGGTGGAGCCCATTCAGTCGGAGGCGGGGATAAACATTCCACCGGCCGGATATTTGAAGGGTGCCGAGGCCGTGTGCCGGAAGACGGGAACACTTTTTGTGCTGGATGAAGTGCAAACGGGGATGTTCCGTACCGGGCCATTTCTGGCGGGGCATCACTACGGCGTGAAACCAGACATGGTAGTGCTGGCAAAGGCGTTGAGCGGGGGCCTAATGCCTGTGGGCGCGACGCTTATGACGGACGCGGTGTACGAGGGAGTTTATTCCTCGCTGCGGCGCGCGATCGTGCATACCTCCACCTTCAGCGAGAATAGTTTGTCCATGCGCGCGGGATTGGCGACGCTGGATGTGCTGGAGGCGGAGCAATTGGGTGCGCGCGCCACGGAGTTGGGAGAGGAGTTGCGAGCGCGATTGCGTCAAGAGTTGGAGCCGTTTGAGATGGTGAAGGAAGTTCGCGGATTGGGGATGTTATCGGGGATTGAGTTTGCGTCGCCCGCGAAGCTGGCGTTGAAAGTGGCGTTTGAAATGTTCAGGAAGATTCATCCGGCGATGTTCGGACAGATCGTGGTGATGAGGATGTTTCGCGACAAAGGGATCTTGACGCAAATCTGCGGGAATAATTTTATGGTGCTGAAGGTGGCGCCGCCGCTGGTGGCTTCGCAGGAGCAGTTGGAGGAATTCGTTGTGGCGATACGCGAGGTGGTGGAGTTGATGCATACGTCTACCCGTTTCTGGACGGACGCGGTGACTTTGGCGAAGCGGGCGGTGAAAATTTAGGTTTGTGGTTGGGAATGTTTGTGGCTGACGCGGTTACAAAATCCCCACACGCGAATTCGGCGTATGGGGCACCCAAAACATAGACTTGAGTGGCGCGCGCTGGGCCGCGTGGGCGACAAAAAGTTACACCGCTGCGCTATTTTCGTAGCGCCCAGGCGAGGCCGTCGGGATTCTTACCGGCGATGATTTTTCCAGTTACTTCCAAAGACTTCAAGTCAATTACCGCTACATAGCTGTCGGGCGTGCACGCGACGAAGGCGCGCGTGCCGTCGGGCTGCATCAGGATGCCTGCCGCGCCGTGGCCGAGCTTTATGCGCTTCACTTCTTTGCGATTGGCGCGATCGAAGACCGCTAAATCTGCGCCTCCCAGCGAGGAGATAAAGGCCCGTTTTCCGTCCGGAGTAAATTTCAGGCGATTCGCTCCACGGGTATTGGCGTCGAGGGTTTGAACGACTTTCCTGTTGGCGACATTGATGATCGAGACCGTGCCGTCCTGGGCGTTGGCGACCCAGATTTCCTGGCCATCGGGAGAAACGTCGAAGCCTTCGGAGCCCTGGCCAACGGGGATTATTGTTTCGATCCAGTCGGTGCGCGGAGGTCCGGCTGGAGGTGGCCCGGTAGGAGGAGCTCCGGAAGGGGGTCCGCCGGGGCCGCGAGCGGGTACGAGTTTTTTCTCTATGAACGTTACCGTCGCGGAGCTTACGTTTGTGGTGACGATTTGATTTTCACCGGGGAAGACATAAATCATGTGCGTGCGGTCCTGGCCGGTGCCGAGGACCCAGTCGATTTTCTGTGTGGCGGGGTCGTAGCTGGCGATGGCTTTGGAGCCTTCAACGGTGAACCAGAGTTTGCCGTCTTCGAAGGTGAGGCCGTGAGGGCCGCGTAGTGCGCCGAGTTCGATGACGGGCAGCGTTTTTTGGGCGACGAGATCGATTACCGTGATGGTGTTGAAGGAACCGCCGCCGTAATTAGAAACGTAGGCAAACTTTCCGTCGTCGGAGGCGGTGACTTCATGAGGATCGGGGCCGGCGGGTAGTTTGGCGATGACCTGCAGAGTGTTGGGATCGACGATGGAGAGGGATTGATCGCTTTTCCCCAGAATGAGCAGGGCGGCTTGAGGAGTTTCGGTGGCATAGACGACGGTTGCGAGGGAAGAAAG
>JALYLI010000202.1 GCA_030774335.1 Acidobacteriota bacterium | reverse complement strand
TGTTCTGGAAATTACCGCGATTCTTTTGACGGTGTCGCTGGCGTATTTTTTCGTCACCATCGCGGTGAGCGTGGACCTGCCGGCTGGTTTGTTACCGGATACCAAGCCCGGATTGCATCCGCTGAAGTTCAAAGCCACCAGCAAATTGTTACCCGTGCGGGAAGGCCGGCGGCGGCGCGTGGCCGCTATTGGAACTGTCCCGGCCAGTTACGATCCGCTGCGGGCGGCGTTTTTTGTGAGCTGGGATTCGAACAGCATGGCCTCATTGAAGGCTCACTACAAAGACATCGACTTGCTCATACCGGAGCAACTTCATTCCGTAACAGCGGACGGCGCACTGACCACCGTGGATTACGAAAACAGCCAGAGCGCGACCAGGACCTCGCCTGAGCAGGCCATCGCAATCTTGAAGGAAGACAAACTCCATCAATGGATGAAGTCGGTAAACATCGAAATTCCGATGATGGGACTGTTGAATAACTATGACGGAACGAGCTGGCACGTGAAGGAAATGGCGGAAATGCTCACCAACAGCGATGCCCGCCACCGCCTGCAGCATGATCTGGTGGAGTACGCGACCAAGGCGCATGAGTCAGGAATCGTGGTGGACCTGGAAGAAGTGCCGGACGAAAACCAGACGCACCTGAAGGAATTTATCGCGGAATTAGCGGCGGCATTGCATTCTTCGGGATTAAAGCTGATGGTGGCGCTGCCAGCACGTGACGAGTCTTTTGATTACGGATTTTTTGGCAAGCAGTGCGACGCCATACTGCTGATGAATTACGATCAGCACTGGCTAACATCCACGCCCGGACCAATCGCGGCGCAAGACTGGTACGTGGAAAATCTGCGGCAGGTGCTGAAGGTGGTTCCGGCGCAGAAAATCATCGCCGCAGTCGGCAATTATGCGTATGACTGGTCGGAAGCTCCTAAAAAGAAACCCGAGGCGGCGGAATCGCTGACGATTCAGGAAGCGCTGGTGCGTGCCGCGGAGTCCGAGACCGCGGTGGAGTTCGATCCCACCTCATTGAATCCCCACTATTCCTACAACGACCAGCATGAACACGTGCACCAGGTGTGGATGCTGGATGCTTTGACCGCCTATAACGAGTTGCGTGCCAACGAACGCCTGGGCGTGCAAGGAACGGCGCTGTGGCGGCTGGGTTCGGCGGACACGTCCATGTGGGCGATCTGGGACGCCACGCACCCCACGGATGCGATCCGCGGAAAACTCACCACCGTCCCCGCGGGACCCGATTTGATTTTTGAAGGCGACGGTGACGTGTGGCACTTCATCGACACGCCCAAGCCTGGCCGCCGCAGCTTTACGTACGACGCCTCCACGGATCTATTCACTGCCGAGAAATACGAAACATATCCGCTGGCTTATCACATCGACCAACTCGGCGCGGCCAAGAAGAAGCTAGCCATTACCTTTGACGATGGACCGGACAAACGCTGGACTCCGCAGATTCTGGATGTGCTGAAACAAAAGCAGGTGCCCGCGACATTCTTTATTGTGGGCGTGGGCGGCAGCCAGTATCCGGAATTGCTGAAACGTGAATACGCCGAGGGCCACGACATCGGTAATCACACCTACACCCACCCGAACTTCGAGGATATTTCACATACGCAACTGCGATGGGAACTGAACCTGACTCAACGGCTGATCGAAAGCACCCTCGGGGTGAAGTCAATCCTGTTCCGCCCGCCGTATGGCATCGATCACCAGCCTGAATATGCTGAAGAGGTTTCGCAACTGCCTATCGCACAGGATATGGGTTATGTGATTGTCGGACAGAAAATCGATCCGCACGATTGGAAACAGCCGGGAGGCAAACAGGTTCCGGCGTCTGAGATTGTTGAAGCGGTATTGAGCCAAGCCACCGAGGGAAACATTATTTTGTTCCACGATGGCGGAGGCGATCGCAGCCAAACGGTGGCGGCGCTGCCCCAGGTGATTGACCAGTTGCGCGCGCAGGGCTACCAGTTCGTGGCTGTTCCGGACCTGCTTGGCAAAGCGCGAGCTTCCATGATGCTGCCGCTTTCTCCTCAAGAGCGATTTGAAGCGCATGCCGACGGGTTTATTTTCAGTTTGTACCGGTGGTTCCGGGTAGGTTTCGCCACGATTTTCGTGGTGGGAATTTTTCTGGTGAGCGGGCGGGCCATCGTGATTGGCGTTCTGGCGTTAATTGAGAAACTGCGTCCGGATCACACAGTGATCTCCGATCCACCGCCTGATGTCACCGTGCTTATCCCGGCGCACAACGAAGAAACCGTGATCGTGCAGACCGTGGCGTCGGTGCTGGCCACGGAGACAAAGAATTTGCAGATTATCGTGGTGAACGACGGATCGACAGACCGCACCGGAGCGTTGCTGGACGAACATTTTGGGGCCGATCCGCGCGTGCACATTATTCACCAGGCAAATCGCGGAAAATCGGCGGCATTGAGCCTGGCGATGCTGCAGGCACAGACAAAAATCGTGATGACTATCGACGCCGATACGGAAATTGAGCCCGACGCAATTGCGAAATTGCTACGGCATTTCTCCGATCCACGCATCGGCGCGGTCGCCGGCAACGTGAAGGTTGGCAATCGCACCCGCTGGCTTACGCGCTGGCAGGCACTCGAATACATCACCAGCCAGAACATGGAGAAGCGGGCCTTCGATCTGCTGAATTGCATCACCGTGGTTCCCGGGGCGCTGGGCGCGTGGCGCAAAGAGGCCATTGAAGCGGCCGGGGGAATCAGTTCAGACACGGTGGCGGAGGACGCGGACCTGACCGTGGCGATCCGCAGACTGGGCTGGCGCGTCAGCTACGACGAAGAATCCATTGCCTGGACGGAAGCGCCGGAAACGCCGGGCGCGCTGATTCGGCAGCGATTTCGCTGGACGTTTGGCACGCTGCAATCGTTCTGGAAGCATCGCGACACATTGTTGCGGCCCAAGTACGGCACGCTCGGTTGGATCGCGCTGCCGAATATTTTTGTGTTCCAGCTGGTGCTGCCGCTGATTTCGCCGATCATCGATTTGATGTTTCTCGGGTCGCTGGCCTTGTGGGCGATTGGCGAGCTGCACATTGCGCGCTTACCGCAGCTTTGGACTACCGCTGACGTGCAGCGCTCGATATTTTTCTTCGTGGCATTTCTGCTTATTGATGTGGTTACGTGCATGCTGGCGTTTGCGCTGGAGCGCAAAGAAGACTGGACCTTGCTGGCACCCGTGTTGCTGCAACGGTTTTACTACCGGCAATTGATGTATGTGGTCTTGTTCCGCTCGGTGAAGGAAGCGGTAAGCGGGCGGCCGGTGGGCTGGCGCGGTGTCGAGCCAGACCGTCCGAAAGATGCGCCACGCGCTCCAGCGAGCACCGTGCCTGCCTGACGCGCCTACAGCAAAGATTTGCGCAGGCTCGATGCCGATGTGACAATACTTGCATGCAAAAAATATCAGCGATCACATTAAATTTGTTTGTGGCCGGTTTTCTGGCGCTGGGCACGATAAGCGCCCAGGACACACCTCCGGCAAAATCCAAAACGACTCCAACCCCAGCTTCTGGCACGGCCAAGGCGCCAGCAGCAAAACCTCGTACCGCCACCGGAACCCGAACTGCGATCCCTCTAATGCTAAAGACGCAGAAAGATAAAGTCAGCTACGCCATCGGAATGAATATCGGCAAAAGCCTGCACAAGGATGCGGTGGATGTCGATCCGGCCATTTTTGCGCGCGGAGTGAAGGACGCTTTAACGAGCGCGAAATCTCTTCTGACCGACGAAGAAATGAAAACGGTATTGACGGCGCTACAGGGGGAACTGCGGAAGCAGCAAGAAGAAAGTGCGCGAGCAGCGGGGGACGTGAATCGGAAAGCCGGAGAGGCTTTTCTGGCGCAAAATAAAACCAAGGATGGCGTGGTAACGCTGCCGAGCGGGCTGCAGTACAAAATCATAACGGCTGGCACGGGACCGAAGCCGACGGTTGGCGACTCGGTGGTTTGCAATTATCGAGGAACGCTGCTGGACGGGAAGGAATTTGACAGCTCCTACAAGCGGGGGCAGCCGGCTACGTTTCCGGTGAGCGGCGTAATCAAGGGATGGACGGAAGCGGTGCAATTGATGCCGGTGGGATCGAAGTGGCAGTTGTTTGTTCCCGCCGATCTCGCATATGGGGCACGCGGCGCAGGACCGGATATTGGTCCCGAAAGCACACTTATTTTTGAAGTGGAGCTGGTTTCCATTCAGGAGAAGGCGAAGTAGTTTCGGGGAGTGTTTTTTGGCCTGCTTTAAGATGGCTTTGCCGGCTGTATTTGCGCGGATTGATGTAGGATATTCCCGCTTGTTCTGGTGCTGGGCGTTTCGGAGGTGACCATGGCGATTAGCTTCGTATTGAACGGCAAGCCGCAAACCGTGGACGTCAGCCCGGACATGCCTTTGCTATGGGTACTGCGCGATACGCTGAACATGACTGGCACCAAGTTCGGTTGCGGGATGGCGCTGTGCGGAGCTTGCACGGTGCACATCGAAGGCGCAGCGGCGCGTTCGTGCGTGACGCCAGTTGCGAATGTATCCGGAAAAAAGGTCACGACGATTGAAGGGCTTTCCAGCGACGCGAATCATCCGGTGCAGCAGGCGTGGATGGAAATCAACGTGCCACAATGCGGATATTGCCAGCCGGGGCAGATCATGTCCGCGGTGGCGCTGCTTTCGAAAAAAGCGGCACCCACGGATGCGGAAATTGACGATGCCATGAGCGGGAATATTTGCCGCTGCGGCACTTACCAGCGCATTCGTAAAGCGGTTCACCGCGCGGCGGAGTTGCAGAGCAAGGCGTAGGGTTATCCATTGGGCCGGCACCAATGGCTAATCCGCGGTTCTAGTGATTCGCGTTAATTTTTGGTATTCTGCGGAGGTAAGGCATAGGGCTGCATCCTGATTCAAGGAGCGGCACCGGAGGCCAACATGAGTTTCACTTCGAACGCCGGGAGTGGTGGAAAAATTACCGTCCCGGATATCCTGCAGCGAAAATCGAAGGCTGCGGGTTCCATAACAAATTCCAAAAAGATAGCCTGCCTGACGGCTTACGACTATCCGACGGCGCGATTGCTAGATGAAGCCGGAGTGGACATTCTCCTGGTCGGCGATTCGCTAGGCATGGTGGTGCTGGGGTATGACAGCACGCTGCCGGTAACCATAGACGAGATGCTGCATCACACCCGGGCGGCGCGCCGTGGCGCGCGTCATGCGCTGGTCGTTGCGGACATGCCTTACGGGAGCTATCATACCGACCTTTCCGAATCTTTGCGCAACGCCATGCGCTTCATCAAGGATGCGGGCGCGGAAGCGGTGAAAGTGGAAGGCGGCGAGCGGCGCCTGGAGCTGATTGCGCGGCTGACCGAAGCGGAAATTCCGGTGATGGGTCACGTGGGTCTGACGCCACAATCGGTGAACGCGCTGGGCGGATATCATGTCCAGGGAAAAACGCCGCAATCAGCGGATCAATTGATGCGCGATGCGCGCGCGGTGGAAGCCGCGGGAGCATTTGCCATCGTCTTGGAAGCCATGCCGCGCGAGTTGGCGGCGCAGATCACGGGGGAAGTGCGCATTCCAACTATCGGGATCGGAGCCGGCCCCGATTGCGACGGACAAATTTTGGTGCTCAGCGATATGCTGGGATTAACCTTCGGGCAAACGCCGAAATTTTCACGGCAATATACGAACCTGGGAGATTTGATCTCCGGCGCGGTGCGCGAGTATTGCGACGACGTGCGTAGTGCAAATTTTCCTTCGGATGCCGAATCTTACCATTCGACGCAGAGCGCCAAGAGCCGCAAGACTATTCCCATCACGGGTTAAAGGCGTTAAATTCCATCAGAATGTTCGGAGGATGTGATGTCGCCGGAAGAAATTCGCATTCTGTACGATTACAACGCGTGGGCAAACCATCGTTCGCTGGACGCCGCGGCGACGCTGACCTTGGAACAATTCTCGAAGCCCCTGGGTTCCAGCTTTTCGTCGGTGCGAGATACACTCGCGCATCTGTGGGGCTCGGAATGGCTGTGGCTGGAGCGATTCCAGGGCCGATCGCCCGCGTCCTTGCCTGAGGTCGCGCAATTCCATGATATTGCCGCGTTGAAATCGCGTTGGCAGGAAGATGAAATGCGACTACTGAAATTCGCCAGCGGTTTGTCACAAGAGGACCTCAATAAAGTGCACGAGTATCGCACGCTGAGTTTTGGCCAATATAAGAATCCATTGTGGCAATCCATGCAGCACATGGTGAATCACGGGACCTATCATCGTGGACAGGTCGCCACGATGTTGCGGCAATTGGACGCCAAACCACTCTCCAGTGACCTGATTCACTTTTATCGTGAGCGCTCGCAAGCGGCCGGGGCCTAACCCCTACCTCCATCGTGGAAATCATACGAACGGTCTCCTGGATGAAAGAATTCTCGCGCAAAGAGCGTGCCGAGAATCGCATCGTCGGCCTGGTTCCGACAATGGGAGCGCTCCATGAAGGACACCTCTCGCTGATAAAGCGAGCGCGGCTGGAATGCTCCTCGATAGTTGTCTCGATTTTTGTGAATCCCACGCAGTTCGGTCCTGCTGAAGATTTTGCGAAATATCCCCGCGCTATCGAGGCAGATACGGAGAAACTCTCCGGCGCAGGGGTGAATTGCGTATTCCTACCGGAAGTGGCGGAAATTTATCCGCCGAATTATTCAACCTATGTGTCCGTGGAAGGATTGAGCGAGCGCCTCGAAGGCCGCTCTCGTCCCGGGCATTTTCGCGGGGTTAGTACCGTGGTGCTGAAGCTTTTACAGATTGTTCAGCCTGAATTTGCTTACTTCGGAAGAAAAGACGCGCAACAGGCAGCCATTATTTCGCGAATGGCTAAGGACTTGAACCTGAATTCGGAGATTGTGATTTGTCCCATTGTGCGCGAGGCCGACGGGCTGGCGATGTCGTCGCGCAACGGCTATCTGAGCGCGGAGGATCGCCAAGCCGCGACGGTATTGCATCGCGCGTTGCAGGCGGCGCAGAAAGCACTGAATGCGGGAACCCGCGACGCGCAGTCATTACAATCGGCAATGCGGCGAGTGCTGGATCAGGAACCTCGAGGGAAAGCCGAATACGCAGAAATCGTGGATGCGCAAACATTTCAACCGGTCGCGCTCGTGAATCGCAGCGCTTATGCGTTGCTGGCGGTAAAGTTTGGGACCACTCGCCTGCTGGACAATATGCTCATCGAATTTGATGAGATCAGCGGGCAAAAGCCCATCGTGCACCCGTAAGCGGCGCATCACTTCATTTTTGTATTTCTCCACCGCAGCAACGCCTGGACATTATTCACCGATATTGAAGTACTCGCCCCCTCGAGTGACGCGCAGCGGTACACCAAACAATTCCGACATTTTTTCGGATGTCAGCATGGAAGCTTTAGGTCCATCGCCGGCAATGCGGCCATCGCGAAGCAAAATTACCCGCTCTATTTCGGGAATGATTTCAGAAACGTGATGGGTGACCAGCAGGATGGCCATTCCCGATTGCGCGAGGGTGCGCATGGTTTGCCGTAGCTGCAATTGCGCGGCAATGTCCAGAGCGTTGCCGGGTTCGTCGAAAAGCAAAGCTTGCGGATGATGAACAAGAGCACGGGCGATCAGCGTGCGCTTGGCTTCGCCGGAAGACATATGCGCGACAGAGCGATGCGCCAGATGCGCGACGCCCATGCGCTCGAGGGCACGGTTCGCGAGCGCCAGTTGCTGTGGATCCGGATGGTGGTGGGGAAAAATGCGCGTGCTGCTGAAGAATCCGGAGAGCACCACGTCGCGACCGGTAGCGTCGGTGGTGCAGGAGCCCAGGAGATCGGGCGACACGATACCGAGCAGCGAGCGCAGCTCAAAAATGTTCCAGCGTTCGCGTCCGAGGATGGAGATGGAGGAGTCCTGGCGAGCTGCCGGATAGCATTCGCGGGTAATGGTTTTTATCAGCGTGGATTTTCCGCAACCGTTGGGGCCCAGGATGCAGACGTGTTCGCGGGCTTCGATGCGCAGGGTAATATCTTCGAGCGCGGGGCGTGGTTGATGAGCAGCGGAGGCATGCGAGGTCACCGGGTGTTCCGGAACATCGCGGAAAACCGTCACGTTGTTAAGATGGAGGAGCGGTACAGAGGAACCCATTCGAGGAAATCAGCTCCTGATCAAACGCGGCTTCATTTTAGCTGACCTGCTGCGTGGCGCGAAAAAACCTGTCGCAGAGCGATGAAGAGGACAAAAAAGGAGGTGAAAACAAAAGTCTTCACCTCCCGGGGTGGGGTGCTGCACGACAAATCTGCGAACGATGCAGCAGTCTGCCCTGCCAGTCCAGACTACGGCCTCACTCGCGTACCGCTGAGTAGCAATGCGTTAGGAGACTCACCCTCCACAGACTTGTCTTTTCTGAGCTTTTAGCACCTGCGACGGGGCTTGTCAACGGCTAAGGCCGCAGAGCAGGAGTCGCGACCATGCTGGTAAAGCGTAAACCTCTCCACAGTTCGCATTAAATCATTTGCTTACTTGGGCTTACGGCTGGCAAGGCCATCTTGCTCTGATCGAGAATTTGCCGGACCAAGCGGGCCAGGTTGCGCGGGCTGTATGGTTTCTGAAGATAGTGAGCGTTGGACGCGGCGAGAACACTTTCGTCGTACTGCGGGGAATAACCACTGGTGTGCAAGACCGGCAAGCCGGGAAACTTCTGGTGCAACTTTTCAGCTGTGGCCGGACCGCCGCGCTGCGGCATGATGACATCGAGAATAGCCAGTGCGGGAGTTTCGTTCTCGCACATCTGTAAGGCCTCGTCTCCGTCAGACGCCAACAACATTCTATATCCGAGCGCTGTGAGCGTCTGATAAGCCATTTCGCGGAGGGATTCATGGTCCTCTGCAAAAAGAACAGTTTCGGAACCGCGCAAATCGTCGCGTACCGGAGCCGGCGGAATCTGGGGGGTAATACCGTCTGCCCCGGTCATGACCGGAAGATAAATCCGGAATAAAGAGCCTTGCGCGGGCTCGCTGTACACCTGAATAAAGCCATGGTGTTGTTTGACGATGCCATAAACCGTGGCGAGGCCCAGGCCGGTGCCTTTGCCAACTTCTTTAGTAGTAAAAAACGGTTCAAAGATACGGTCTCGCGTTTCCGGGTTCATGCCAATTCCGGTATCGGAGGTGGAGAGCACGGCGTAGCGGCCGGGCTTCACATAGGGATACACGCGGCAATAGGCTTCGTCGAGATCGATCATTTCTGTTTCGATGGTCAGGCGACCGCCATTGGGCATGGCGTCGCGAGCATTGAGGCAAAGGTTCATCAGCACCTGATCCATTTGCGTGAGATCGGCCTTCACCGGCTCGAGAGGCGCGCTGACAAACTTAAGAACTATGTTTCTGGGTATCACCTTCTCAATGAAACTGAGCAGTCCAGCGGTCACGTCATTGAGATTTACCGCTTGGGGCTGCAAAACCTGTTTGCGCGCGAAGGCCAGCAGTTCGCGAGTGAGCCCGGCCGCTCGCTCCGCCTGTTCGCGAATACGCTCGAAGCGGTTGGCGGTCTCGGGATTGGCGCGATTCTGATCCAAGCCCAGCTCCGCCCAACCGAGAATGGCGCCGATTACGTTATTGAAATCGTGGGCAATGCCGCCGGCAAGCTGTCCGATGGCTTCAAACTTCTGTGCCTGGCGCAACTGGCGCTCCATGGTGCGAAACTCCGTAACATCTTCCACAATCACTTCGAATGCTCTGCGCCGCAGCGGATCGTACAGAAATCGTAAATGTAGGCGGACGTTGACATATCGGCCATCGCATTTCCGCCATTCCGCCTCGGCGCCATGCACGCTGCCTGTCTCCCGGCATTGGGCCATAATCCGCGCGTATTGTTCGGGAAAGCGGAAGAGATTGGCTCCGAACGATAACTTCCCCAAGCCGGCTTGAGAATCGCAACCGAGAATGAGCAGCAGCGCTGGATTGGCGTCGTGGATGGTCCCGGCGGCATCGACATTGCAGATGCCGAAGATGGTATGGTGCACCAACTCGCGGTTTTGCGCTTCTGACGCGCGCAGGGCCTCCAAGGCCTGGACATTTTCTTCGCGCAGTCTTTTGTCGATGATCGCGCGCCGCAACGCCACCGGCAAGCGCACCATATGCTCCTTGAGCACGAAATCGCTGACTCCTTGTTTTATGCATTCCACGGCGGCTTCTTCGCCAAGTGTTCCGGTGACGAGCAGAAATGGTGTGATCTTATCCATGACCCGCAGCTCACGCAGCGCGTCCATGCCCGTCCAGGTGGGCAAGTTGAAATCGGATAAGACGGCGTCGAAGGGCCGGTCCGAGATGGCCTGACAAAACTGGCGCCTGTCTTCTACGATGGTGTGGTTCGTTACGACGTCCGCTTTATTTAATTCCAGAAGCATCAGTTCCACGTCGTCCGGCGAGTGCTCGACGATCAGTAACTCCACTGGCGTGCGTGACGCGGCGACGATGGCGAGGGCTTTCTCAGTCACCGGCAAGGTCATAGGCTTTCTCCCAGCGACGGGGGTGTAAACGCGGAGGGCGGAGGCATCCGATTGATGATGAGCCAGTAGCGGGCTAAGTGACGCACCATTTCCCCGAATTTCAGCACCTCGCCTGGTTTTTTGATGTAACTGTTTGCGCCCAACCGGTAACACTGGATCAAATCGCGTTCCTGATCGGAGGAAGTCAGCACGATCACGGGGATGGGGCGGGTACGTTCATCGGCTTTGATGGCCCGCAGAACATCGTGGCCATTGACGCGGGGCAGTTTAAGATCCAGCAAAACCAGATGAGGCGGATTTTCGAACCGCCGGTGCGCATGGGCGCGCCGGCAGAAAAGTACATCGAGGGCCTCGGCGCCGTCTCTGGCCAAGATTACGCGGTGGGCGAAGGCCGCCTCCTTGAGAGCCAGCACGGTGAGTTCCGCATCGGCGGCATCATCTTCCACCAGGAGAATTTCGTATTCAGAGTTAATCATGCGCCGGCTCCGACCAGAGAATGTGGTTGCACAACAATTTGCTGCGACAACGGTAACGTGAAGAAAAACGTCGCGCCCTGGCCCACCGTGGATTCCGTCCAGATACGGCCGCCGTGCCGGCGAATGATGCGCTGCACGGTGGCCAATCCTATGCCCGTGCCTTCAAATTCATCCTGGCGATGAAGGCGCTGAAAAACGCCGAAAAGCTTAGCCGCGTAATCAGAGTTGAAGCCCACGCCATTATCGCGAACGAAGATAACTTTCTCCGCTGCCAACTCGGAACTGCCGACTTCGATGACGGCGTGAGGCTGCAAGCGCGTGAACTTGAGGGCGTTAGAAAGTAAATTGGTGAACACCTGTGCGAGAAGTACGGGGTCGCCTTCGACCACCGGTAGTTCACCGACGCGCCACTCGATTTCACGGTGCAGCAAGTCAGGTTGCAATTTGGCGAACGCGTCATCAAACAAGGCACGCAGCGATACAGGAAGCAGGTTGGGCAGCTGCCTTCCGACATGGGAAAGCTGCAGCAAGCCTTCCACAAGGCTGCTCATGTGTGTCGTCGCTGAGCGAATGCGGTCCAGGTAATGTTGAGCTTCTTCCGGCAGGCCCGGACCATATTTTTGCAGAAAATGTGAAAAGCCTTCCATGTGGCGCAAAGGCGCACGAAGGTCGTGGGCCACTGCATGATTGAAAGTTTCCAGTTCTGTATTGGCTTCCTGCAATTGCAAAGTTCTGGAATGGATCCTCTTCTCGAGTTCTTCATTCAAGGATTGCAAATCGGCTTCGGCGCGTTGGCGTTTGCGAATCTGAACATTAAGTTCCTTTATGGCGTGGCTCAGTTTGGTGCGCTGGTCTTCAAACTTCACGCCGAGAAGTCCCGCAGCCTCGCCAATGCCCATGTGTAAGTCAGCGCGAGTCATCAATTCACGTGAAACCAGCCAACCGGCGAAGGCAAGAACGGCAAAAGTAAGAGTCGCAGCCGCCAGGAGAATCAAGTTGCCGCGGCGAGTGCTGTCGCGGAGAGCGGTAATTCTTAGTACGAGAAGCGCGCGCTCATTGGACTCCAGAATCCCGAATAGCCGCTGGACATGCCCAGAAAGAGGCGTTGGAGTAGTCCAGTCAAAGGTCAAATCGCTGTTTTCGTCGGGGGCCAGGGCGGCGCGCTGCATGGCCTGTTGGAGCGAGAGCATCTGGTTGGTGAGGATGGGCGCCAATTCGGACAATACCACTCGTTGCGCGGCATTATCGGCGGTGAGATCGCGCAACTGCCGAATATCCAGCGTTAGATTTTGAAGATAAACGGGAAACCGCAAAGGTAATTCTGGATCGTGGGAGGAACGGTAAGCCCAAACCTGATTCTGCAGGCTGGCAGGTTCCAATCGCGCGCGAGCAATGGTACTGAGGACCTCCTGAGAGTGAGCGACCGCGCTGTTCCTGGCCGCCGCCTGCGCGGAATTGCGGAACACCAAATAAAAAGTCACCAGAAGAATTATGCTCACCACCACACCAGCGACGAAGAGCCGCCGGCGGAACCTGAGTGTGCGAGACAGGAGCATCTCAATCCGGCCTGCTGTTGACGGGTGGAGCGCACTTTTGCGGGCGTGAAACGAGGTGCAGCGACGATGGAGCGGTCAAGTAAAGCTTGGGCCGGACCGAATCGAGACGAAACGTCATGGGACAACCGTATGGCCGAGACTAGAGAGGTAGTCCTCTGAACTGACTGAAAAGAAAGGGGAGATTATTGTGGCTCAATGGCGGAAGGAGTCAATGCATTTGGCGATTAGATGTCCGGGAAGATACACGCGGCGAGTGTCGCGGACCGGTGAGGCCTCAGGCGGCGAAGTTCTGGTCGATTTTGGCGGCGAGTTTGAAATCGAGTTCGGTGAGGCTACGGACGCTGTGAGTATTTAGGTCAATGACCACCTTATTGTAGACGTTGAAGCATTCGGGATGGTGGTTCATGGACTCCGCAACCAGGGGCCGCGCGTCATGTTTCCGAAGGCGGTGACGAAATCCTTGCACTCAAAGGCGCGATGGAGCTTTCCGGATTTCAAACTCCAGCCATCGAGCTGGTTCAGGCGTTCGGTTACTTCATTTTCAGCAAATTTTTTTTCGGGCATTACGATTCTCCAGTGTAGCACCCGATTCGAAGTATGCGTCCTGGCGAAAGGCCGCGGCAAGTGTGCATCGGATTTGAGGCCTTACACATTGCCTGGGCTCCGAAATTCCTTTATCGTAGCTGTTCCGTTCCCAGCCAAAATGCGCGGTGTGCGTTGAGTCGCGCGGAGTGAGACGACGTGAAAAAGAAAATTCGCGCCATCCAGTATGGTGTTGGTCCTATCGGCGCTTCCATTGCTAAATTAATGCGGGAAAAGCAGGCCATCGAGATTATCGGCGCCATTGACTCCGATCCGGAGAAAGTGGGCCGCGACCTGGGAGAAGTGGTGGGCGCTTTGGATGCGCCGTGGGGCGTGAAAATTTCCGACGACGCGTCGGAAGTGCTGGGACAAGCCGCCGATGTGGTCCTTCATTCGACTTCGTCCGCTCTGCCTAAGGTGATGGAACAACTGCTGGCCTGCCTGGAAGCTGAATCCTGCGTGATTTCGACCTGCGAGGAGCTTTCGTACCCCTTTCGGACGTATCCAGAGCTGGCGAAGAAGCTCGATGAGGCGGCGAAAGACTGGGGAGTAGCGGTGGTGGGCACGGGCGTGAATCCGGGCTTCGTGCTGGACAAATTGATCGTGACGCTTGCCGCGGTATCGCAACGAATAGAATATGTCAGCGGAAGGCGCATAGTGGATGGCGGAACACGCCGGCTGCCGCTGCAGAAGAAAATCGGAGCGGGCATGACGCTGGAGGAATTTCGCGAAAAAGTCACCGCCGGAACGATCAAGCATGTGGGACTGCCGGAGTCAGTGGCGCTGGTGGCGGACAGCTTGAATTTAACGGTGGACGAAATCACTGAGACGATTGAGCCGGTGGTGGCAGGTGAACGAGTACAAACGGAATTTCTGACTGTGGAAGCCGGGCAGGCCGCGGGAGTTCATCAGATCGCACGCGGGCTCTCCAATGGAAAAGAACTAATTCATCTGGAACTGCAGATGTACGTCGGCGCAAAAGATCCCGGAGACACGCTAGAGTTGCGGGGACACCCGAATATCAGCCTGGTGATTCCCGGAGGTTCGCCAGGTGATATCGCTACCGCATCGGTGGTGGTAAATTCGATTCCGGTAATTCTGGATGCACCGGCTGGATTGCGCACGGCACGGGATCTGCCGATTGGATTTTTTTCCCCTAATGCCCGGCCGTGAGAGTGACGCTAGGCCATTACTTTTTCCAGAACTTCATGACCGCGGAATAATCGAGGTCTTCTTTAGCCTCCTCCTTAACCTTTGAGTAGGTTTTGTATGCAGCGGTGGTCGTGGGCAAATCCACCGAGACCCGCTTGGCGAGTTCAAGTGCGAGCTTCATATCCTTGTGCATGAGGCGCAGCGGAAAACTCGGGGTGTATTCGCCCTTCAGCAAATTTTGTGATTTCACATCGAGGACGCCGGAGCGCGCCATGCTGGATTGCATCACTTCAACCAGCTTTTCCCCCTGTATACCGGCGGCATTGACGAGCGCCAGGGCTTCCGCGAGCGCTTCGACTTGCAAAGCCAGGATTAGGTTCATGGCCAGCTTGATGGTTTGACCGGCGCCATTTTCGCCCAGATGAAACCATTTCTTACCGAGTACTCGAAGAACGGGCTCGGCTTCGGTCAGGGTTGACACATCGCCTCCGGCCATGAAAATCAGCTCACCTTTTTTAGCTCCCCAGTCGCCTCCGGTGACTGGCGCATCCAGGAAACGCACGCCGCGTTCGGCGCAGGCCGCGGCAATCTTGCGCGCAAGATCCGGCGACACGGTGCTGGAGTCGATGTAAATGCTGCCGGGCCGCAACGACTGCATGGCGCCGTCAGCGCCCCAGAGAACTTCTTCGAGCGCCGGCGGGTCGCTAACGATGGTGATGAGCAAATCAGAATCGGCGGCCAATTCGCGAAGCGACTTTGCGAGGCTGGCGCCGGCGACGACCAGTTCATCCGCTCGCGACGCGGTACGGTTCCACACCGTCACCGCGAAGCCGGCCTTCACAAGATTCAAGGCCATGGGCCGGCCCATCAAGCCCAGACCAATAAATCCAATCTTCGATTGCGGTCCAATAGCAGAATTCACCAGACCTCCGCATTTATGAGAAGAAAGTTACATCAACCCTGGTTCAAACGATGATTGTAACGTAACGAGGGAATTTTCCGTTTGTCAGGAAAACGGAACGGGCGGTCGCTTGGGAAGCAGCGGAGGCGCTGGATTCAGCTGTTCGAAGTTAGCTGGCGTGGATAGATCACTGAGGCTTTGGAGGTATAACCGGCAGCCGCGGCGTGGGCGCTTTCCGGCTGTTCCGCTTCCAACACGTCTTTTGCAGCCTCTGTCCCATCGGACTCTTCCCGGGAACTGGACGCCTGATCGGTTTCGGCGGTAGCGGGCTCGCGAGCGGAAGAAGGTTCTTGAGCGGCGGATGTTACCAGCGCAGCGTTCTTTTCGGCCAGCCGCACGATGTACTGATAAGGGATTTCCCAACGAAAATTCCGTCGCTGACCGCGCTGTTCGAAGTTTTGCTCCAGGAAAACGGAGCGCCCAGTGTCACCGACGAAAGTGCCGGAGGCAGGCAAAAGTATATCGCCCGCGCGATATTGAACTTCAACCTGAAGGCCGAGGAAAGCTGAGTAACGCGCCATACAGCATCAGTTTCAAAGGCGGTGATAATACCGTCAATAGTACGCAAGTTCTGCACAGCAGCGGCGTGTGGAAATGTGGGAAACGGGCGCGGCTAATGAATAATTAACGGGCGAAGTCTTCCATAACGGCTTCAGCGGCGCGGCGTCCGCTAACCATGGCGCCGTTAATGGAAGCATTGTCGCGATGATCGCCGCAGACATAAATTCCGGGTCGAACGCGGACGGAACGCTCGGGCGGCTCCA
>JALYLI010000201.1 GCA_030774335.1 Acidobacteriota bacterium | reverse complement strand
GCTCCGTAATAACATTGCCCTGCATCTATGCCTAACGAGCCCCTGACTTCCGTCAGCGCGGCGCCGGCTCTCGGCGCTCTGGTGCTCTGGGCTACATCTGGAGAAGAAGAATGGCGACAGAACAGCTGACTTCGTATTCTCCGGTGCTCGTGCCAGCCTTGTATCGCATTCAGCAGCGATTCGGCTATTTGAAGCCAGAAGCTCTCGAGGAGTTCTTTAAAGAGACGGGGGTGCCGCAGTATCGGCTCCAGGCGGTGGCCAGTTTCTTCCCCCACTTCCTGCTCACACGTCCCAAGAAGGTCGTGCTGCGAATCTGCCGCGATTTATCATGTAACCTGGCCGGTTCTGGCAAAATGCTGCCGGAATTGGATGCGCTCACAAGCGAACACGTCGCGGTCCAGGGAACGTCGTGTCTGGGCCGGTGCGACCGAGCGCCGGCAGCCTGCCTGTCGGTGCAGGGCTCCGAGCACGAGCACTATTATCTTGCGCGATCGAGCGATGAGTTGAAGGCAATCGTCGCGGCAACTCTTCAAGGTGTGCCACCAGCACCGGACCATGATGTCGATCAGAGTTTTCTTGGCGACGACGCCATGATCGACCCCTACAAAGGAGATTCACCAGACTATCGGGCGGTGCGCGCAGCGATCGCGGCGCGCGACGCCTCCTTGGGCGCGGCTATGAAATTTCTGTCGGCGAAGCCGGAGTGGACTCTGGGAATGCTGGAAAAGTTTCGCATGGCGGCTATCCGCCAGATGCGGGTTGATTTCGAAATGGAGCCCGCCATTCATGATGCGGCGCGCTGCTGGCAGACGGAAGACGAATGGGCGAAAGGTCCGGAGTTGGGTGGGTGGTCGGATATCCTTCTTGATGAGATCCGCGACGCCGATCTCCGCGGATTGGGCGGCGCGGGAATTCCCGCGGTGCAAAAGTGGCGGGATGTGCGAGACGCGGTGCGAAAAGCTCGGCAGCGGGAATCGGACGATCGAGCATTTATCGTGGTGAATGGCGACGAGAGCGAACCCGGCACGTTCAAGGACCGCGAGCTTCTCCTGCGCACCCCGCATCTGATCGTCGAAGCGGTGATACTGGCCGGTCTGATCACCGAGGCCACGCAGGGTTTCATCTACATTCGCCATGAATACGCCGAACAAATCGAGGCGTGTCGGGCCGAGATTCGTCGCGCGGAGCAACTCGGGCTCTGCGGCGAGGATGCCATGTTACTTGGTCGATCTTTGCCCATTTCGGTGTTCGTCAGTCCCGGGGGTTATATTTGCGGAGAACAGAGCGCACTTATCGAAGCCATGTCGGATCGCCGCGGCGAGCCGCGGAACATGCCGCCGAAATTGGAGACGAATGGGTTGGAGGATCTTCCGACGCTCGTGAGCAATGTTGAAACGTTTGCCTGGGTTCCCTTCATCTGCCTTAACGGCGGCAAAGCGTACGCTGAACAAGGCGTGAATGGATGGAAGGGTCGCCGAATTTTCTCGGTTTCGGGAGACGTCAAGCGCCCAGGTGTTTATGAGGTCCCAATGGGAATCACCCTGCGCGAACTCATTTACGGCGACAAATATTGTCGAGGCATTGCGGGCGATAAAAAGCTCAAAGGTTTCGCCCCTTCGGGCCCGTCCGGTGGATTTCTTCCCGCAAAACTTAAGGCAGGTAACGGCTTGCCTCGCGACCACACAAACAATAAGAGCTGGCAGGCGCTGGCAGCTCGGCGCGGGTTTGACCCGGCCTCGTCTGAACTCGATATTCTTGATCTCGAGCTGGAGCTGAATCTTTTCCGGGCGCTAAGCCCTACGCAGGCGCTGGGCGCCGGGTTGACCGTTTATGCGGAGGACCGGGACATGGCCGAGCAAGCTGTCAATTCCGTGGAGTTTTTTCGCAATGAGTCGTGCGGGAAATGTGTGCCGTGCCGGCTGGGGTCGCAGAAGCTGGCATCGCTCGGATCACATTTGCTTGGTGGGCAGATTCAAGCGGCAAGCTGGAAGGATGAAGTTTTGCCGCTGATCAAAGAGATGGGCAAAGCGATTGAGTTAGCGTCGATTTGCGGCCTGGGCCGGTCGGTCCCGATTCCTCTCATGACGGCCGCTGCCTTCTTTGAGGAAGACGTGACAAAACATTTGTCAGGAAATGGTGCGGCACTCACCGGGAAACCTGCTGAAGGATAGCGTATGCCGCTAGACTCGGATTTCGTTGCCGGTTTATTCGTTCGTGACGACGACGAAGGATTATTCAGCCGCGACATCAATGGGCAACTTGTCCGGCTGGATAGCCCGACCGAATCCGACTACGAAAAGGATGTCACGCTGCAGATCGATGGTGTGCCGGTGACCGTGCCATTAGCGGAGCCGTTAACCGATGCCAATGGCAACATCGTGCTCGATCTGGAAGGGCGCACGACACCGCGTTATACAACGATTTTTGATGCGGCGCGGAAGCTTTATGTGGAGCAAATCGGTGACGAGAAGAAGATCCCGATCCCGGTTTTGTGTCATCAGCCGCACATGTCCCCCGTGGCGGTCTGCCGTCTTTGCATAGTCCAGATCTACGGCCAAAAGCGGGGCCGTCGGGCGGCGGAGCGCAAACTGCTGCCCGCCTGCCAGCACCAAGTGAAGGAGGGGATGGAGGTTTTTACCATGAACGCCCCTGGACCCGATGGCGATCGAGTACGGCAGACAGTGAAGGTGGTGACAGAACTGTTGGCGGCAGATCATCTGAAGCCGGCGAATCCTCCTGAGCTGGAGAAAGAGTTCGCGCAGTTTAATGAGCTCGGCCAGATGACGCAACGATGCGGGGCCGATTCGTCGCGATTCAAGCTTGAGATCTTATCGAACCCGGCGCCGCCTGCGCGGCCACTCGCCGGCCGGCGCGAATTCGATTCATCCTCTCCCGTCTTCCTGGTCGATCACAGCGCCTGTATTCTCTGCGATCGCTGTGTCCGCGCCTGTGATGATGTCAAGGAGAACCATGTCATCGGGCGGACAGGAAAAGGAGCGACGACCGGAATTGGATTCGATCTAAACGTTCCGATGGGGCAATCGACCTGCGTGCAATGCGGCGAATGCATGGTGTCCTGTCCCACGAGCGCAATCACCTTCAAGCCCGTCGCTCAGATCAAAATTCTTGCGGAGGACCGATCTGCCGAAGTGTTGACGGCGAGAGAGTTGACTTCCGATCCTATCTTCGCGGGAATTCCACCCAAGTTTTTGCTCTGGCAGCGGGGCTTGGTGATTCGTCGACGAGTTAGAGCCGGGCAGGTCTTATGCCGCCAGGGGGATCCTGGTAATACCGCTTTCATTATCCGACACGGCAGGTTTAAGGTGACAATCTTTCCCAAGGCGCCGAGATCGGGGAAGAGCCTGCCATGGTTTGGTCGCCAGAAGCCCATTGTAAGAGAACGGACTTCTAAAGATGTGATTATCGGCGAAATGGCATGTTTGAGCGGATCGCCGCGAGCCGCCAACGTCACCGCTCTGGAAGATGGCGAGGTATGGCAGATCCGCCGCAATGTGCTCGATCGGCTAATGCGGCTCCCAAGCCTACGCCAGAGATTTGAAAGCGAATACCGTGAGAGCTCTTTGGACCTGGCGTTAGAAAATATGGATTTGTTCAGTGGAATCGAGCAGGAGGAATACGGCCGTATCGTGGATTACCTTCGGCATCGACTTACCTTCGTCGGCGTTCAAGCGGGTCAAACTCTCTTTAAAGAGGGCGAGATCGCGACTCGTTTGTATCTCGTTCGCATCGGTCACGTCCGTGTCGGTGTTCAACGGCATGGGAAGGAGACCAAAATCATCACTAAAGGACCCGGCACAGTTTTGGGAGAGATCGGATTGCTCGCTCTATCCCTGGATGATGAGCGAAAGACGGTGGAAGAAATCGACCGGTCGTTGAAGAGTAAGCTCGATCAGGCCGGCGACGATTTAACCGCTGTCTTTCCACCAGGAGTACGCAGCGCGACTTGCTCCGCGTTGAATCAACTGGAGCTGGCGCAACTTAGCCGTGCCGATTTTCTTCAGATGCTGCGCAAATTTGACGTCCTTCGTCGAAGGATCATTGAGCAATCTCTCGCTCGTTTGTACAGTTCGACGGTGGGTCACCGAGTCCTCGACGAGTATATCGAGCAAGGTCTTTATGAAGGTCAGAGTATTCTCGTGCTCGACTTGGATAACTGCACGCGGTGCGACGCCTGCACTAAGGGCTGTGTCGAGCAACACGGGACGACGACGCACGGTATTCCGATTCCGCGCCTGCTCCGGGCGGGGCAACGCCTGGATAATTTTATGGTTGCTACCTCCTGTCGGTCCTGCACGGATCCACATTGCATGGTCGGGTGTCCCGTCGACTCCATTCATCGGGGCAAGCACCTTCAGATCGTCATAGAGGACCACTGCATCGGGTGCGGCTTATGCGCCGAAAACTGTCCCTACGGCAGCATTTTCATGATACCTAACGAACGAAACCGGATTGCGATGCCTGACCCGGAACACATCGGGCGAACTCACGTCGTCGGCCAGCTTAAGGCCGCCAACTGCGATCTTTGCGATGCGATCGGTGACCTATCCTCGCCGCGGCCAGCCTGCGTGGCGGCATGTCCGCATGATGCGGCCTTCCGCATGACTGGGCCGCAACTGCTCGAGCGCGTGATGGGTGCGCACGCGGACGACCTCGCCGCGGCTGGCCTGCGTGGCCGCATGACCGGCTGATGCGGCCTTGCGCTATGGCTGTGCCGCTTGAATCCCGTTCGACTAGTAAAATTTGAATGAACTCATCGCAGCGGAGGTGATGATTTGGCTCCAGCGCGACGGAATTCTCACGCGGATCGATTGTGCTTTCTCGCGATCAGACCCAGAAGGTCTGCGTGCAAAATCGCATGATGAAAAACGCGGCTGAGATTTGGAAATGGCTCGACCCTGAGGGCGCGCACTTTTTTGTCTGCGGCGATGCGCGCCGTATGGCGAAGGATGTCGATGCCGCGCTCCGCACAATTGTGCAGGAACAAGGCGGCAAGAGCGTCGATGACGCGAACGAGTTTCTGGAAAAACTGAAGAGCGACAAACGCCACAAGCGCGACGTCTACTGATCGAACCGAAAGTTGGCGCGGTCGCCACGCATTCCTTCAAACAAGACCGCTCCAGGAATCCATGTTCATTATGGCAAACGCCTCGGGCCCGGCAACGAGGACGCGGTCAGGATATCCACCGCGCGACGATCTGCGTTCAAGCGGCCAGCGGCATTCATTCCACTGGAATTTCTCCAATTGCTCGTGGTCTTCGAAGCCGGAATCACGATCTTCCCGCCAGGACCGAGAGCAGCACCATCGAGCAGAGAAAGCAACTGCTCTGTGCTGCTGACGTTGATTACGACGCCGGTCGCCTTTCTGCTGGTGGTAAGGGTGGCAGTAGGATCATCGAATGGCGGCGCGCTGCTTAGCGGTTGAGGATCATTCGCTCCGGCGCCCGCGAACGTGCCGGTGGTGCTTCCATTACCGCCGGAGCCCGTGTAATTGGCGTGGTTGGTGTAAACATCGGCCGGATTTGAGCCGCCGATGGTGACCACAACCTTGTTGAAAATGGTGACCGAATCAGCCGCAAGAATCTTCGCGCTGTTGCCGCCAAGCGTGACGTTGGAAATGAAATTAAGCTGACCGCCGCCAACGTCACCGGCG
>JALYLI010000200.1 GCA_030774335.1 Acidobacteriota bacterium | reverse complement strand
CCTTCGTGGTCAGCAATCGCGGCATGCAATATGAGCAAGTCGCCATCGTCAGCGTTCTCGGCTCGCTTTATGGCGCCGTCACCGTCGGCCTGGCCGCAATTTTCTTGAAGGAACACGTCGCCAGATGGCAGTGGGCCGGCATCGCTACAATTTTTGCCGGCATCCTGTTGATCAGCCTGTAGCGTGCTTCTCACCCCCACGTAATCGATTCAAATTTCCAGTGCCTGCTAAACTAACCGCGTCCCATGAACGAATCATTCTGTAACGTCGCACTCCCGGTGCCGCTTCGGACCACCTTCACATACGCGGTGCCCGAAGCAATGCAGGAATCGGCGCTCGCTGGCAGCCGCGTGCTCGTTCCGTTCCGCAACAAGTCCATGGTTGGCGTCATCACCGACCTTCCGGAACGCCCGCCAGAAAAAACCAAAATCCGGGACATCTCCAAGGTTCTGGACCTGATTCCCGCGCTAACGCCCGCGCTGCTGGACCTTGGACATTGGATCGCCGGCTATTACCTCGCGCCCATCGGGGAAGTTTTCCGCGCCATGCTCCCGCCCATCACCGAACTGCGCGCGCAACAGCAGATCGTGATCACCGAGGCTGGAAAGCGGCTGCTCCACGAAAGCGTCGCGACCCTCGGGCGTGATTTCGATGCGCAAGAAATTTCTCTGCTGTCAAAAATGTCGGCCAGGGGCGGCAGCCTGCCGGCTGGCACGCTGGCCAAAATTGGCTCCGCCGCAGCCCTAATACAGCGACTGAACCGCCGCGGTCTCATCGAGATTCGCCAGAGCCTGCTGGCGCGCAAGCAAAGAACGCAAACCATTGTGGCGTGGAGAAGTGCAGAGTCGCAGGCATCAGAGCAATCCGCGACCCCTCCAGAAAAGTTGCGGACGCACCCGCTGCACGGAAAAGCACTGGAAAAATTCCAGGAGCAATCCAGGCGCGTCCAGGAATTGTTGCAAGCCGATCGCGGCCCGCTGCCGATGCCGCTGTTACTAAAGTTAACCGACGTGACGCGCAGCGCCGTTGATCGCATGCTCGCCCGGGGCTTGCTCGACAGTTGGGAAGAGCCCATCGATCCCGCCGAAGATCCCTTCGACACCGGCTACGCGCCGCCGGCGCACGAACTAAATGCCGAGCAGGAGGCGGCCTTCAAGCGCATCCGCGCGCGCTTCGAATTGGGCGAGTTTGGCGTGCAACTGCTTCACGGAGTAACCGGCAGCGGCAAAACCGAAGTGTACCTGCGCGCCATTCAGGACACTCTGGCGCGCCAGAAAACCGCGCTGGTGCTGGTTCCTGAAATTGCGTTGACACTGTGGATTGGCCGGCAGTGCCGCGCGTGGTTCGGAGCGCGCTTTGAAGGCGTGGCGGTATTGCACTCCGCGCTCACCGACGTCGAGCGCGCCCGCGAGTGGTGGCGTGTGCGCAATGGCGACGCGCGCGTGGTTGTCGGCACGCGCTCGGCGGTATTCGCGCCGCTCGAGCGCCTCGGCCTGATCATCGTCGACGAAGAACAGGAAAACAGCTACAAGCAGGAAGAAACGCCGCGCTATCACGGCCGCGACGTGGCCATCGTGCGCGCCAAAATGGAAAATGCCTCAGCGTTGCTCGGCTCCGCCACGCCCTCGCTCGAAACCTACCACCACGCCCTCAACGGAAAATACGAATTGCTCACGCTGGCCTCCCGCGTCGAAAATCGCGAGCTTGCCAAAGTGGAAGTCGTCGATCTGCGCCAGGAATTTCAGCAGACGCATCAAGCCGGCTCAATCTCCTCGATTCTGCACGCCGGGATCCAAGATAGCTTGAACTCCGGCACGCAGGCGCTGGTGCTCATTAACCGTCGCGGCTATTCCTGGTCCGTACTGTGCCGCAGTTGTGGCGCATCTGTACAGTGCGCCAATTGCAGCATCTCGCTGACGTATCACAAAAACAGGAATCGCCTCGAATGCCACTACTGTGGCTATATCGCGCCCGTACCCAAGACTTGCCCGAAATGCGATTCCAAATATATTTATTTTTTTGGCGAAGGCTCCGAACACCTTGAAGAACGCCTGCGCAAGGAATTTCCCGCCGCGCGCATCGCTCGACTCGACCGCGACACCACGCGCACCAAGCGCCAGTACCAGCAAACCCTGGGCGCCTTCGCCGCGGGAGCCCTGGACATCCTGGTCGGCACGCAAATGCTCGCCAAAGGCCACGATTTTCAGCGCGTCACACTTGTGGGAGTAATTTCCGCCGACGGCCTGCTCAGCATGCCGGACTTTCGCGCCGCCGAGCGCACCTTTCAGTTGCTCACGCAGGTTGCCGGGCGCGCCGGGCGCGGCGAATTTCACGGACGCGTGCTGATCCAGACTTTTTATCCCGACCATTACGCGATCCAGGATGCCGTGCAGCAGGACTACCTGGCGTTTTTTGAACGCGAGACAAACTTTCGCCGCACTATGGGTTATCCGCCGTTCACTTCACTCGCGAATGTGATTGTGCGCGACACCAATCTGGAAAAAGCCATTCGCTGGTCCCGCCAGCTTTCGGAATATTTCTCGCCGCACAATGGCAAGGGCGCGCGCATTCTGGGTCCTGCCGCCGCGCCGCTGGCGCGCTTGAAAAAAGAATATCGATTTCAATTTTTGCTGAAATCACCGAAACGATCGGTACTGACGAAAGTGCTCACGGGAGTTCTCGACCATTGCGAGGCCCATGAAATACCCGACACCGCCGTGCTCGTGGACATGGATCCGTTAAGTCTGATGTAAGGAACTATGGGTGAGCCTGTTTTCTTCGCCAGAAATAGTAAGCCGGAAGCCCCAGCAGAAAAATTCCAATCGCGACTGCCAGGTAAACGAACTGCCGGGGATCGCTTAACGCCAGAAACACGGCATTACCTACGATCGCCGCCGCCACCAACACAAAAATCAATGGCGTCCATGGATACCCGGGCACGCGGTAGGGAATTGGCAAGCCCTTCGAAGCGCGCCGTATCGGAAAAATCGCCGCCGCGCCCAGTCCGTAGAAAATCCATCCTATAAAAATCGCACCGGAAGCCAGCTCCGCAAACTTGCTGGCGCACGCAAGCACCGCGGACCACACTCCCAGCGCCGCGATGGCGTAGGCCGGTGTTTGAAAGCGTGGATGGACCTCCGCCAGCTTCTTGAAAAACAGATTGTCGTTGGCCATGGCATAAAAAACGCGTGGGGCCGTGAGCACGACACTATTGGTAGCGCTGAAAGTCGAAATCAAAATGGCTATGGCCACGATTTTTCCCGCCCACGGGCCCAGCACCACGCCCACCGAATCAGCTGCAATCGCATCACTCGCAGTAGCCGCCGCGGGGCCCAGCGCCACGAGATAGGCAAGCACCGCGACCAGATACAAGATCATCAGAAACAGTGAGCCCATCAAGAATGCTTTTGGAAATGTTTTCTGTGGCTTTACCACTTCGCCGGCGCTGTAGGTGCCGAATTGCCATCCTTCGTATGCCCACAGCACCGCGATCATGGCCAGCCCGAAATCAGACAGTATGGAAGGCCCATGTTGTGGCGAAACGCCCATGGCTGGCGCTAAATCCCCTCCGTGACGCCCGAGCGACAGCAACACCGCGCTGAGAATCGCGACCATGGCGACTTTCGTCAGCGTCGTCCAGTTTTGCAGGTCGGAACTTTTTCGCGTGCCCCATACATTTACTGCCGTGACCACCCCGATCATCGACACGCCCACGGCATTGGACGTAATTGCCGACATCGGAATAATTTCGGCCAGGTATCGCGTGAACGCGTGCGCTAGCGCGGCGATCGTGCCGCTGGCAATAATTAGAAAAAGACTCCAGCCGTAAAGAAACGCCCAAGCCCGACCGAAACCGTCACGGATGTAGCAGTACAACCCGCCCGCTTCAGGATTGGCGGCCGCCAGCTCCGCGTAAGTCAGCGCGCCGAGAAGCGAAAGAATGCCGCCAAACAGCCACACCAGCAGAGAAAGTCCTACGGAGCCATCCACGCGCCGCAAAATCAGACCAGGAGTGAGAAAAATGCCAGAGCCAATGACTGAACCGATAAAGAGGAACAATAAATCTTTCAGGCTTAGCGTTCGAACGAGCGGCGGCATGGATAAGGGGTTGTGCGCTACAAACGTTACATGCACTGAGGAAGCATGATAACCGCAGTTGTCCTGTGGTCAACGAGAACTTCAACGCGCACGATAATGTGGTGTTTAGACGCGACGATCGTTCACAGGTTCGATATTGGCGCGGGCATAAAACACAGCAAAAATATCAGCAGTGCCAGCGCCGCCGCAAAACGGCGGTCGGGATCGAGCGGGGTGTCGTCATATACCGGCGCACTGCGCAGAAACCGGAAACCAAACAGAAGCGCTGCCCAAATATACCAGCCGGTCCAATGCCGGAAAAATCCGAGCAAAAGCAGCAACACCGGCAACACTGCTGAGACCAGCCGGTGAGTTCGAACGCTCAGCGACCGCAAAATATGTCCACCATCCAGTTGCCCGGCGGGCAAAAGATTCAGAGAAGTCGCAAACAATCCCACCCAGGCAGCGCGGCCCACCGGATGCAGCAACACGGTGTTCACCGCAACGCCGGGGTGAAATATCTTCGCAAGGATGTGCAGGATCAGCGGCACGCCGAAGATGACATCCGAATTGGCGGGATCGGCAATTCCTGGAACGATCTTCGCGTTCATCACGCCGTAAATCAGTGCCGGAATGGCGAACAAAAATCCCACGAACGGCCCGGACGCACCCACATCAAACAGCGCGCGAGTATTTCGAATCGGCGACCGCAGCAAAATGAAGGCCCCAAACGTTCCAATCAGCGTGGGTGCGGGAATAAAAAACGGGTAGCTCGTGCGAATGTGGTGGTGACGACACGCGAAAAAATGCCCCAGCTCGTGCGCCAGCAAAATGGTCATCAGGGTAATCGCGAAGGACAGGCCGCCCAGCAGCGCGGCGGGGTGCTGGTACAGCAGCTTGAACGCGTGCACAAACTCATCCACCGAAACGGATTCGTTGTGCGCGAACGCCACCGCGAATTGCGTCCCAGCCACCAGGCAGCTGCACAGCGTCACTACAAACAGGAATCCCGCCAGCGCCAGGCTTTTGCTCGAAGGTCGCAGCCGCGTCCCCGTGTAATACGAACGCAACGCTGGAATGGTTCGCCAATCCAGCGGGGAGCGAAACGGCGGCGCGGTATTTTCTGGGATGCGAGTGGCCACGAATGGGCGGACCTTGGAAGTAATCACCAGTACAGCACAGTTGTGAAAGCTCTGCCACTCACTGGCACGAGCGGATGGCCAATTCGAAAGTACACAGCTCTGCCTGTAGCTGAACTTGTGTTACTCGGCGGGCTTGGTGCCTTCCAGTCCCTGCAATTCCTTGCCGGGCTTGAATCTCACAGCTTTTCCCGGCGGTATGCTGACTTCTTCACCAGTGCGCGGGTTGCGTCCGATGCCGGTCTTACGTGGTTTCACGCTGAACACGCCAAAGCGCCGCAACTCGATGCGCTGACCCTTACCGAGCGCCGTCTTCAACGATTCGAATACCGTTTCTACCGCCTGCTCGGCCTTGGTGCGGCTGATATTTGTCTTGCTCACCACCGCATTTACAATGTCCAGCTTGATCAAACGAGCCTCCCGCGTGCGATGGCAGATGCTAGAGCGTGCGCCTCGGGTTGTCAAGACGCGACGGCCTACACTACACTGCTGTTCCTTTGTGGCGCCGTTCTTTTCTTTTATTCGTGCTGTGCGGCGGAAGTCAAAATTTTCTAACTTTGTTTTCCCAGGAGGAGTTGGATGTCCGTCAAGCCAGACCGCTGGATCCGGCGCATGTCGCTGGAGCACAAAATGATCGAGCCCTTTACGGACCGCCAGATGCGCGAAGGGGTCATCAGCTACGGCGTCTCGTCCTACGGCTACGACATTCGCGTCGCCGACGAATTTCGCATCTTCACCAATGTGAACTCCACCATCGTCGACCCCAAGCATTTCGATGCCCGCTCGTTGGTGGATTACAAGGGCGACGTTTGTCTGATCCCACCCAATTCTTTTGCGCTGGCGCGTTCCATCGAATATTTTCGGATTCCGCGAAACGTGCTGACCATCTGCCTCGGCAAATCCACCTACGCGCGCTGCGGGATCATCGTGAACGTCACGCCGTTTGAACCGGAGTGGGAAGGCTTCGTGACTCTGGAAATCAGCAACACCACGCCGCTGCCGGCAAAAATTTACGCCAACGAAGGCTTATGCCAGGTGATTTTCTTTGAGTCCGACGAGGACTGCGAGATCAGCTACAAGGATAAAAAAGGAAAATACCAGTCGCAGGCCGGCATCGTGCTCCCCCGCCTTTAATCCCGGGGAACGCCAATCTCCCGATTGGGGCCTGATTTTTCACAAAGGTTTTACGTCAAAATTTCGCAGCCTATTGCAAAGCCGGCTCAATCGGGATCAGCTTCACCGCGGGCGCCGTGCCTTCGAGCGGATAACCGGCATCGCGCCACGCTTCCAGTCCACCCTGCAGTGGCCGTATGCGCTTTATTCCTTGCTTGCGTAAGAGCAGCGCCACACGGGCGCTGGTGGCTTCGTTTGGTCAAGTGCAATAAAGAATCACGTCGCGGTCGCGGGGCAGACGATCATTCTTTTCCTGCAGCTCGGCGGCATCCATGCGAAACGCCCCCGGAATGGTTTGTGGATCCGTTTCGAAATCCATGGAATGCCGCAAGTCCACGATTACAATTTCTTCGCCGCCGTCAATTTTCGTCTTCAACTCGTCCACAGTGATTCGCGAAATACGCAGCTGCCGCAGAAATCTT
The DNA here is from genome assembly GCA_030774335.1 of Acidobacteriota bacterium. Taxonomy (GTDB): domain Bacteria; phylum Acidobacteriota; class Terriglobia; order Acidiferrales; family UBA7541; genus Acidiferrum. The sequence goes on along the minus strand of JALYLI010000200.1, from coordinate 2,876 downwards.
TGTCGCCCGACAAATTTGTAAGCGATGTACAACGCAAACGCGGTGATCAGAATAACGCCCATGCGTCCGCCCAGGGATTCGATCCGTTCCGCGATGCGTTCTATCTGCCCGCTGAAAATATATCCCGCTCCCAGGAATGAAGCAGCCCACAGGAACGTGCCCATGGCATCGAACATCACAAAACGGCGCGCGCTCATGTGAAAAACGCCTGCCAGGGGAGGCGCGATGGTTCCTAGTCCGGGAAGGAATTTTGCGAAGAGGAGTGAACGGGAGCCTTGTGTGGCAAAAAGCCCCTCGGTTCGCCGCACGCAGGAGTCCGGCTCCAGCGAAATCTTGCACAGCAGTTGCAGGATCTTGATGCCTTTTATCCTGCCCAGCAGGTACCACAGCGTATCGGCGCACACTGCCGCAAAGATGGTGACGGCCAGCGCCGCGACAATATTCATCCGCCCGGTGCCGGCTAACGCCCCGGCCGCGAGCAGCAACGGAATGGAAGGAATCGGCAGGCCGATCTGTTCGACGAACACCCAGCCCAGTAAAACCACATAGCCGTGCCGGACCAGGAATTCAAGTGTGCTGTTCATCAGGGCCGATAGAATTTACTACGATTTAAGGAATGAAGGGCGCTTTCTGTCCCCATTTTCCGGACATGACGAATGTGGAAATCGGCTTGCGCGTTCGCGGGGCGTTCTCGCGGTCACGTAAAGGTTGCGGCAGGGAATCGGGGCCGCCCGGGTAGCCGATGGCCATAGCTGCGAGTGGCTCCCATCCCACGGGTATTTCAAAAACCTGTCGGGCCTTCTCTGCGTCGAATCCGGCCATCTGGTGCACAAACAATCCGCGCGACGTGGCTTCAACAGTCAGCCACGCGCTGGCGGCGCCGACGTCATGCTGGGCGTTTCGATTGGGCGACCCGGATTTCGCGAACGCCAACTCCGCCACGGCTAGTGCGAGAACGGGAGCGTTTCTCGCCCACGATGAGTTGGCGGGAACCAGAATGCTGACTAGTTTCGCGAAATTTTCAGCATCGTCCCTGCTAGCTACAATGTACGCCCAGGGCTGTTCGTTGCTGCTGGAAGGCGCCCATCGTGCCGCCTAAAAAAGACTCGGCAGCACATCCGGCGCCAGGGGCTTGTCGCTAAAAGCGCGCGGACTCCATCGCTCGGCCACTAAATCGTGAATCGGAAAATCAAAAGGCGTTCGCTTATGCATGACAAATTGTTTCCTTCCTCTGACAAATCTCTTTGAAGCGATTGCCCGCGTACAGGTAGGATGCCAGACGCCCACGTGCCGATTTTTCACGTGGGGTCCTGGGTCCGGCTGGCGCAACAGCCGTTCGGGTATTTACTTTGCGACCTGCTTAATCATTTCCGCGTCAATGTTGATGTTGACGTCGTCGCCCACCACCACTCCGCCGCTATCCAGTGTCGCGTTCCACTTAACGCCAAAGTCCTGGCGATTAATCCTGGTCGTGGCATTCGCCGCGGCGCGCTGGTTGCCCCAGGGATCTTTCACCGGAGCGGTCGGCCCTTCCACATCCAGCACCACCTCTTTGGTCGTGCCGCGCATGGTCAGGTCGCCTGTGACCTTCAGCTTGCCTGCGGCAACTTGCTCAACTTTCTTGGATCTGAATGTCATGGTAGGGAAGTGCTCGACGTCGAAAAAATGGTCGCTGCGCAAATCTTTGTCGCGCGCGGGTTCGCGGGTGTCCACCGTGGAGACATCAATGCTCACATCAACAGTGGACTTGGTCACGTCCTGCTCATCCAGCACTACGGTGCCGGTAACTTTGCTGAATGCGCCGCGCACCGTCGAAATCGCCATGTGCCGCACAGAGAACTGCGCCGCACTGTGTTGCGGATCGATTTTCCACGTGGAAGTCGCCGCCAGATTCGGCAAGCTGAACAGCAATGCCATTCCCGTTAGTACCACCATTTTCTTCAATTGTTTCCTCACGACAGTCTCCTTTTAGGTTATCTGTTCCTGGAAAGCTTCTGTGGCTCCGGATCGCAACGTGCGCTGGCCGCCCGTAGTTGTTGGCGAAGTTCTTCCAGCATCACCGCCAGCGCGTTCAGTTTCCTCGCGGATAAATGCTGGAACTGTTTTTTGTGTAGTTCGCGCACCGGTTGGTCTAGAGTCTTCAAAATTTGCAGGCCGCTTGTCGTCACGAAGGCCTTGACCACTCGCCGGTCGTCGCTCTGCCGTTCCCTGGTAATCAGGCCGCGCTTTGCCATGCGATCCAGCAGCCGGGTAATGTCCGGGTCGCGCGAAATCATCCGTGCACCAATCTCCCGGCATGCCAAGCCACCTGGGCCGGCACCGCGCAAAATCCGTAGCACGTTGTACTGCGCCCCGGTCAACCCGCCGGTCTTCACCACTTGCTCGGCCTCACCGCCAAAAATGTCCGCAATACGCATGAACGCGATGAACAGACTCATTTCCATGCTGGAGGAAGAGGCCGCTGCTTGGGATCGAGAGCTCACGGAACCGCACTATAGTCGTTACAACGACTATTGTCAACCTACGTTTCACATCAGGGCTTGCCGGGTTTGCTTAACGGCCGTATCTGTATCTGGCTGACAAAACTTCTGGGACCCTGGGTGACGATCATCTCCACCGCGTGCGCGACATCCTCAGCGCTCAATACTTTGGAGGCATCTTTCGGCCCACTCCCTGAAAACTCCGTCGCCACGCTTCCCGGACAAACCGTGCTCACGCGAATCCCGTGCGCGCGCAAATCTTCCGCCATGCACGCCGACAGCCCCTGTACTCCCCACTTCGAAGCGCAATAAATCCCGCCCCCCGCGAACGCATTCAGTCCAGCCAGTGAGCTGATGTTCACAATGTCGCCCCCCTTACGAGCAATCATGGAGGGC
>JALYLI010000199.1 GCA_030774335.1 Acidobacteriota bacterium | reverse complement strand
TTCTTGACTTCTCCCTTTATAGAACTCGCTCGATCGAGTGGGCTGCGAAGCAAGAAAAACTCCGGCCGAAGGAGATGTGTTTTTTCTTGACTTCTCCCTTTATAGAACTCGCTCGATCGAGTGGGCTGCGAAGCAAGAAAAACTCCGGCCGAAGGAGATGTGTTTTTTCTTGACTTCTCCCTTTATAGAACTTATCAGGACTTAGCCAAGTAGGCGAGTCGCCCACTCTGCTCACGACAGGATTGTAGGTTCGAGAATAACTTCCCGAGCGGTTGACCATTCGCCTGGAACGGGCGGATCGGCTCCGCGTCTGACGAACAAATCACAGCTGCGATGGCCCGCGAAATGAAAAAAGACTTTGACTTGCCCTGGACGGTTGATGAATGGGTAGGCCGGTTAAAGGGGCGCAGAAAGCGTATAATTCCCCTCGTTTTTGTATTTCGCAAAAAACAAAGCTTGTTAGCCAATAGGGCGGGGGTTTCCCATGGGAAAATCAAACGCGCTTCCTTCCGCTGGTCACTACGACACCAATTACGGAAATTTTCAGAGGGAGCTGTACACCGAGATCCGTCGTGAAGCTTTCGGCGAGGATATTGGGCAAAATAGTTGGCTCACCTCAGACGAGCAGGACCGGTTTCTGCGGTGGCTCGAACTTTCTCCGGGGAAGACCCTCCTCGATGTTGCATGTGGAGCAGGGGGCCCGGCGCTCCGCATCGCTGCCACCACCGGATGCTCTGTTGTCGGCATTGATGTTCATGAACTGGCGGTTGGGGCCGCGAGTTCACTTGCAACCCAACGTGGCTTGGCTGAGCGAGTCGAATTTCGGGCTACAGATGCTACCGGGCCGTTGCCATTTTCAGATGCCAGTTTCGACGCCATCACCTGTATTGATGGCATTAACCATTTCCCCGAGCGGCCACGTGTCATTGAGGAGTGGGCGCGATTGCTGAAGCCGAGTGGACGACTGTTGTTCACTGATCCCATCACGGTGACCGGATCGCTCACTAATTCAGAAATCGCTGTGCGCAGTTCGGCAGGTTTCTATCTGTTCGTCCCCCACGGCTACGACGAGCGAATCATTGCGCAGTGCGGATTGCGGTTGCTGGCCTCTGAAGATGTAACTGCGAACATGGCCAAGGTTGCCGAGGCAAGGCGCGCAGCCCGCGCATCAAGGAGCATTGCCCTGCGTGCGATCGAAGGTGATCAGACATATGACGACCAACAGGAGTTTCTTGCTGTCGCTGCTCGCCTCGCCAGAGAAGGTCGCCTTTCTCGTTTCGTCTATGTTTCGAAAAAGTTGAACCAACCTGAAACTATCTAGAAAGCAGGCGGTGGCGCTTACATGCCCATCGAGTGGAACGTACAGTTGTGTTGAAGGATGAAATGAGCGACGTGGGCCAGCGAGCCAGACGGCGAATCGCTTATCGTTTGCTTCCCTTTGTCTTTCTCATCTACGTGGTTAACTACATCGACCGCGTCAACGTTTCCTTTGCCAACCTTCGGATGAGCGCCGATCTGGGCTTCAGTGACAGTGTTTATGGCCTCGGTGTAGCCATGTTCTACGTAAGTTATGTCTTGTTTGAGATACCGGGAGCCATCATCGTTGAACGCTGGAGCGCAAGAAAATGGATCGCACGAATCATGATCTCGTGGGGCCTGGTTACCATTCTCACCGGTTTCGTGCATAGCACCGGACAGTTCTATGCCGCCCGCTTCTTTTTAGGCGTTGCTGAATCCAGCTTTTTCCCGGGCATGATCGTTTATTTGACGCACTGGTTCCGCCAGCGCGATCGCAGTCGGGCCATCGCTTGCTTGTACGCAGCAGTTCCCTCTGCTTCCTTGATCGGTTCGCCTCTAGCCGGCTGGCTGTTGGGAGTGCATTGGTGGCGGCTGGCGGGGTGGCGCTGGCTCTTTATCCTGGAGGGGATTCCCGCGATCGTCGTTGGAATCATCACCGTCTTTTATTTGACGGATTGGCCTGCGCAGGCGCGCTGGCTTCCTCAGGACGAACGGGACTGGCTTGTGACCGAACTGCAAGCGGAGTTGAGCGCGAAAAAGAAGATTCGAAACTACACGATCACGCAAGCGTTCTGCGACCGGCGAATTCTAATATTGATTGCCGCTTGGTTCTTGGCTCTCACGGGATCTCTTGGAACTATCTATTGGATTCCCACCTTCGTTAAACGCCTTGGCGGATTCTCGGATCACATAGTAACTTCACTCTTATTGGTGCCGGCTCTGGTTGGTATCTGCGGAATGTTTATCAACGGTTGGCACTCTGACAAGACCGCAGAACGACATTGGCACACTGCTATTCCGCTCATCGCCGCGGGGTTGATGTTTGCGCTCTTGATATTTGCTCGACAGGAAGTCCCCCTAGCGATTTCGTTGTTGCTCTTGGGCAGCGGATTCTTGTACGCGTACTACCCCACGTTCTGGGCGATACCCACGATGATGCTGAGCGAATCGGCGGCCGCCGCCACATTCGGGTTAATCAATTCGGTCGGCCAACTCGGCGGATTTGCAGGAAATTACGGAATCGGTCTTCTCAACGAGCGTACCCACTCGCTTACGGCCAGCTTCGGATTCATCGCGCTCGTTTACTTTGCGTCTGGAAGCCTGATTCTTACTCTACGAATCCGTAATCCACTCAATGCTTCGCAGAGCTCAAACCAGGTTGAAAAAGATCCATCCCAAGCGACCCCGTAATGCATGTTTCTGGAACCGACGGTTATCCGGCACTAGAAATGTAAAGCCCAAACTGTCGGTCCTACGCGTGTTCCCGGGGTACGGCGCACTCGAAGGTAATCTATATGCCTGGTAAACGCGCTTACGGGATAAGTACTTTGAACCCAAAATCCACACATTATAAAAGGGCGCCCCTTTTGGAGTAGGTTTTGAGTGCTTGGCTCAGCCCCTCCAGAAAGGAACACCCTTTATGACTAGCACTAAATATATCGGCATGGATGTTCACAAGGAAAGCATTTCGATTGCGGTGATGAACTCCGTCGGCAAGGTGGTGATGGAATGCGTCATCGAGACCAAGGCGAGTACCATTCTGCAGTTTATTCACGGATGGCGCGGAGATTTGCACGTCACGTTTGAAGAAGGGACCTGGGCTGCTTGGTTGTACGACCTGCTGAAGCCGCACGTCACCGAAGTCGTGGTGTGTAATCCGCGAAAGATGGCCTTGCTGAAAGACGGCAGTAAGAGTGGCCGGATTGATGCGTGCAAGCTGGGTGAACAGTTGTACATGAACAAGCTCAAGCCGGTCTATCACGGAGAGCACGGCTTGCGAACGTTGAAGGAGCTGGCGCGCTGTTATCTGACCATCACCAAGGATCTCACGCGGGTCATGAATCGGCTCAAGGCGTTGTATCGCAGTTGGGGCATTCCGTGTGCTGGCAGTGAAGTGTATGCACCACGCCACCGTTCGGAATGGCTCAGCAAGATCACCGAAGCTGGCGTCCGGCGACGCGCCGAACACTACTACCAACAGCTGGATGCCTTGCGGTCCTTGCGCCAGGAGGTACGCCGGGATCTGCTGGTGGAAAGCAAGAAACACAAGGCGTGGAAACTGCTTCGCCAGATTCCGGGGATCGGTCCGATCCGAGCGGCCCTGTTGGTCGCGCTGATCCAGACTCCTCACCGATTCCGCACCAAGCGACA
>JALYLI010000198.1 GCA_030774335.1 Acidobacteriota bacterium | reverse complement strand
ACCCGCCTCCGGTGCCGATGTCGGCGATCCGACATTTGTCCAGATCCACCAGCTTTGTCACAAACATGCTCTCGCAAAAATGCCGGTGCAGAATGTCCAGGGGGTCCCGTATAGCCGTCAGATTAATCTTCTCGTTCCAGGCAAGTAACAACTTGATGTATTCCTGAATCTGACCAACTTGTGTTTCATTTACATCGACGTGAAACTCGTCCAGCGCCTTTCGAATGGTGGACTCGGACGGAGCAAAACTTGGTGGCATAAAAGTGCGGGCTCTCTTAAAAATCTCTGCAGAAATTTGTCGTGCCAGCATCCGCATGAAAACACATTCTTAACCCGAGCGCAACAAGTTCAAGTTGCGCATTGCAACGGTCCAAGATTTGTTATTGTAGCGGCAGTTCCATCTTAGAATGGCCGACCTAATTGGTGCTTTACGACCTCACAACCTGCTTGCCAGTAAAGGCAATTCTATAGAAATGGAAATCGCCAACCAATAGCTATGGATACCATCACACACGGAATTGCCGGCGCGCTGATTGGTAAAGCGTTATTCAGGGGCGACGATTTATTCGCCATGCGTCCGATGAATCGTCGGCGCATTGTGAGCTGGTCCATGATGCTCGGCGCGATTTTTCCCGACTCCGACACATTTCGTGACATGCTCTCGCACAACGAATTGTTGATGATCACCTGGCACCGCGGCGTTACGCATTCTCTTTTGTGCTTGCCGATTTTTGCTCTGTTGCTCGCCACGGTCACCAAGTGGATAGCACGCTGGCGGAAATGGGAGTCACCGTCATTTGCGGCCCTAGCGGGAATTTATGCGCTAGGGATTCTCAGCCATATTTTGCTGGACCTCGTCACCAGTTTCGGAACGATGGTGTGGTCACCGCTGAACTGGTCGCGGCCGGCTTGGGATCTGATTTTTATCCTGGATTTCACGTTCACGGGAATTTTGCTGGTGCCCCAGATTCTTGCCTGGGTGCAGGAGCGCCCGGAGAAGAGTATGGGCCGCGCGCTCGCGTCTCTCGCGATTTTTATGCTTGCCGTTTTTGTGGTGCGGGCGTTTGGCAATTTCGTTGGCGCGCCGATTTCCACTCCCGCGATTTTTCTGCTTGATGCAATTCTCGCGACGTTATTTCTACTGCCGCTGCGCCGCAAAAACAAATCATCAAGGACTGATTCCGAGCGGCAAATGATCGTGCGGCGGTGGAATCGCGGGGGATTGGTTTGTGCGTGCGCGTACTTGGGATTGGCGGTTTTTGCGCATCACGCTGCGCTTGTCCGTGTAAAGAACTTTGCAGCGATGGAGAAGCTGGAGGTGCAGGCGTTGGGCGCGCTTCCGTTTCCTCCTTCACTGTGGCGCTGGGACGGGCTGGTGCGCACGCGGCGCGGCGTTTACGAGGTGCGCATGGATCTGAGCGAGAAGTCGGCATTCAATATTTCGCAGACGACAGCTCCGTTGGAAGGAGTACCGGTCGCATATCGCTTTTATCCGGAAGCATATCCCAACGTTTATATCGAAGCGGCCCAGGAGCTCCTCGAGGTACAAAAAGTTTTGTGGTTCGATCGATTTCCTGTAACGCGCTTCCACGAGGAATCCGGTGAGCAAGTAGTGGAATTTTCCGACATGCGCTTCCCGCAAATCGGTAAGCGCCGAACGCCGTCGTTTACGTATCGCGTCCGTTTCGGCCCTGGCGGAAATGTTTTGTATCAAGGGTGGACAAAGTAAATTCTCGCGCGTCCTCTGGCCTCGCTTACATGTGCGTTTGCGGAGGTTGCAAATTAACTTCCGTACGCGCCTATTTGCTAAACGCTGTAAAAAACCCCGTGCGGGATCTTACTGGTCTGGCGCAGTTCGTGGCGTCCGATGCGGCGATTGGGGTTGGCGGCTGCCAGTTTGACGTTCGCGATGATAACGGTGGCAGGCTGCGGCGATGGAACTACTACTGCAACAACGCAACGCGGGTCCTACACCGTGACGATAACAGCGAGTAGCGGCACGGTACATCCGTCCACCACAGTGATCATTACCGTGCAGTAATACCGAGCAAGCAGCGAACTGCTGCAAAAAAGTTCTGCCACCGCCGACTAAATTTCGATTTAGCCCCTGATTCAGCGAGCCACAGGAGTTGCGGCTCGACCTTTCATAGTAAGCCAATCTGATGAGAAAGCTTTCCTATACTACTTACTTGAATGCTGCTGGATTTCCGACGGTGGTAATCATCGCGAACGTATTTTAAGAGCACCTGGCGGCTTTTTCTGTGGGATGGATTACCACCTGGCGTTCTTCGCCCATGCCGATGCTTTCGGTGCGGATGCCGGGGATGTCTTTCAGGGCGAGGTGTACGATGCGTCGTTCGCGCGAGGACATGGGATTGAGGCGGAAGGGTTGGCGCGAACTTTCGACGCGCTCGGCGGCGACTTTTGCGGTCATGCGCAATTCTTCGAAGCGCAGCGCGCGGTAGCCGCCGCAGTCGACGTGAATTTTTTCGTGGAACGCGGGCTCGAGGCGCAAGGCGCGAAAAGCGAGATGCTCGATGGCCTTGAGGACTTCGGCGTTTCGTTCGAGCAGGATTTCTTTGTCTCTGCCGTCGAGATCGGCGATTACTTCGGCGTGGCCTTCGAGGCCAGCGGTTTCGGGTGGGACGGCGCGGACGTTTACGTTGAGGTCAAGCCCGGCGGCGCGCACACTGTCGGCCAGGAAGCGTTGCAGCGCGTCGGCAGTCGCTATGCGATCAAGCTTTCCATTATGGACGAGACTGGGGATCATCGGCCCTCCGAACGTAATGGTGCTATGACGTTCGGTTCTTTCAGATTATTATTTTTTGCCGCGAACAGGTTTTGTAACAGGCGCCACAATCACTGGATGCTGGCGGTTCAGGTACCACTGTTGCCCAATGCCAACGATACTGCTGGTGAGAATATACACCGCGAGGCCGCTGGAGATAGGGGAAATCATAAAAATTCCCGCCATGGTAACGGGCATGATCTTCATCATCATTTGCTGCTGCGGGTCGGTGGAAGTCATGGGCGTCATTTTCGAAACGAGATACATGGAGGCGCCCATCATGACCGGCAACACGTAATAAGGATCGCGCGCGGAAAGGTCGGTGATCCAGCCGAACCAGCGGGCGTGGCGCATTTCGATGGCGAAGCGCAACGCATTGTTCAGGCCGAACCAGATGGGCATCTGCAAAAACATCTGGAAGCAGCCACCGACAGGATTTATGCCTTCGCGGCTGTAGACGGCCATCACTTCTTTGTTCATATCCGCTTTGCGCGGATCGTTCATTTTGTATTTTTTGTAACGTTCCTGGATGGATTTGATTTCCGGGCCAACGCGCTGCATTTTCAGCGTGGTTTTGTAGCTGGAGATGCGCAGCGGGAACAACGCCATATTGATGACCAGCGTGAGAACGACGATGGCCCAGCCCCAGTTGGGAACATATTTGTGCAGCCATTTGAGCGCGTGGAATAGCGGGTCGGCGATGAACTCCATCCAGCCGAAATTTACGAGGCCGTGCAGCGGCGGATTCATGCGCTTGAGGTCGTCGTAATCTTTGGGGCCAACGTACACGCGCAGAGCGAGAGCCTGCGGGCCGCTGGCGGTGGCCACCTGCGGAACCGGTTCGGGCGATTCGACGCCATTCACTGTGATGGGGCGGAAATCTCTCCAGTAACGCGTTTGCAGCGTGCCGGGAGCGGCGCCGTTCGCGGGCAGAAACGCGGCGGTGAAATAACGGTCTTCGACGCCGCTGAAATCTTTTCCGCCCTGCCAGACTCCCGGGGCCCACTTATCGAGGCCTTCAAGTTTTTTGTAGGGGAAATTCTGAATCTTGCCACCTTCGCTGTAGTAGGTGGTGACAGTTTCGACGGGCGCGGGATTGGTGACCGTTAAGTCGCCGAATCCGCCGAGCCATCCGAGTCCCGCGGCGATGGGCTTGCCGTCGAGCTTGGCGGTGGCGTCCACTCGAACGACGTAGCTGTGATCGAAGTGATAGCGCTTGGTGATTTCGAGGTGGCCATCGCTCCAGGAAAATTCCACGTCAGCCGGGGCGGTGATAGTGCCGGCGGTATCGGAGGAAAGTTTGTACAGACCGTTGCTGGCGGCCTTTTCCAGATCAAGATTATCGAGGACCAGCGCGAAGGGCCAGCCTCCGGTTTGCTGCGAGGCGTCGGGATGTACGACGTCCAGGATGCGTTGCGGCTTGTTGTCGTCCTTGTATTTCGAGAGCTGCCAGCTTTTGACGACCGCGCCGCGATTGGAAATTTCTACGCGGTACAAATCATCCTGGACGACGACGTTGTGTTCGGTGCTGTCGGATCTGGGAGCGACGGCGGGAGTTGCAGCCGAAGATTTGCCAGCAGTCGCTTGCGGGGAAGTTGTGCCTGTCGCCGCGGGCGAAACCGCGGACGGTGTTTGCGGCGCGGTGATCGCGGGCTTGGATTGCGGCGGCGGAGCGAGAGGCGGCTTGGGCGCGAAAAACTTTACCCACAACAGAATTACCAGCATGGAGAGCAGCGAGGCGCCGAGAATTCTCATCTCCGGCGACTGCAAGCCCTTGGGTGCAGCGCTCACGAATGTACCTCTTCCAGTTCAGGGACGGGGTCGTAACCAAATTTGCGGGACAGCGGGTGACAGCGGCCAAGCCGCCTGATGCCGAGCCAGACGCCGCGAGCCACGCCGAAACGTTCGATGGCCTCGTAAGTGTATTGAGAGCAGGTGGGATCGAAGCGGCAGTTTCCGGCGAAGAGCATGGACAGATACCCTTTGTAAAAGCGCAGTGCGAGCAGAGCGGCTTTCACGGCGAGCGACCGAGCCGCGATTTTTTCGGCGACGGAATTTTGCGCGGTAGTGGCTACGGGCGTCATGGAGTCTGCAACAGGCGCAGCAGGTCCGCGGTCAGCGTGGAATGTTGGGACCGCGCCACGATGCTCTTCGGATGAATGACCATGTCCCATCCCGGGGGTATCTCCAGACGATGACAACGAACCGCCTCGCGCAAGCGGCGGCGAATGCGATTTCGCACTACCGCTCCGCCCAGCGCTTTTTTAATGCTGAAGCCAAAGCGGCTGAGCGGCAATTGATTGGCGCGAAAAAAAACCACGAAGTGAGAACTGGAACGCCTGCGTCCGGCGCGATAGACGGCGTCGAAATCTCCGCCGCGCACGAGGCGCGCTTCGCGCGGAAAATTCAGGTGCTGGACTTCATACGGGCGTGAGGCGATGACGGCCCTTCTTACGGCGAGCGGCGAGGACCTTGCGGCCTCCCGCGGTTTTCATGCGCGAACGGAAGCCATGCGTTTTGGCGCGGCGACGTTTGCGCGGCTGGTATGTGCGCTTAGGCAAAACAATTCTCCTTTGAGGCGTGGCCGTACAGCGGCCGATGCTAATGATGATGCGTTCGCGAAACCGAAGGTGCGAGCGTACCGGTAAACAGCGAACAACTCACCGCGGAGGCGGTTGGTTTTGAATCTTTAAGTGTATTCGAGGCGCACGGGAGGGTCAAGAAAGCAGGCTAACGGATTCGGCGACCGGTAGGGTAACATTCGCGGACGCTGAACCTGTGAGGGGAAATGAGATTGATGAGTGGACGGAAATTAAGAATCTTCACACTGACGATAGGCGCAAGTTTTGGATTTTTGGCGGTGAATTCTGCTATTTCGCAGGATGATGTACCGCAAGAAAGATCACCCGCACATGGCAAAACAAGCGCCGATGGCACGGACGTAACGAGAAAACCGGCGCGGGCGAAGGCGGGGACGAAGCAGGCGGTGGAGGCGCGGCTGAAAGAGGTAGAGAAGCCGGGGACGGCTTCGGCAATTCACGGGGTGGAGAGGGCGTTGTTTGCTACGCATGAATTCAGGCAGGCGGTGATTTCGCCCGACGGGAAGCGGGTGGCGTGGGTGGAGATGCTGATTGGGAAGGATGGGGCGCTTTCGGGTAATACTGCGATCTATTTTTCGGGGGTTGACGGGAAAGCGGCGACGACGCGGCTGCGCGCTGCGAGGGGGGCGGTGGATCACGAAGAAACGAACGTGGCGTGGTCGCCGGATGGGAAGCGCATTGCATTCTTGTCGGACGCGGTGAAGGCGGGACAGCGACAACTTTATGTGGCGAATATTGGGCCAGTCGACAATCCGAAAAGCACGGGCACTGACAGGACCAGTGGCGCGGCGGGCGTGGGCGGTGCGGCTAAGAAAATGACCAGCGTGAAGGGCTATCTGGATGCGCCGAAGTGGTCGCCGGACGGCAAGACCATTGCGGTGTTGTTCACGGAAAATGCCACGCGGGCGTCGGGACCGCTGGTAGCGGAGACTCCCGCGACGGGAGAGATAAAGGATGCATTTTTCGAGCAGCGGCTGGCGGTGGTGGATGTGGCGTCCGGCAAGATGCGGCAGATCTCGCCGGCGGACACTTATATATATGAATACGACTGGTCGCCGGATGGATTGCGCTTTGCGGTGACGGCGGCGCTGGGAAATGGCGATAACAACTGGTGGGTGGCCGAGCTGTATACGCTGGAGGGCACCAGTGGATTGATGAAATCCATCTACAAACCGAAGCTGCAGATTGCCATCCCGGCGTGGTCGCCGGATGGGGAACGCGTGGCGTTCATCGAAGGCTTGATGAGCGACGCAGGACTGACCGGCGGCGACATTCACACGGTGAGCATGACCGGCGGCGAAGCGGAGAACGTGACGCCAGAAATGAAGGCGTCGGCAAGCTGGCTGGCATGGACTGCTGACAAGAAAATAGTTTTTGGCCAATGGGTAGAAGGTGATGCCGGAATCGCGACCGTGGATCCGGACAACAACAAGCCGGAAACGCTGTGGCGCGGCGGCGAATGCTTGACGGCGGTGGAAGGCGGTTACTGCCCGACGTTGTCGGTGGCGAAGGACGGGAAGACCATGGCGTTTGTGCGCCAGTCTTATGCGGCGGCGCCGGAGGTGTGGGCCGGGCAGCTGGGCGGGTGGAAACAAATTACGCACCGTAATGAAGGCGTGATTCGCGCGTGGGGAGATGCGAAAAGTATCCAATGGAAGAGCGGCGGGCACGAGGTGCAGGGGTGGCTGCTCTATCCCAGGGATTTTGACGCGGCGAAAAAATATCCGCTGGTGGTATCCGTGCACGGCGGGCCGAGCTGGGCGGCTTCTTCGCAGTGGCCGACGCCGCACAATTATGCGGCAGCATTGGCAGGGGCAGGATACTTTGTGTTGAGCCCGAATCCGCGTGGAAGTTACGGGCAGGGCGAAGCGTTCGCGCGGGCGAACGTAAAGGATTTTGGCGGCGGCGACTTCGAGGACATTCTCGCCGGCGTGGACGAGGCGATACGCGTCGCGCCCATTGATGCAAACCGCCTAGGACTGACGGGATGGAGCTACGGCGGGTTCATGACGATGCTGGGCGTTACGAAGACGAATCGATTCAAGGCAGCGATGGCGGGCGCGGGAATTTCGAACTGGCAAAGCTACTATGGCGAAAATCAGATTGACCAGTGGATGATTCCCTTTTTCGGCAAGTCGGTTTACGACGATCCGGAAATTTACGCCAAGGCCTCGGCTTTGAATTTCATCAAGAAAGTGAAAACGCCGACGCTGATTATTGTGGGCGACAGCGACGGTGAATGTCCGACACCACAGTCGTATGAATTCTGGCACGCGTTGAAGGCGCAAGGCGTGGAAACGCAGCTGGTGGTTTACGAGCATGAAGGGCATATGTTCGTGAAACCCGAGCACCAGCGCGACGTAATCGAGCGCACGCTGGCGTGGTTTGACGGACATTTGAAATAAGCGACATGGGCCGGGTGTGCTAGTGGAAAAAACCGGCTTCTTTGAATAAGCTATGAAACCCTTATTAGTGCGTGGGCCGGTGTTTGCGGAGTGTATGAATGTTGGTTGTTGTGGGGCGTTTCGTGGCGGCTGGTAATTACATCATGCGTTTTGTGTTGCTGCTGTTATTGAGCGCCGGCGCGGCATTCGCGCAGGGATTTGTCGAAGGCACGGTTCGGGATAACCATGGTGCGGCGATTCCGAATAGCGCAGTGTCTTTACAGCGTGAAGAGGGCAAGACGGCTTTGGCGGCCAAGACGGACGCGGAAGGAAAATTCCGGTTCACCGCGCTGGAGGCCGGTGAATACACATTGAAGATTGACGCGGATGGCTACTACGCGTCGTCGTTTCAGTTTGTGTTGCGCGCGCGACAGCCGCTTTCGCTCAACCTGGACGTTGAGCGAAAGGAAACGGTTCGCGAGCGCGTGGAGGTGAAATCGAAGTATCTGACGGTGGATCCGGAGAGAACCGGCAGCTCGTATGTGTTTACGAGGCAGGATCTGGAACGCCTGCCGGACCCGCTGGTGGAAAGTACCAACGATCTGGCCAACAACCTGATGCCCGGCGCCAGCGACAGCCACGACAATTTTCTGGCGGTGCGTGGCACGGAGTTTTCGCTGCATGAATTCGTAAACGGTGTTTCCTTCCTGGACAATATGCAGCCGCAATTTGCGCCGGGTGTCAGCCCGCAACTGTTCGAGACCGTGGAACTGATGACTGGAGGGTTTACGCCCGAGTATGGGAATCGATTTGGCGGCGTGCTGGATATCAGCACGCGTTCGGGTGCCGATCTGGACGGGCACGGCAAGGTTAATTTCCGGGGAGCCACGGTCCAAAACTACGATCTCAATGCGGATTACGGCGGGCAGGCGGGCAAGCTGGGCTACTACGCTTTTGTGGATGGATTTACGTCCGGGCGTTATCTGGATCCGCCGGAGCCGCGCGAGCTTTACGATTTCGGGAAAGGATCGCGCGCAGCGC
>JALYLI010000197.1 GCA_030774335.1 Acidobacteriota bacterium | reverse complement strand
GCCCCAACCGAGGCACCGTCACGGCCAGCGAAGCTTCCGCCAATCCATAAACCGGCAGCAACGCCTCTTTTCGAAAACCATATTTGCCAAAGCGCGTCGCAAACCTCTCCAGCGTGCCCGGATTCACTGGCTCCGCGCCATTCATGGCCATGCGCCAGGAACTCAGATCCAGCCCTGCAATATCTTTATCCGCGATTTTTCGCACACACAGTTCGTACGCGAAATTCGGCGCGGTGCTCAGCGTTCCGCGATTCTTGTGAATGGCCCACAGCCAGCGTTCCGGCCGCATCAAAAACGCAACCGGTGACATCACCACCAGCGGAATCCCGTAGTACATCAGCGTCAACCACGCGCCGATCAGTCCCATGTCGTGATAAAGCGGCAGCCAGCTCACTCCTAAATCTTGCGGCCCCATCTCCACCGCTTCGCCCACCGCGCGAATGTTCGCCATCAAATTCGCGTGTGTCAGCACTACACCCTTCGGATCGCCAGTCGATCCCGAAGTGTATTGCAGCAGCGCTATATCGCTTCCAGTTCGTCCGCGTACTCCGCTCAGGTGCACCGGCCGCGCACCCGGCGATGGCGCCGGCGCTTTATCGGCCGCCTCAATTAGTTTTTCGGCATCCGCCACCGCGGCCAGGGAACTGACCCGTGGCTTCAATAGTTTCGCCACCGCTTCGGCACGGCGAAACGTCAGCAGCAAACACACGCCTGCGTTATTCAGAATCGCCGATTGCCGTGCCGCGTATTCTTCAATGCGGTCGGCGCGAAACGGTGGATAAATCGGCACTGGAATCGCCCCCGCCAATAAAATCCCCGCGTAAGACACAAAAAACGCCCGCGAAGTCGGTAGCATCAACGCCACCCGGCTGCCTGTCCCGATACCGCGACGTATTAGTTCCGCAGCACAACGCTGCGCCGCCGCGTGCAACTCCCCAAACGTGAGCGTGAAATTTTTGTCCTGCCCCTCCGCATCCTCCGTAATCATCAGGTGCGTCCGCTCGGCGTCGTGCGCCGCGCGATAGCGCAGCACATCAATCAGCGTCTCCGCGGAAGCAACCCCTTTTCCGTCTTCCTGTATTTTCCGCGTCAGGCCATCACCGGTCATTCCGACCGGAGCAGGCCGACGCATCTGATTCTCCTTCGCTCCTGCCTGCCCTGAGCCTGGCTGAAGGACGAAGGAGTCGGTCTGCGTAACGGAGGAATCTCTCTCCGATGCTTGGTTGCTTTCCGGCGCCTCTATTACCGCATTGGCCAGATCATCCGGCGTATTCGCCTGCGTAGCGGCCTGATCGGCGATCCGCACACCGAACGCATTCTCCAGCCTGGCCATCAACTCCACGCGTTCCAGGCTGCCCAGTCCTAAATCGCGCTCCAGTTGCGATGAGCCACTCAGCATGGGCACCGCGCCCGTGCTGCCCAATTCCTGCAACAACGCGCGAATCTCCTCCAGCACGCGTTCGCGCACCATTGACCGTTCGAATTGTGCCGCTGGAGTCGCCACAGAGATTTTCAGCTCACGTCGAGTACCGATACTTACATGGAAATCACGTTCAAGCACTCATTGTCATTGCGACCGAAGCGAGCCGAAGCTTTTTCTTAGCTTCGCTCCTGCGAAGCAGTCGGCTCGCGCAGTGGAGAAATCTCTCTTCGATCTCGCCGGGTGCCCACTCGTCGAACTTACGAGTGCGGATTTTGCTAACGGAACAGCAACCAAAGCACCGCCCAGCCCTACTTCTGCTGAGCTTTCGCCGCTTCCGCCACCCATCCTTTCGGCATCAGCGTAGTCGCCAGATCCACGCCCGAAAGGTCCACACCCGTCAAATCCGTCTCCCGCAAAATCGCCACGCCCATATCCGCTCCGGCAAACTTCGCCCCGCTGATATTGGCCAGCCGAAAGTTCACGTTCCGCAGCATCGCCCGCTCGAAATTCACATTCGAAAGGTCGCAGCGGAAAAATTCGATCCCGCTCGCCTGCGCCTCCGACAAATCCGCCCCCGGCAAAATCGCCTCCGTCAGATCCGAACTTCGCAAGTCTACTCGCCGCATCTTCGCGCCCGACAAGTCCGCTCCCGGCAGCTTCGATTTCCGCAGGTCGCTGCCTTCCAGGTTGGCGTCTCGCAAAATCGCCCCGCTCAAGTTCACCCCGCTGAGGTCCGCGCCCGACAAATCCGCCCCCGCCAGGTCCGCGCGCGTCCCACCATCCTGCCCGCGAAAAAATCGCTCATGCGCCTCGATAATCTCCGTCAACGACTTTCCGTTGTGCTTGATGCTCTTCGCCTTCTTCAGTCCCATCTTTCGCTCACCTTCGATTCATCTGAACGCCATGCCACCCGGCTCCGCCGCGGTGCTCATTGCCCTTGAAGACTGTATCGAAAACCGCCCGATTACGGAACTGCCAGGCCCTCTCACGTGACGCCGGTCTCTTCATGATAATGTGAACTCTATCGTGTCATGCGGACCACTATTCCTGTTCTTCCTCATTTCCTCTCTCCTATCCACAACAGCCATCGCCCAAACCCCACAGCGCGAAGACGAAATCGTCGCCAACCTCGCCGGCGGCCGCGTCATTGTCCAGGTCGCTAAGGAAGATGTCATCATCTTCGCCGCGATCGACCAACCCTTGGAAGCCAATTCCGTCCCCCCGCGCCTCCTGCAACTTGACGCCGGACACGTGGGCATCATCCTCGGCGCTACCGAGTGGCAGGTCCCTTCCAATCCCGAGTCCATACGCCTCGATCGCAATTTTCAAAGTGTGACCGGCGCCGACCAGCATTATCAAAGCTTTCCTGACGAGGCCGCGCCCGACCTCGAAACCATCGGTGTCGCCTTCCTTGAAACCCTCCGCCCCCTCGTCGCCCAGCTTCATCACAAGATTGATGTCAAGCCCGATGACCCCATCTTTGAAGTGATCGTCCTGGGCTTCGCGAAAAATTACGGCCCCGAAGTTTGGAAACTTGAATACCGCATTGAACAACAACAGGTCGCCACTCGCGGCGAATACTGGCAGACGCGCATCCAGCGCCCGAGATTCACGCAGCTCTATCCGCCTGAAGGCGGCAAGCATGCTCCGCGCACGCTCGTGGAAACCCGCTATCCAGCCGAAGGCTCAGCCAGAAATCATGATAGCGAGCCGCCGCTCATCGCCCTTATCCAAGCAGGCTATCCGGCGATCTCCAAACTGCGTTCCAGTGATCCGAAATTCGTCAAAGTCGTGGATGCCATCGACAAAGGCCAAGCTCAGAAAGCCATCGCAGCCGACTCCGCCGATTTTCTCCGCGCCGCTTTACCTCTGATCGCCGACAACCACAAATTCATTCTTGGCACCATGGAAGAGCAACGCGGCTTCAGCTGGATCGTGCCGCCTGATGAACCCGTGGAAAAAACCGATGACAAAACGCGCCCGCCCAGCGCGCCTTCACTTCGCAAGAAGCCCGTTCCTTGAAGCTTCTGCCAACGGCAACAGCCCCGCCGTCGCAATTTTCTCGATGGTATCCCCGCGCCGTACCACTCCGCCCTGCACCACCCTGCACAGCATCCCGCGTCGCCCGCGCATTTCCTGCCGCAATCCCGGACGAATTTTCTCCAGTTGATCGCACGGATGGCAAATCGCGCTTACCTTCAGCAGCGCCTCTCCAACCCGCAACTCCTGCCCCACCGCTAGGCTGTTCACATTAATTCCATCCGTCGTGATGTTTTCGCGAATCACTCCCGGTCGCAGGTCCATCGCCTCCAGCGTCTCGCGATCCACCAGCAAAACTTGCCTACTCCCGCCGGGCCGGGCGTGCGCGCATCCCTCCAGGCCCGCATTGCGATTCACCCGCGCCTCGTCCATCTCTTCCATCGGAAGCCGCTTCTTCGGCGCACGAAATATATGTAGTACGCTGGCCATAACTCAACCCACCCAAAACTAATCTCCCGCAGCACCCACGCTGGCATGCCCGCCAATATCTTTCCGGTAGTGCACGCCCTCAAACTTAATTTTCGCGGCGGCCTCATATGCGCTTGCCAAGGCGTCCTCCAGCGAACTCCCCGCAGCCGTCACGCCCAAAACTCTTCCGCCACTGGTCACCACCCGGTCTCCATCCCGCTTCGTTCCCGCGTGCAAAACTTTTACGCCGCTAACCGCTTCGGCCTCCGCTAACCCGTTAATCGTCTTACCCGTCTCAAATTTCCCCGGGTACCCCCCCGAGGTCAGCACCACGCAAGCGCTCGCTCCCGGTTTCCATTTGTATTTCGAAGCATCCACCCGCCGCGACGCCACATCTAGCAAAACCTCTGCCAGATCAAAATCCATCCGCGCCACAATTGCCTGCGTTTCCGGATCACCCAGCCGCGTGTTGAACTCCAGCACTTTCGGCCCGCTCTTCGTCAACATCACGCCAATGTACAAAAATCCCTGGTAACGAATCCCGCCCGCCGCCAGCCCATGCAGCGTCGGCTCCACGATCTGCGTAATAATTTTTTCCCTCAGCGCGCCCGGCAGCAACTCATCGCTCGAATAGGCGCCCATCCCTCCGGTGTTCGGCCCCTTATTCCCCTCAAACACGCGTTTGTGGTCCCGCGTAGGCACCAGCGGCGCGTACTGCTCGCCGTCCGTCACAATTATGAAAGACAGTTCGTCGCCCTCCAGCGTTTCTTCCAGCAAAATCCGCATCCCACCCGCGCCCAATTCCTTGCGCTCCATCGCACCGGCAATAAACTCCTTCGCCGAGTCGCCATCCGGCGCCAAAAAAACTCCTTTGCCCGCGCAGAGTCCGTCCGCCTTGATCACCACCGGCCACTTCACATTTTCGAGCGCCACATATGCTGCAGCCGGCGATTCGAAGACGCCGTATATCTGCGCCGTCGGTATATTGTGCCGCTGCAAAAACTCTTTCGAAAAAATTTTGCTACCCTCCAGCTGCGCCGCTTGCTGCATAGGCCCGACGATCGCCCACTTCCTTATCGCAAACGCATCCGCGATCCCGTTCACCAGCGGCATTTCCGGACCCACCACCGTCAGGTCTGGCCTGATTTTCTCCGCCAGCGCCACCAGCGCCACCACATCGCCTGAATCCACATTCACGCACTCCGCTTCCGCGGCGATCCCCGCGTTTCCAGGAGCGCACCAGATTTTGTCCACGCCCGCGCTCTGCTTCAGTTTCCACGCCAGCGCGTGCTCGCGCCCGCCGCCGCCAATCAGCAACACCTTCATGCCCGGAACCTCAGTTCACGCATTTGCGCGCACCAATTCCATCGTTATTATAGACGTAAATCAAACTCAACAATTTTTCAGGGGAAGTTAAAAGCCGATAACCTTATGAAGAACCGCGGCCAACATGGTTCTTCGGTCTCCTCGCAGTCGCCCGCTATGACCGGCCCACCGCGCGAATCGGAATTGTCACGCCCGAAGTCGCGTCCGACGAAGCCAGCATGTGGCAATGCCCGTCAAAAATCCCGCCCGGATCCACCACCATGCATGGCGAGTGCACTTCGCCGGTCACCACGCCTTTCGCCTGAATCTCCACGCGCCCTTTGGCAAAAATCACGCCATCGAATCGCCCCGCAATCACCACGCGGTTGCCTTCGATCTGCCCCTCCACCTTCGCGCCTTCGCCCAGAATCACCGTCTGCTCCGAGATAATATTGCCCTTCACGTTCCCATTGATGCGGAACGTTCCGGTGACCTGCAGCGTTCCTTCCAGCGTAACGCCCTGCTCTATAAACCCTGTCCATTCTTCCGTAGCGCCGTGGTTCGATGACGAG
Source organism: Acidobacteriota bacterium (assembly GCA_030774335.1). Lineage (GTDB taxonomy): Bacteria > Acidobacteriota > Terriglobia > Acidiferrales > UBA7541 > Acidiferrum. The sequence continues at coordinate 4,611 of JALYLI010000197.1, read as the reverse complement.
CCGGGCCATTTCCAGGCCATAGATCCCCCTGGGTAGAGACCCTCTTACTTTAGCCTCGCGCGCGTGCAAGTCAACGTGACCACCGCGCAGGGTGTCGAATGCACCGCCTGCACCGACGGCCAGTCTCCTCCTCTATTTCAGATTTCGCGAAAGGTGTCCCACACTCGTTTCGTGAGTGTTTCCCGCCGTGGCGGGTGAATCTTGCTTTTGAGCTTCTGGAATCCCCGCTAACCGCCTGCAATCGCCCCGATGATCAGCAACGGCTCCGCGCCGGTTGCGACGGCGTCCGGCAACGGTGCATCCGGCGAGTCGTGCGATAGATCTTCCGAGCAAGCAAAAAATCGCAAAAATGGACGCCGCTGTTGGGTCACATGCTCACGAATGGTTCCACGCAGCATTGGAAACCGCTCTTCCAATGCATCGAGCACCGACCTAACTGTCACCGGCCCCGCTACTTCGAGTTGCACTTCGCCATGAAATGAAGCCAGAGTCCGTAGATGCGCCGGCAACACCACGCGAATCATGTCAGTGTCTGCACTTCGACAGACAGCACGCCCGGCAAGTCACGCACGATGGCAAACCAATTATCGCCCGCATCCTTCGACGCGTAAACCTGTCCACCAGTCGTGCCAAAATACACCCCGCACGACTCCAGCGAATCCACCGACATCGCGTCGCGCAAAACGTTTACGTAGCAATCGCTTTGCGGCAATCCCTTGGTCAACGCTTCCCATTCATTTCCGCCCGTTTTGCTGCGGTATACCCGCAGTTTTCCATCCAGCGGATAATGCTCCGAATCGCTCTTGATCGGCACCACGTAGACCGTCTCCGGGTCGTGCGCGTGCACATCAATCGCAAAACCAAAATCCGTCGGCAGGTTCCCGCTCACTTCCGTCCACAAATCCCCCGCGTTATCGCTGCGCATCACGTCCCAGTGCTTCTGCATGAACAGCACACCTGGCCGCGATTTGTGCATGGCGACGTGGTGTACGCAATGACCCACCTCTGCTTCCGGGTCGGGTATGTATTCCGACTTCAATCCACGGTTGATCGGCTTCCAGGTTGCGCCGCCGTCATCGGAGCGAAATGCTCCCGCCGCCGATATGGCGATATAAATTCTCGCGGGGTCTTTCGGATCCAGGATGATGCTGTGCAGGCACATTCCCCCTGCGCCGGGTTGCCATTTCGGACCGGAACCATGCTTGCGCAATCCGGAAAGCTCTTCCCAGTTTTGCGCGCCGTCCTTCGAAATAAACAGCGCCGCATCCTCTATCCCGGCGTACACCGTATCCGCATCCGTCAGCGACGGCTCCAGATGCCACACCCGCTTGAATTCCCACGGGTGCGCTGTGCCGTCGTACCACTGGTGCGTGCCCGGCACTCCGTCATAAACAAATTTATTTCCTACTGGCTCCCAGGTTTTCCCGCCGTCGTTCGAACGCTGGATCAATTGCCCAAACCACCCGCTGCTTTGCGACGCGTACAACCGATTCTGATCCACTGGCGATCCCTTTACGTGATACAGCTCCCAGCCCGCGAAGTGGGGCCCACTCACATCCCACTTCTCGCGCTTCCCATCGGACGTCAACACAAACGCGCCCTTCTTGGTCCCCACCAAAACTCGCACTCTGCTCATCGCCCTCTCCCTCAGATAGAGTTCTCTCTCATGCCTTCCGCATCTAAATGGTGTGTTCAGCTTTCGAGCTGGTATCCATCGTTCCTTTCCCTTGCACCCTACGCCGAAGAATCCTGCCTAGCGCAAAGAGATTTCCACAACTTACTTGTTAAATGCAAGTGAAAATGTTATTTTGCCGTCATGCCCAGTGACAAGTCCCGGCTCTCGCGCCGCGCGCCGCCGCGCGACCACAGCCGCTTGGACCCAGTCCCCACTTGGCGTTCCGGCTGCCCTCTGAACGCTTCCGTAGAAATTCTCGGTGATCGTTGGTCGCTTCTGATAATCCGCGACATGATGCTGCGCGGTTTCCACAGTTACAAGGAATTTCTGGATTCTTACGAAGGCATTGCCACAAATATTTTAGCGGACCGCCTGCGTAAGCTGGAAAAACACGGGATTATCGCCACGGAAAAAGATTCGTCAGACGGCAGGAAGGTAGTTTATCTGCTGACGGAAAAAGGCATGGACCTCGCTCCGGTCCTAACTGAAATGGTTCTCTGGGCCGCCGCGAACGAAGAGACTCAGAACCAGGCTCTGGTGCGCGAAATCCAGAAAGACAAGCAAAAATTTCTAACCGCTATACGCCATCGCTGTACTCAGCGCGGCTAGCGGGCACCGCGAATTGCTTTTCCCGGGACCGCCAATCTCCCGATTGGCGTTTTTGGCGCAAGCCGGAATTGCTCATCGTGTAGCCTTATATGACCAAATTTGCCGTAGCAACGCGCAACCCGACTTTGTCTTTCCGAACCCGAGGTGTTCCAGGCGGGTGAGGAATCTGCTTGTAGGTTTTCGTTGTCATCCACAGACGGCTGTCTTCCCGTGCCGTCACTTCATCAACTGGTCGTAGATCCGCATCAAATGCGGATCATCATAAAACTCAATAATTAATTGTCCTGGATGAGTCTTGGTGTGCGGGCGCAGCATAATCTTCGTCCCCAGACTACGTTGCAGCTCGTCAATCGCCGAACGGGTATTGGGATCCGACTCTTCCCTCGTAATTGGTCCGCGGTTGCGCGCGCGCCGTGACGCCAGCCTCTCGATCTGTCTTACCGTTAAGCCCCCGCGCGAAGCTCGACGCGCATAGCGCATTCTCAGTGGTGGATCCTGAACACTAAGTAACGCGCGTCCATGCCCGGCCGTCAGTTTTCCTTCTTCAATCCATTCCTGAATCGTCGATTCCAATTTCAGCAGCCGGATGGCATTCGATATCGTGGTGCGATCTTTTCCGGTGCGTTCCGCCACCATCTCCAGCGTCATTTGAAATTCTGTAATCAATCGATCAAACGCCCGCGCCGACTCGATGGCATTCAGATCCTCGCGCTGGATGTTTTCCACCAGCGTCATCTCCAGCGCCAACTCGTCCGGAACCTCCCGCACTATCGCCGGCACCTTGTTCAATCCTGCTAATTGCGCGGCCCGCCACCTCCGCTCGCCGGCGATCAGTTCATAACGATCGCCAACTGGGCGCAGCAATAGCGGCTGGATGATTCCGCTGGCTTGGATCGACCGTGCCAGCTCCGCTAAAGCCACTTCTCTAAATGTGGTTCGGGGCTGGTAGGGACTGGGTTCGATCAGATCAATATCAACAAACAATGTTTGATTCGGGTCCCGTGCCGGCGCGACTGCCGCGCCGCTGGGTGTTGTGACTTGTGGCTGATCTAGCTGATTTGGCGTGACAGGAATTTGCGGCTCAGGCTCCCGAATGAGCGCTCCGAGCCCCCGTCCCAGCGCGTTTCTCGTCATTGGCTATTACCTCCTGTGCAAGCTGCGTGTAGCCCTCGGCCCCTTTACTGTGTATGTCATAGAATATAATAGGCTTACCGAAGCTTGGTGCCTCCGCTAGCCGTACATTTCTCGAAATCACCGCTTGAAATACCTGGCTCCCGAAAAAACTCCGTAGATCTGTAGCCACCTGTCGCGAAAGCGTGGTTCTTTCATCAAACATGGTCAGCAGGATGCCCTCGATCTCGAGCGTGGGATTCAAAGTTCGGCGAATGCGCATAAGCGTATCCAGCAACTCAGAAACCCCCTCAAGCGCCAAATATTCGCACTGGATTGGGACCAAGACCGAGCTGGCACAAACCAATGCATTTAGCGTAAGTAAATCCAACGCGGGTGGGCAGTCCAAGACCACAAAGCGATACGCATTTTGAAATGTCTTCAGCGCAGCCTGGAGCTTGTATTCGCGATTTTCCGCATTCACTAACTCCACTGCCGCGCCTGCAAGATTTTTATCTGCGGGGATTACGTCTAGCCCTTCCACTTGCGACTTTTGCACAATTTTTTCAAACGATTCTCCCATAATCAAGGTGTTATATAGCGTCCTGCGCGAGGGATCCTTCGAAAATCCTATCGCCGCGGTAGCATTAGCTTGGGAATCGCAATCAATTAGCAGGGTTGGTTGTTCAGAGGCCGCCAGGCACGCGGCCAAATTGACGGCGGTAGTTGTCTTGCCCACACCGCCTTTTTGATTAGCACACGCAATAATTCTTGCCAAATGTTTCCTCGAGCGAAAATTTAGCAAAGGCTTCGCGCACATGCAAGTTGTTTCACGTGAAATCGGTATTTCTGCACCAGATCCCATCGTTCGAACACCCTAGACGCTCCAATGTCGGAGGTTCGACTTTCGAACGCTCAAATCCACAGAAAGCCCACAAACTGGGGTGTTTCACGTGGAACTCCGTTTGACGGTTTAACGTGAAACCGATGTGGCCGCTCTGTGCCGTTCCACGTGAAACCAGGTTCCACGTGAAAGCTCCCTTCGCCACGATGTTTTCGTGAAATCAGTGACAAATCAGATCATTCCACGTGAAACACGAAAAAATGACACGCGCGCCTGCGTTTCGCGTGAAACGCGAGCAGTGGGCCACTAGTTTTTTTAAGCGGGGTGCCTACCCTCCGACTTTGCACTCACACGCTCGGTTGGCGTCTGGAGC
>JALYLI010000196.1 GCA_030774335.1 Acidobacteriota bacterium | reverse complement strand
GCCGTCGCGGACGTCGGGCAGAGCGCGCGCGATGATGACGCTCATGGCGTAGTCGAGATACGACTTGCGCATTTCGACTTCGATATCGATGGGAAGAAGTATTGAAGTGTTTTTCTCGTCCGCCATTTATCCTCAGGTACTAGTGATTTGCGCGATTCTGTTCGCGCTTTTCATTCGGCTACTTAACTTTGTTGCTTCGCTGACTGCTCCAAAATAAAAGCTTTTACGGTGTCGAAGGCGTCGGCGGCGTTGGTGAAGCGCTTGGACGCGAAATGATCTTCGAGTTGCTGCAATAAAGTGTCGCGCCGCGCTTCATTGGCAATTTCAATGGCTACACCGCGTTCATTGTCGGGTGCGTTTGTTGGCATGGCGCGAAAATCGCTACACGCCAATCCGCGCAGCCCGGGTAATGTGCTCCATCCCAACTGGTAAAGCATTGCGAGCTTAAATATCCAGATTTACAACTTCGAGGGCGTTTTCCTCGATGAACTTGCGGCGCGCTTCCACGTTTTCGCCCATGAGCGTGGTGAAAATATCTTCGGCGGCAACGGCGTCTTCCAGTTTGACCTGCAGCAGCGTGCGCGTGTCAGCGTTCATAGTGGTATCCCAGAGTTGCTCGGCGTTCATTTCGCCAAGACCTTTAAAACGCGTGATGGTGAAATCCTTTTTGGCGTCTTCGACGACGTAATCCAGGACATCTCGGGCATTGGCTTTGGTCACCTTGTCGCCGTTGCGGGCGATGGTGAAAGGCGGATGGTTGAACTCTTCAATCAGTTTGGCAAGACCGCGCAGGCGTTTGTATTCGGCGGTAGAGGCAACAGCCCAATTGATTTTCTGGCTGTGCGGAGGGCCAAACTGAATTTCGTAAAGGCTGTGCTCTTCGTCGAAAGTGACTTTGCCTTCGAGTTTCAATTTGGATTTTTCTATTTCCCTCAGGAGCTTTTCCAGGCCTTTCTTGTCTTCGAAGTCGGTTTTCTTTTCGAGGCGGCTTTCGGAAAGTAATTCGACGAGGCCTGGTTCACGAAGGCGGCGGCCGAGTTTGGCGGCGGCGGCCTGATATTCCTGAACATTGAGCAAGAAGGTGGTGAGGCTGGGGCCTTCGAGGTTGACGCCTTCCTTGGCCTTGACGACATGGTCTTCGGTGGCACGCTTCATCAACTCGTGAGCGAAGTCATGCTCGTCGCGAATGTAGCGTTCGGTTTTGCCACGCTTGACGCGGTAGAGCGGAGGTTGCGCGATGTAGATGTGGCCGCGATCGATCAGTTCTTTCATGTGGCGGAAGAAAAAAGTGAGCAGCAGGGTGCGAATGTGGCTGCCGTCAACGTCCGCGTCGGTCATGAGAATCACTTTGTGATAGCGAAGCTTGGTAGCATCGAAATCGTCTTTGCCAATGCCGGTGCCGAGCGCGGTGATGATGGCACGAATTTCCTCGTGGCCGAGCATTTTGTCGTAGCGCGCTTTTTCTACGTTGAGAATTTTTCCTTTTAGCGGAAGGATGGCCTGAAATTTGCGGTCTCGGCCCATTTTTGCAGAGCCGCCCGCGGATTCGCCCTCGACGACAAACAGTTCGCAGCGCGCGGGATCGCGTTCCTGACAATCGGCGAGCTTGCCGGGAAGGCCGCTGGAATCCATGGCCGACTTGCGGCGGGTGAGTTCGCGGGCTTTCCGAGCGGCTTCGCGAGCGCGAGCGGCTTCGATACATTTGCCGACGATGCGTCGCGCGACGGTGGAATGCTTGTCAAACCATTCGCCCAGTTTTTCGTTCACGAGTTGCTCGACATCGCCCTTGATGTCGCTGTTGAGTTTGCCTTTGGTCTGGCCTTCGAACTGCGGCTGCGGGAGGCGCACGCTGATTACGGCGACCAAACCTTCGCGCACATCGTCGCCGTTGATGGTGACTTCGTCTTTCTGCTCCTTGAGCATGCCCGTGGAAGAAGCGAAGTTGTTGATGGAGCGAGTAAGCGAGGAACGGAAGCCGGAGAGATGCGTGCCGCCGTCCACGGTGTTGATGGTGTTGGCAAAGGCAAAAACATTTTCGCCGTAAGTGTCGTTATATTGCAGCGCGATTTCGATTTCCACGTTGCCGCGCTTCCCTTCTATGTAGACGGGCGAATCGTGAAGTGTGGATTTTCCGCGATTGAGATGCTTGACGAATTCGCCGATGCCGCCAGTGAAGCGGAACTCGGTGCTTTTTTCGGTGCGCTCATCGGTGAGGGTGATCTTCAGGCCTTTATTGAGAAAGGCGAGCTCGCGAAGGCGCTGCGACAAGGTGTCGAAGCTGTAGACGGATTTATCGAAGATGGTGGAATCGGGATGGAAAGTGATTTTGGTACCGGTTTTGCGGGTCTTTCCGGTTTGTTTGAGCTTGGAGGTGGGCTTGCCTTTTTCGTAGGTCTGCTCCCAGACGGCCCCGTCGCGTGAGATTTCGAGTTCCAGCCAATCGGCTAGCGCATTGACGACGGACACGCCGACGCCGTGAAGTCCTCCGGACACTTTGTAAGTGTCGCTATCGAATTTTCCGCCCGCGTGCAGGACGGTGAGCACAACTTCAGCAGCGGGACGCTTTTCGGTGGCGTGCATGTCCACAGGGATGCCGCGGCCGTTGTCCACCACAGTGACGGAATTGTCGGCGTGCACGGTGACGTTGATCTCGTCAGCGTGGCCGGCCATGGCTTCGTCAACGGAGTTGTCCACAACTTCCCAGACCAGGTGATGCAAACCCATTTCGCCAGTGGAGCCGATGTACATGGCGGGGCGGAGACGGACGGCTTCGAGGCCGCCAAGAACTTTGATGGATTTGGCGTCGTACTTGTGACCTGGCGCTGCGCCGTTGACCGATTCTTTCTCTTCCATGGATCCCTCGGACTAAATTTTTGCTAATTTTTTACGCGCCTTTGGAGCCGGACTAATATTTTTGCGCACCAACGTTGGCAAAAAACCGCAGAACGCGCACGCGGCGTTGCCAACAAAAATTAATGCAAAACATTTTGAAGCGAGGAAGGCGTGCTTGCGGAATGCTGCGTACGTCGCCTCACCTTTTGATTTCGATCGCGGTGGCGAACGAAACTCGTAAGGTTTCCTGCTCCATCCCATCTCGCGCAGCGAGACGTGGCGAAGACTAATTGCTTTCCAGGCGAAATAATTTTTGATTTCTGGCGCGAAACCAAACCCGAAAATCTCGCCGGGCCGACGTGCCGATTTGGAGGGTCAACAGCGAATCGACAACGTGAACAGTGTAACCGATTTAAAGCAAATTCTCAAGTTTGAAAGCCACTTGATTATGAACTAAACCTTTTATTGATAGGTGGTTACGGGACGCTGAAGTTGGCAGCCTGGAGGCACTTATGCACAGACAATTCCACCGCTCAGGTACAAAGGGGGGCTTAATTCGCAGGCGAGCTAATGCGCTTTCGCAGGCGACAATCGCCGCGAAAAACTCATATGCGCATGGGCATGATGATGTAGCGATAGCGGTAGGATTCGTCGGCAAGGGGGCGCATCTGGCCGGCGGATTGTTCGTCCTTGAGCTCGATGCTGATGGGGCCATCGGCGGCCGCAGCGAGAAAGTCGAGCATGTAGCTGGAATTGAAACCGATGGCGATGGGATCACCGGCGTATTCCTTTTCGATATTTTCTTTAGCTTCGCCGTACTCGGGGCTGGAGGCGGAAATTTCGATGCCTTCGTTGGAGACCGCGAGTTTTACGGCGTGGGAGCGCTGGTCGGCGAGTTGCGAGACGCGGCGCACGGCATCGCATAGCTCGCCGCGCTCGATGACCACCGTTTTGTTGTTGTCGCGCGGCAATACCGCTTCGTAATTTGGAAATTGCCCAGTGAGGATGCGGGAAATCAACAGGCGATGGCCAGCCTGGAAGAAGAGATGGCTTTCGTCCTTGGCGAAATCAAGTTGGGCGTCAGACCCGGCGGCGCTGGAAAGCTTTTCGACCTCGTCCATAGCTTTCTTAGGGATTAAAACCTTCACTTCGCCGTTGAGGCCTGCGAGTTTTTGGGTGGTTTCGGCGAGGGCCAGGCGATGGCCATCGGTGGCCACCATGGCGATGGTGTCGGGCTTGAGAATGAGCAACCCACCATTCAGGGTGTAACGTGATTCTTCCATGGAGATGGCAAATTTAGTTTTGGCGATGAGGCTTTCCAGGACGACGGCGGGAATTCTTACCAGGGCGTGGGGCATGGCGGGTAGCGCAGGGAAATTTTCCCTGGCCATGCCCACCAGTTTGTATTTCTTTTTGTCGCTGATTATTTCGACCCAATGATTTTCGAGTAGGCGGAATTTGATTTCGCCTTCCGGCAGCAGGCGGACGAGTTCGAGAAGTTTCTTGGCGGGGATGGTACCAGCGCCCTCTTTTTTAACTTTTACTTCGCAAGATGTGCGGATGCTGAGCTCCAGATCGGTGGCGGTGATAGTGAGGCGGGTGCCTTTGGCTTCGACTAAAAGATTAGAGAGGATGGGGATGGTGGTCTTGCGTTCGACGACACCCTGCGTGGTGGTCAATTCATTTAACAGCGTGGATTTTGTGACGCTGAATTCCATTGATTGATGATCCTCGCGTGCCGTACCGGGTGCGGTCATTGGGCTTCCTTGTGTGGTTATACCGCTGCGGTACTCTACCCGGTTTTGGGAGAAGTATAAAGCGCAATAGGTTTATAGGCGCTGTGGAAATGAGTGGATGGAAACTGTCAGCGCTTCAAAAGCTTTTGAATTTGGATTATGAGAATTGTAAAGCTTGTTGTAGTGATGATTGCTGTGGATTGGTGGAAATCACGCGAAGTGGTTTGGTGGGCTACGGATAGGTGAGTGGTAACACAAGTGGGCGGGTGTGGGAATGTCGGAAAAGTGATGCGTGTGAATGTAACTGAGTGTTATGGCGTTCAAATTTTTCTTGGCGGCGCACAGTTTTTGCAGAGCTTTGACAGTGGTTGTTCACAGATACGGCTAGTAATGTCGCGAGGGAGAGGCTCTAAATCAATGAATTCAGAGAGTAGTCGAGTCAAACTTTTCGTTCACCTATTGCAAGAAGGAACGGATGTCTGGCGTCCGACGGAGGCAGTACCAATAGGGGAGGGTTTATACAAAATTATTCCGATACCCGGCTAGAACTCGGAAGACGAGATCCTGGGAATTTCCTCCAGGCTCAATTGCGCAATGTGAGCGGCGTCGAGGTGATTCAGGCACGTATCTCGTTGCGGTGAAAGCCTAGAGGCCCTTGACCGACCAAAAGCCAGTAAATCACTTCTACTGCAGAGCGTCCATGAGACGGGTGATGGTGCGGTTTAGATCTTTATCGGAGCGGCGGAGTTCTTCGATTTTGTTGATGGAGTGAAGGACGGTGGTGTGATGCTTGCCGCCGAATTGGCGGCCAATCTCGGGCAGCGAGGCGGTGGTGAGTTGCTTGACGATGTACATGGCTACCTGGCGCGGGAAGGCGATGGCGCGAGTGTTGCTACGAACTTTGAGATCCTGTTCTCGCAGATTGAAATGTTCACTGACGCGTTTTTGAATCAGATCAATGGTGACACGCTTTTCCTGCGAAGCGATGATGTTGCGCAAAACCTGCTGCGCGGTGGAGAGCGAAACGGTCACACCGGTCAGCGAAGCGTAGGCCATCAAGCGGGTGAGCGCGCCTTCGAGTTCGCGAACGTTGGACTTGATGGCGCGGGCGATATATTCGGCGACATCATCGGGCAGCGAGAAGCGATCGTTGTCGGCCTTCTTTTGAAGAATAGCGATCTTGGTTTCGAGATCTGGCGGCTGAATGTCCGCGATCAGGCCCCACTCGAATCGCGAGCGCAGGCGTTCTTCGATGGAGTTGATGTCTTTCGGCAGGCAGTCGCTGGAAATGACGATTTGTTTCTGTTGTTCGTAAAGCGCGTTGAAGGTGTGGAAGAACTCTTCCTGGGTGCGCTCTTTGCCGGCGATGAACTGGATGTCGTCCACAAGTAATACGTCAACAGTGTGGAAACGGTCGCGGAAACTAATCATGCGATCGAAGCGAATGGAATTGATGACTTCGATGGTGAATTTTTCCGCGCTGACGTAACTGAGGCGCATGGCAGGGTTGCGCTTCTTGATGGTGTGCCCGATGGCATGCATCAAGTGAGTCTTGCCCATGCCGACCCCGCCGTAGAGGAACAGCGGGTTGTAAGCTTTGGAGGGTTGCTCGGCCACGGCGCGCGATGCGGCGTGCGCGAATTCATTGGATTTGCCGACCACAAAACTGTCGAAGGTGTAGCGCGGATTCAATTGGTGATCGCTCGACTCGAAATCGAGCTTAGACTGCTTGATGCTGGAGACGGCGGGAGCCGCGGCCACGGGTTCGTCTTCATTGCAGAGGTACTGCACCTTGGTGTTAGGAGTGCCAATCTCGTGAAATACAGCCTTGACGATGTCGCCATAGGTGCGCGTCAAAACCTGGCGAAAAACCGTGCTGGGAATCTGCACAAACAGGGTTTCCCCTTCGGCGCGATTAAGGCGGGTAGGTTGAAACCAGGTATTGAAGGTATTGATGCTGACCCGGGATTTCACACGGTCCAGAAATTTTTCCCAGGAATTAACGGAGATAGTCATCGGTAGAGAATGGAAAGCCTTATGCTATTTCCACAGGTGTGAAAAAGCTGTGGAAAGCAGACTTGGATTCATCTTTCTTAAGTCTTCGGATTCTTGCCCGCGTCGGCGCCTAAAATTCGCCCCTGCAAACCGTCCGCGTCCTCTTTGGAACTGCCGGCCCTCGAACCGCCGGGAAGTGACAGCGGGGGATTCTCGCCCATTCGCACGCAGGGGGCAAGAGAAAAGTGAGCTTGGGAATTTGACGACGTTCACACACCATGCACAGGATTTCCACAACCACATTTCCCACTTGCAATCGGCATTTTGTGAAATTTTTCGGAGCAAAATTGCGATTTATTTTTTTTCGGGTCAACGGAACCTTTTCGCTAGGCGGGATTGTCCCTGTGAAAAACTTTATAGATTCACAAAAATATTTTAGCGGAGAGAAGAGTGCACGAGCGCTCAAAAGTTCGAGAAACGAATTTACTCCGCGAGCTTGAGCTCGGGACGTTCGAATTCGAAGATGCCGAGGTTGTCGCTGCCGATGAGGATGCGGTCTTTTTCGATGAGCACCGTGGTGGCGTCGAGGCGCGTGCCTTCGGGAGTGTAGAGTTGGTAGGTAGCCTGGCGATTTCCGTCCTTGTCGAAACGCAACAGGCGGTTGTGGAGGGCCATCCAGACTTCGCCGGTGTCGCGCACGACGCCTACGGCGGTGAGAATAGGTTTGAAGGCGGGAGCTTTTCCCTTGCGCTCCTGGCGTTCGATTTCTTTTCTGGCGGCCTGCGCAGTGGCGAAGGCCTCGATCTCGGTGAATTGAATGGATTGCAGGGCGAAGCCGTTGCGATCGTACTGGCGAACGGTGGGTTCCGGAGCATAGATAAAGGCGTAATAAATATTTCCGCGCGCGTCGGCGGCAAGGTAACCGGAGTTTAGAAAACGATTGAGGTCAGCGTGACTGGAAATATCTTCGAGCTCGCCAAATTCGCGAATGTCGCGGCCGTTCTTGTCGTAGACCACGATCAGGTGAGGGTCCTGCAAATTGGAGACGGCGACTTCACCGCCCGGCAATGCCGCGACGGAGTTCGGCGCTTGAACAGAAAAAGATCTTAGTCGAGTACCATCGGCGGAATAGACCACGATGGCGTTGGCGGCGCGGTCAGCGACAAAAATCTGGCCGTCGCCATCCACGTCGAAGTTTTCTGCGAAGGAAACACCTGCGGCTGCTGCACCGATGGTCAGAAGTTTGTGTTCCTTGGCGTCAAAGACCTGCAATCCCTGGGAACTGAGAAGGCAGGTGCGATCGCCAGTGCGCTTCATACCTCGAACGCCGTTGCTAACGTCCGGGAAGATGCGGCGCTTCGCGGTGAGTTCGCCTTCGTATTGCGCGGAAGCTCCGCTGGCAAGGGCGGCCAGGAGACACAATTTCGCGGCGAACCTCGCGGCGAACTTCAAAAATAATTTCATGTATGGATTTTCCTGAATGCTAAGAGTATGGACGGCGCGCCCGGGTTGCCCGTTGCAGGTTACAGGTTCGAGGCTGGAGATTAGAGATTCGAAGGCAAACCGTTTCGTGATTGATCGAGGTGCGGTGTTGAACAAAATCCCGCGCGCGAAGATTTGGCGTGGCCTAGGAATCAATGGAAAAACGCAGGCGTTCGATGGAACGGGCGCGTAAACGTCCGGCGGAATTGCGTGGCGCGTCGTCATCGGTTTCGATAACCACAGTGTTCATCTGCACGTCGCCTTCAGCGACTTCAAAGCGCGCGGGCAGGCCGTCGAGAAATTTCTTGATGATGCCCTGACGGTCCATGCCGATAACGCCGCCGTGGGGTCCGGTCATGCCTACATCGGTGATGTACGCGGTGCCTTGAGGCAGGATGTGTTCATCGGCGGTAGCTACGTGGGTGTGAGTGCCGACGACGGCAGAGGCGCGCCCATCGAGATACCAGCCCATGGCGATTTTCTCGCTGGTGGTTTCGGCGTGCATGTCCACGAAAACGAAGTCTACGTCGGGCGGGAGGCGAGCAAGTTCACTGTCGGCTTTGCGGAACGGATCGTCGATGGCCGTAAGAAAGGTGCGGCCCTGAAGGTTCAGCACCGCGTACTTGACGCCATTTTTTGCGGTGCCGACGTAGAGTCCGCTGCCGGGGCTGCCGTCCGGGAAATTCGCGGGACGAAGCAGGCGCGACTCGTGCGGGAGGTATTCGAGAATTTCCCGGCGATCCCAACTGTGGTTGCCGCCGGTGAGAACGTCTATACCGTCGTGCAGGAATTCATCGGCGAGGCGCGGGGTGATGCCAAATCCGGAGGCGGAATTTTCGCCGTTGGCGATGACCAGATCGATTTGTTTCTGCGCGACGACGTCGGCGAGGCGATCACTGACAATTTTACGCCCGGGGGAGCCGACGATGTCACCAACGAAGAGAACGCGCATGGAAGGAGTCTACAGGTTGACCGGCGGGGTTGGAAGGAATCACGGCGGTGGTGCTCGTTCATTAGCAAAATCCCCAGACGGAACTTCGGCGTCTGGGACACCCCGGGGGATCGCGCGGGCGGCTTTCGAATTGTGCTGGTATATTGTGCGGAACTGTTGTGTGACCTAAGGAGATTTCATGAAGCTCAAGTTGGCTGCGGCATACTTTTTACTGGGAGCGATTTTGGCAGGATCATTTCCGGCGTTTGCGCGCGGTAACGCAACAGAAGTCGCGGGATTTGTTGCGAAGGATGCAGATGTTGGCGGAGTGAAGTTGCACTACACGACTGGCGGGCACGGGCCGGCAGTGGTTTTGCTGCATGGCTTCGCGGAGACTTCGCGGATGTGGAGACCGATACTGCCGGTGCTGGGCGAGAAGTTTACCGTGATTGCGCCGGACCTGCCGGGCATTGGCGACTCGTGGATTCCTGCGAAAGGAATCAACTTTATGGAGGCGGCGAAGAGCATTCATGCGCTGGTGCGTTCGCTGGGGATTGAGAAGGCGCGCGTCGTGGGACACGACATCGGATTGATGGTGGCGTACGCATATGCCGCGCAATTCCCTGCTGAAGTGGAAAAGCTAGTAGTGATGGACGCATTTCTGCCGGGAGTGGAGGGCTGGGAAGCGATTTACAACAACCCGGCGATCTGGCATTTCCGCTTCAGCGGGCCGAAACCGGAAGCACTGGTGAAGGGCCGCGAGGATATTTACTTCTCGTTCTTCTGGGACGATCTGGCCGCGGACAAGAACCGCTCGCTGCCGCCCGCGGACCGCAAGGCGTACATCGCGGCGTATTCCCGTCCGGGGAGGATGCACGCCGCGTGGGAGTACTTCGTTTCGTGGCCGCAGACGGCGAAGGATTTCGCGGTGCTGGCGAAGACCAAATTGACCATGCCGGTGCTGGCGATTGGTGGCGAGAAGTCGCTTGGAAAGGAACTGGGGCAGCAGATGAAACTGGTGGCTACGGACGTGACCGTGGTGGTGCTGCCGGACACGGGGCACTGGATCCTGGAGGAACGAGAGAAGGAAACTACCGACGCGCTGATGAAGTTTCTATAGGTCCCAACGGTCGTGCGGACACAAAAATAGAGCGGACTGCTTGGCCGTGGGGAGCTAGGCCGTGAACCTCTGAATTAGGTGGGCACCACGAGCCAACCGTTAGGCTTTCCTGCCCCGGTCGCGCGTCGTGACCGGAGATTACGGTGTTCGACGAGCCAACGGGACAGGCCGTGCACACAGGCTGTCTGTCCGCAGCGCCTCAGAGATTCGTCATTGGTTCAAACAGCTTTCGCTCCCACACCTGCCTTGAAGAACCGCTCCAGTGAGTATTCTAACAGGATGGGTGGGTGAAGGTCGAAAGGGGGAAGAGAGGTTTGAACCAAGCGTTGATTGGTAAGCGGACACCGGAACTTGTTATTGATGGGCACCCGACCTTCTAACCTCGTGCTATATTCCCCGAATTAGCCGTTCCCCGGGCTCCAAACATCTTTCTGGCTGGTATACCCGAGAACCGAGGTGGTCATGAAAACCTGCCCTAACTGCGCCAAGGCAAATTCAGACGAAGTCGAATTCTGCTCGTCGTGTGGCACCCGATTCGGAATCCCGAGTGGGGCGACCGTCCCGGGAGAAGGGCATACCAGTGGCAAAGCAATTGGCAGCCTGGTCAGCGGAATCCTCTTCTTCGTTCTTCCGGCGGCGATCGTCGCGGTGGTGCTAGGGCATATTTCTTTATCGGAGATTAATCGGAGTATGGGACGAATCCGGGGAAGAGGGATGGCTCTGACGGGACTGATCCTTGGCTACATAGGGATTGCTTTTATACCGGTGATCCTGATCATTGCAGCCATCGCGATTCCTAACTTGCTGAGGGCGAAAATGGCGGCCAATGAAGCGTCGGCGGTCGGAACGCTGCGGGTATACAACAGCGCTATGGTGACGTATGCGGGCGCGTGTCCCAAAACTGGATTCCCTGCTCGACTGGAAAATCTAGGCCCAGGGGCGGGAGATTGCGAACGCGCGGGCATGGTGAACGGTGCTCTGGCGGGGCCACAACCTACGAAGTCTGGGTACACGTTTCAGTATGAAGTTGCGCAGCGGAATGACGCTGGCCAGGCGTGGACGTACACATTGAATGCGGATCCGGTTACGCAGGGGACCACGGGAGTTCGCCATTTTTTCACCGATCAAACGGGGGTAATTCGCTGGAAGCTCGGAGCAGAGGCAGATGCGGGCAGCGCTCCGTTGCAATGAAGGCTCTTGTAGAATGGCATGGCGGCGAAAAGTGAGGGTTGGTGTGGCAAAAATCGGCGTGAAAAATTTCGCGATATTGGTTGGGGGCCTGGGTCTTGTTTTTCTGGCATTTTTTGTTGCGACGTACGGGTCTTCGGCGAACGCTGGCACTGCGAGCGGCGCTACTTCTAGCGAAGAGCTTGGGCAGGTGAGTTTTCCGAACAGTTGCAAGGCGGAGGCGCATCCGGCGTTGTTGAAGGGGCTGGCGCTGCTGCATTCGTTTCAGTACGGGCAGTCGGAGAGGGCCTTCAAAGCCGCGGCGGACCTGGATGCCGGCTGTGCGATGGCCTATTGGGGAAAGGCCATGGCGCTGTATCACCAGTTGTGGGATTTTCCGCAGCGGCACACCATGCAGCGAGGCTTGGAAAGCGTGGAGCAGGCGCAAAAGATTGGCGCGCCGAGCGCACGCGAGCGTGGATACGTCGCAGCGGCAGCGGCGTTTTATGCGGGCGACGAGAAGCTGTCGCACGTGCAGCGGACTACCGTGTATTCGCAGGCGCTGGCGCGACTGCGTGCGGAGGCGCCGGAGGACGTGGAAGCGAGCGCGTTTTATGCGCTGTCGTTGGTCGCACTGGCGGGCGAAGATGTGGACGTGATGGCCAATCGCAAGAAGGCGATGGCGATACTGGAGCCGCTGTTTGCGGCGCACCCCGACCATCCTGGCGTGGCCCACTACCTGATCCATGCGGCAGACCGGCCGGGACTGGCAGACCAAGGGCTGGGG
Source organism: Acidobacteriota bacterium (assembly GCA_030774335.1). Lineage (GTDB taxonomy): Bacteria > Acidobacteriota > Terriglobia > Acidiferrales > UBA7541 > Acidiferrum. The sequence continues at coordinate 20,282 of JALYLI010000196.1, read as the reverse complement.
GCGGCGCGAGCGTACGCGAAGATTGCGCCGGACTCTTCGCACGCCTTGCACATGCCGTCGCACATATTTACGCGACTGGGGTTGTGGCAAGAATCGATAGCGTCGAATGTCGCGGCAACTGCGGCGGCGGCGCACGCTACGGAAATGCATCAATCGGAATCGCACTACCAGACGCATGCGATGGACTTCCTGGATTACGCGTATCTGCAGAGCGGACTGGAAAGCAAGGCTCGCGCTCTGGCTACTGAAGAGATGAATGTGCGCGGCTCCGAGGAGGAAGAAAGAGCGCAACACCGCGCGGTGGTTGAAGCGCGAAACGCGATGGAACTGCATCGCTGGAAGGAAGCGGCCGGACTGACGGTGCCGCCAGGGCGCGAGTCCTCACAAGACACGACGTATTGGGCGCGGGCGATTGGAGCGGCGCGGAGCGGAGATGTGGAAGGGGCGCGCGCCGCGGTGAAAAAACTTGCCGAGATTGTTGCGCTGCGAGAAGGCGAAAGTAAGGCTACGGGTTACGAAGGGGCTGGCGGAAAAGCTACGGACCTGGGCGAAGCGGAAGCTTGGCTAGCATTTGCCCAGGGGGATGGAGCGCGGGCGGTTGAATTGATGCGCCCTGTTGCGGATCGCGAAGACGCGAAAGGAGTGGAAAATACGACGATGCCCGCGCGTGAAATGCTTGGCGATATGTTGCTGGAGTTGAAGCGGCCGGGTGATGCGGTGGCTGAGTACAAGGTCGTGCTGGCGGAATCGCCGAATCGGTTCGACGCCCTGTTGGGCGCGGCGCAAGCCAGCCAGGCGGCGGGGGACGCGCACTCGGCTCGAAAGTACTATTCGAAACTGGCTGAAATTGCCGATCCGGCCGCCGAACGAGCGGAATTGCAGGAAGTCCGGCGCCATTTGGCTAGTGCTGATTAAGACGCCAGCAGTAGCGAAACCGCATAACGGGCAGTTTCGCGGCTTGACCCCGCAACCATTCGGGCCTAAGCTCCGTCTTACTACGCACATGTCTGTGAATGTCCGATCCACACCTAGGTTGGGCCGCATTCTGGTCTTGCTCCTGGCAGTAGTTTTCCTGGGAGCCCAGTTCCACTATTGCGCGGATTCGAATGCGTCGCCTTCGGGCTCGCACGTCTGTCCATTGTGCTCCACCGTCGGATCAGCAGTTACGCCAGGCGCTCCGAGCCTCGTGACTGCGGTGGTTGCAAACCGGTTGGAGCTTATTGAAGTAATTGCCGCGGTTTCCCTCGAGATTCCTCAAGCGGTTTCGCCACGCGCTCCCCCAGCTGTTTAATTTTAAACCAATCCTCCAATCGTCCCCTGGTGTCATTGAAATCTGCGCTGTCGCATTTGAGAGGAGTGTCCATGAGAAAAGCCTTAATGGTATGCGTTTGGTTATTTGTGGCGGTTGCCGCGCGAGCGCAGGTGCCGGGCAATGTCGTGCCTTCCGACAAAGATTCAGGCGTTGAGAGTAAGAACGCGAACTCTGAAGCGCGCATACAAACTTTGGAACAACAGGTCAGTATGCTGGCCGAGCAGGTGGCGCTGTTGCGCGGACAGCTGAAGGTCTTGGCGGATGCCAAAGCGCCGGGCGAGGAGTCCGGAGCGAGGCTAGTGTTGACGTCTGCACCGGCGGCGGTGAGTGCGGAGTCGTCCTCGGCTGCCGCGGCTCCCGTGACCACTGTGGCTGCTGGAGTGGGTGCAGCTCCCCAGGCGCAAGCGATGCAGTCCACGCAGAACCAGACATTTGGAGGAGCGAGCGGCAATGCGCGGCTGCTGAATCCGGATATCAGCTTGATTGGCGATTTCATCGGCAGCGCGGGACACAACAACGTGGCGCCGTCGCCTGCTCTGGAGCTGCATGAATCGGAATTGGGAGTGCAAGCGATTATCGATCCGTACGCGCGCGCGGATGTGTTCATTTCGTTTGGCGAAGAAGGCGTGGGCGTGGAAGAGGGCTACGTTACGTTTACGTCACTGCCGGCCAGCCTGCTCTTAAAGGTTGGAAAGATGCGCGCGAGCTTCGGCAAAGTAAATACGATTCATAATCACGCGTTGGCGTTCATTGACCGGCCGCTGGTTACCAATAACCTGGTGGGTGGTGAAGATGGGATTGATGATGCGGGATTTTCACTGTCGCGGATATTGCCGGCGCCGAAGGACTGGTTCCTGGAAGCGACGGCGCAGGTGTTCCGCGGAGATTCTGCTGACCTGTTTCGCGCGAGCGAGCGGCAGGACGCCAGCGTGGTGGGGCATATCCGCGCCTACAAGGATCTGAGTGAGTCCACTAACCTGGACCTGGGCGTTTCATATGCTCGGGGCCACAATGACGTGGGCTCTAATTTCACGACGAGCTTGTATGGTGCGGATGCGACGGTGCGATGGAAGCCGTTGCGGCGCGCTATTTACAATTCATTTTTGTTCCGCACGGAATTGTTTTACAGCTTGCGCGACCAGCTGGCGACCCTGAATGCCGAACACACCGAGCATGGGTTCGGAATGTACTCATCGGCGGAATATCGGGTGAATCGCCGGTGGACGCTGGGCGGGCGATTCGATCGTAGCGCGCATGCCAGGGATGCGAACCTGATTGATACCGGGCTTTCCGCAATCGTGACGTACTGGCCGAGCGAGTTCAGCCAAATCCGGGGACAATACAGGTACGGACACCTCGCCACGGCTCCCAACGCAAGTTTCGACAATGCCAACGAATTCCTGTTTCAGTTTTTGTTCGTGATGGGCGCGCATGGCGCTCATCCGTTTTAATGTTTGAGGGCGATCAAGGAGAGTGTATGCGGTTTAGACGGTTGGTTAAGAACACCAAGCTTTGTGTGACGAAGAGTACAGCGCTGGCGCTGACGGTTGCTTTGTTTAGCGTGCTGGCTGCCAGTCCGGCGGGGCGCGCGGAAAATAAACTGAAGGTCATGACCGCCACGACGGACCTGGCGGCGATCGCGCAGGAAGTGGGCGGGGACAAAGTAGATGTAGAGTCTATTGCGCGCGGCTACCAGGACCCGCACTTTGTAGAAGCCAAGCCCAGTTTTCTACTGAAGCTACGCAAAGCGGATTTGCTGATTGTGGTGGGACTGGAACTGGAGATTGGCTGGTTGCCGCCGCTGATTACGCAATCCAGCAATCCGAATATTCAGGTGTCGGCGGGAGGTTATCTGGATGCTTCGCGCTTTGCGAAAATTCTGGAGATTCCCACGGGCCAGGTGACGCGAGCCGAAGGCGATGTGCACCCGCAGGGAAATCCGCACTACTGGCTGGATCCCGATAACGGACTGCGGGTGGCGAAAGGCATCGCGGATAAATTCAGCGAGATGCGGCCGAACGATGCGAGCTATTTTGCGCAGCGCTACAGCGCTTTTGAGCAGCACCTGAAACAAGCGGACGAAGGTTGGAAGGCGCAGATGAAGCCTTATGCGGGACGCAAAATCGTCACCTATCATCGTTCCTGGCCGAACTTTGCTGACCACTTTGGATTGAATGTGGTGGGGTACGTGGAACCGCGGCCGGGCATTCCGCCAAGCCCATCGCACACGGTGGAATTGATCGGGCAAATGAGGCGCGACAATGTGAAAGTGATCGTGGTGGAACCGTACTTTGATTTAAAGACCCCGAATGCGGTGGCCCGGGACACCGGAGGGCAAGTGCTGGTGCTGATGCCCTCGGTGGGCGGCGAAAAGGAAATCACCGATTACTTCAAGCTGTTCGACTACGATATTGCGAAATTAAAACAGGCGTTCGACTCAACGCACTAAGGCCAGGAGCCCGTTCGATGGAGATTCTCCCGTTTTTGCTCGCGCCATTTGTGGCGAGCCTGATTCTGACTGGCATCCACGCGTATCTGGGAGTACACGTGGTGGAGCGGGGAGTCATATTCGTAGACCTGGCGCTGGCGCAAATCGCCGCGCTGGGCGCCACGGTGGCGATTGTGGTGGGGATGGATCCGCACGGGAGGGGATCGTACTGGATCAGCCTGGGATTTACATTTCTGGGCGCGGCAATATTTGCGCTGGCACGCACACGGCGCGGGCATATTCCACAGGAAGCCTTCATCGGCATTGCGTATGCGGTGGCGTCGGCGACGGCGATTTTGCTGATGAGCAAAGCCACGGGCGAGACCGAACACCTCAAAGACATGCTGGTGGGCAACATTCTGGCGGTGTCCTGGGCGGAAGTGCAGAAGACTGCGATTCTGTATGGGGCCGTGGGGATTTTTCATTACATTTTTCGAAAAAAGTTTTTGCAGATTTCCATGCACCACGATGAACTGGAAAAACTGAATTTCAATGTGAAGTTCTGGGATTTTCTTTTTTATGCATCGTTTGGATTCGTGGTGACCTCGTCGGTAGCAATCGCGGGAGTTTTGCTGGTGTTCTGCTACCTGATCGTGCCGAGCGTGGGAGCGATGTTGTTTGCGGATCGCATTGGGCCGCGCCTGGCGATCGGGTGGACCATGGGCACGCTGGTGTCGGCGCTGGGAGTGATCTTGAGCGTGAAGATGGATACTCCCACGGGCGCGACCATTGTGGTGACTTTCGGCGGGATTTTGATACTGATGTTTCTGGTGCATTTGATCCTGCACCACGGGCGTACCGCGCGCCATTTTGAGGGAGCTACTTCCTCGCGGCACGAAGTTTAGTTGTCTCGAAAGACACCGCATTTTTCTTATCGAATACCTTGTTGCTTACTGCGGTGCAGGGCCGGGCGTCTAATTGAACATTAGGGTATTCTCTGAAGATTCGATGAGCCGAAATTGCAAAACGAAGCTTCGCCTGTCTAGGGCATTGGCTTTTTCCCTGGCGATTGTCTTCGTCATGTTTATCGCCCAGGCTTTGGGCCACTCGCACGCCAAAGGTCAGACCGAAGCTGCGTGCCACGTTTGCCAGGCGGCGCATCTCGGATCGGCACCGGCGGGGGGCAGCGAGTTATTGTCAAGCCCGCTGTCCGCGGCGGGGTACCTACAGCCGTTTATCGTCACGATTCACCAAGAGCTTTTTGGCTACGATTCCCCTTCCCGCGCTCCTCCCACTGCGTAGTCCTGTAACGCCACGACTGCTTGATCCAGTTTTGCGCTGACTCCCGATCGGGGGTGCGCAACCGCCTATTTCCAGGCGGACACCCAACAATAACCAACACGTATCTCGACCTGAGCGTCGAAGGAGAATTCCTGATGGCTTTACGCAAGATCATGCTTTTCGTTTGCATTAGTGTTTTTTGGTGTGCAGCGCCTGGTCGCGCACAATTGGGCAACTCGGGCTCCATCGAAGGAGTTGTGAAGGATCCGTCCGATGCGGTTGTGGCTAACGCGACAGTCGAAATTGCTTATTCTGTGAGCGGATATAGCCGAACGGCAATTACAGGAAGTGATGGAGCGTTTAGATTTACCAACGTTCCCTTCAACACGTATCACGTGGTTGTCACAGCGCCGGGTTTCGAAGCTTACACGCAGGATGTGGACGTGCGCTCGTCAGTCCCTACGGCAATACAGATCAGTTTAAAGGTAAGCGCAGCCAACACGAGCGTTACCGTCGAGGCCACAGGCGGGGATCTCGTTGAGAATGAGTCCACCTTTCACACCGACGTGGACCGTGGATTGTTCGACAAACTTCCCTTGGAGAGTGCGTCTTCGTCGTTTTCGTCGCTCGTGACCCTGGTCTCTCCGGGCGCCGCGGCAGACTCCAATGGCCTCTTGCACGGACTGGGGGACCACGCAGAGAACTCATACTCGGTCGATGGGCAACCGATAACCGACCAGTTCAGCAAAGTGTTTTCGAACCAACTCCCCACGGACGCCATCCAGTCGATGGAAGTGATCTCCGGGGCGCCACCCGCGGAGTTCGGCGACAAGACAAGCCTGGTTGTCAAGGTGACGACACGTTCCGGTTTGGGAATTACCACGCCCACGGGAAGCGCGACGGCCTCTTATGGAAGTTTCGGGACCGCGAACGTGGGATTCAATCTCGCTTACGGCGGGCAAAAATGGGGGAATTTCATCGGCGCGAATGGACTAAAGAGCGGGCGTTTCCTGGACCCGCCGGAGTTCACAGCGCTGCACGACAAAGGGAACCTGGAGAACGTATTCGACCGTTTGGATTACAACCTATCGCAGGCGGATTCGCTCCATTTAAATTTCCAATACTCACGGTCCTGGTTCCAGACTCCGAACACGTTCGACAATTTGAATGTGATCGATCCGACTGGCAACAACGTCGGAAATACCGATCAGCGTTCTAAAATCGGGACGTTTAATATTGCACCGGCGTGGACCAGGCTTATCGGTTCGAACGCCGTATTCACTTTGGGCGCATTTGTTCGGCAAGACGCCTACAACTACTATCCGAGTAACAATCCATTCGCGGACCTGGGACCGATCAATTCGGAAACGATTGCTCAAAAACGAAAGTTGACCAATGCAGGCCTGCGCTCCGACATCTCCTACGTGAAAGGCATCCACAACATCAAGGCCGGGGTCACCTTCGAGCATACCTTTCTCACGGAAAACGATAGCTTTGGAATCATCGATCCAAACCTGCTCCCAGCAACTACGGATGATGCGGGCGTTCCTTGCTTTGATCCCATCACCAACACCCCGACCCCCGGTACTCCGTGCGCGACGCTACTGCCAATTGATCTGACTCGCGGCGGAAGCCTGTTTGGGTTCCGCGGACACACCGACGTAAAAGAAATTGCGCTTTACGTGCAGGATACGATTACGAAAGGAAACTGGTCATTCAATCTTGGTCTGCGTGGTGATTTGTACCGAGGGCTGCAATCCACGAGTCAGGCGGAGCCCCGGCTGGGGATTGCATACAACATAAAACCAACCAACACGGTGCTGCGGATTTCCTACGCCCGGACGTTGGAGACACCCTTTAACGAAAACCTCATCGTGGCCACGACGGGTTGCAGCGTTGACGTGATAGCGGCGCTCATTCCGTGCATCCCTGCGAATTCCCCTCCGGGGTTCAGGAACGAGTTCCATGCGGGTTTCCAGCAGGCATTCGGGAAACACCTGGTGGTCGATGCAGAGTACCTGTGGAAGTACACGCACAATGCTTACGACTTCAGCATTTTAGGTAACACACCGATTACATTCCCGATCGTCTGGAACAACTCCAAGATTCCGGGGTTTGCGCTGCGCGCCAGCGTACCAAACTTCCACGGACTCACGGCGCTGATAGTTATGTCGAGCGTTGCGGCTCGATATTTTCCACCGCAGGTTGGGGGTCTGGGAGTCACGGTAGGGCAGAGTGGGTCGGTGTTCCGCATCGACCACGACGAGAAGTTCAATTCCACGGTGCACTTGCAGTATCAGCCCTGGAGGCGCGGTCCCTGGGCGGGCTTCAACTGGCGCTATGACAGCGGGCTGGTGGCCGGGGCGGTTACCGATTTTCCGACAGCTCTGAGCTTCGATGCCGATCAGCAAGCGTCCATAGGATTGTTTTGCAGCGGTCCCGCCGGCCAGCGGATCTTTGCAACCCTGACGGCAGCATTAAGCAACGATCCTGGGAGCTGCGGGGCCAATCCAACCGGAACAGGTGCTACACGAATTAATATTCCGGCGGATGGCACCGAGAACGATGATCACAACCCTCCACGCATCGCGCCGCGAAACTTGTTTGATGTGGCATTGGGCCACGACAACCTGTTTCACGGTGATCGGTATCGTTGGAGCGCCCGAGTTACGGTCATTAACGTGAGCAACAAGGAAGCGCTTTACAATTTCCTTTCTACCTTCAGCGGCACGCACTTTGTCAGTCCGCGTGCCGTAACTGGAGAACTCGGTTTCCACTTCTAGTCGCCACACAGGAGAGGCCCGTGAGGTTCGCCGAAAATCCACGGGCCTCTTTTCAGCCATTTCAGGTGCTTCTGTTTTCCTGTGCTTCTGGAACAAGACTGGGACCGTTGAGAACCAGGGAAAAATCGGTGAAACGTTCGCAAGCCAGATGGAAGGCGCCCTTTTCGTTCGACCGTAACGGCGGTTCGCCCGAGGTGCGCACCGCGCAGGCATGGCGCAAAGATCTCCTGATTTCGTGGCTTTTTCAGACATGCATCAAACTCCAAACATCATTGGATCACCGCTTCTTGAGACATGGAGTAACCGTGCAGGAAGCAAGTGTGCTGCTTCGATGCGCTGAAGCGCATAAAATCACACCCGGCAAACTGGCGGTAATTCTGGGGAGAGATAAAGGCAACGTGACTCGGATTGTCGACCGCCTGGAGGGCAGCGGCCTAGTGACACGCGAAACATTCCGGCGCGATCGCAGGTATTCAATTATCGAGCCCACGAGGAAAGGGAAACAGCTAGCCGCAAAGTTGGGCTTCGTTTTCGACAGCATTCGCACGGAGCTCTTCCTCGGAATAAAGGATGCTGATGTGCTCCGATTGGGAGCGATGCTGCCACAACTGCATGACAATACGAGCAGAATTAATCCAGAACAAGAAGATGGCCCGGTGCGGCGGCGCAGACGTATCGGAAGTAACGTACCAAAGAATGAAATCACGCCAAAAAAAAAAGCTGGACTGGCCAAGGGCACCAGAATCTCTCAGCCTGAGGCATATGTCGGTGACGTGCTTTCCGATCAGCGGGACGTGATGACCAACCGTTAGTCCGCAGCAACAAGCATTGAAGTCGTTTGTTAACCTGCGCAGACAATCGGATTAGGGCTTGAGTTTGGCGGTCGGCGGAAGGATGCCGTTCAGGCGGAGATAGATGGCCTGGGCGCCGTAGTGATCGCTGAAGCCGTCGCTTAGCGCTATCAGTGCGCCCGCGCGCGAAGAAGGGAAACTGCCGAAGAGCGTCATCGGGTCGCTGAGTTTGGAGTCGTCGACGTTGGCGAGCGCGGTGGCGCAGAAATCAAAGGAGGCTTTGAGTCCGGCGACCAACTTATCTTTGGGGTCGGTCTCGGAAAGCTTGGCCGTTTCAGGAGCAGCAGTCCCAGAGATTTTCGAACAGAGCCCGGTATTGCCCTGCGCGATGTGCATGGTGAGGTGCGCGAAGGTGTTCATTTCCGGCGTGGGCTTGAAATTATATTTTTCGGCGGGCATGGCTTCCGCGGCGGCGACCATAATTTTTGTGTAGCGCGTCAGTTGCTGCTTCACGGTGGAGCTGACGGGATTGGCGACCGGTGCGGTGCTGGCAGGGGCTTCGGCGGGCTTGGCCTCTTGAGCTTTGGCGTTAACGCGTAGGGCCAACATCATGGATATCGAAACCAGTAACCTAAGTCGTGCGCGCTTCATTTTTTCTCCTCTTCAAGTTGTGTCCGAATGCAGGAAGCATACTCCGCTGCAGTTGGGAGAGACAAGCGTCGAAACAAAAGCCGGTGGATGAAAACTTTCTCCAGTTAGTGTGTGGAATTACGATGCTGAGGAAGAGTCCACTTTGGGGGCTGAGGTTTTAACCATCTTTTCGGGGAACAGCCGTTCAAAGTCAGGCTCGTCCCGCAGAAATGCTAGGTCGGGATCGCGACGAACCCAATCGACATCTCGAAAACCGGCCTCCCAAGCCTTACGCAAGGAATCCATGCCTTCTTGTTTGCGCTTTAACGAGCTGAAGACGCAAGCTGCATTGTATAAAATGGTGGCCTCATTGGCGCGAAGAGTGATGGCCAGATTGGTTTCGCGCAAGGCATCTTCCTCACGCCCCATCTCCGCGTAGTCCGCGGCAAGGATGATGCGTGCGCGGGCGTCCTCGGGAACTTGTTTCAGATGATTTTCAAGCGCAGCGCTCTCCCGCTGACGGATATTGCGCGCGGCCTCCATTTTGCCCAACGCACGCAATGCATTACGTACCGGTCCGTAAACGTTATAGTCTTCGATGCCCGCCTCGGTCGCCGCATCGGCGATGCCGGCAACCTCCTGGTAGCGCCCCGCGGCAAAGAGTGCGCGGCACAAAAGATAGTAGGCGCCTTCACAATCGCGTTTGCGTTCAATGGCCTGCTTTACGATGCGCACGCTGGCATCATATTCGCCGTCGGCGTATTCAATCCAGGCCTGGCCGACCAGGACTTCCGGCAACTCCGGGCGCAAAGAAACGGCCTTGCGGGAAGCCACCATGGCGCGTTGCATCCAAACGGGGTCGCGTCCGTAGTTGTAATGATTTAGCGAACAAACATTGGCGATGGCGGCATAGGCGAGCGCGAAATCGGGGTCGACGGAGACGGCATTTTCAAACATGCGCAAGGAAAATTCCAGATCCTGGCGGGTGAGCCTGCGGGCATAGCTCTTACCGCGGAGATACAGATCGTAGGCCTGTAAACTTTCCGTGGGTTTAGCGGCGATGGCTTCGCGCTCCTGAGGCGTCAAAGTGATGCGCAGGGCCTCGGCAATTTTCCGGGCAATTTCGTCCTGCACCTCGAAGACATCTTTCATTTCGCGATCGTAGCGTTCGGACCAGAGCGGAAAGTCCGTATGCGTGTCGACCAACTGGGCGTTGATGCGCAGACGATTTCCCGCCCGTCTCAGGCTTCCGGCCAGAACATAGGCAGCCTTCAACTGCTGTCCGATTTGTGCCGGAGTGACTTGCTTGTCGCGATAAGCGAGGACGGTGGGGCGCGAGAAGCTATTCAGGCCCTTGATCTTTGAAAGCTCGGTGATGATGTCCTCGGTTATGCCGTCGCGGAAATATTCGTCTTCCTTGACACCACTCAGGTTTTCAAAATACAAGACGGCAATGGATTTTGGGGCTTGTTTCGGCAGGCCGGAGGAGGGATCGGAACTTTCCGCGGCGCGTTTGCTGCCGGAATCCAGATCACGCTTGAGGCGATGCAGATCGGTTTTTAGTTCCGTAGCGGTCTGGCACCGAAGATTCCGGTCTTTCTCCATGGTTTTACTAAGAAGGCGCTCAAATTCGACGGGCAGTGAAGAATTCAACTTTGTCACTGGCAGGGGCTCGCGATTCAATATAGAGTCAAAAATTACGGCGGAAGTCTCCCCCGGGAAGGGCAAAGATCCGGTAGCCATCTGGTAGAGCACCGTAGCGAGGGAGAAAAGATCGGTGCGCGCATCTACTAACTGGCCGCGCGCTTGCTCTGGAGACATATAAGAAACGGTGCCAACCGCTGAGCCGGGGGAAGTTAATTCTTCATCCGGGAAAATCGTATCCACCAGCGAGGCGGCACTTTTGGCTGAGCCGGATCGTCCAATTTTTGCAAGACCAAAATCCAGAATCTTGACCTGGCCGCGAGGGGAGACAAATATATTGGCGGGTTTGATATCGCGGTGCACGATGCCCTTGGCGTGCGCGGATTCCAGGGCGTCGGTCATTTGGATGGCCAATAACAGCAGTTCACCTATTTCAAAAGGCTTGTGAGCAATCATTTGCCCAAGAGTTTCACCCTCGAGTAGTTCCATGACGATGAATTGCTCGCGTTCGTGCTGTTCGATGGCATGCACGGTGCAGATGTTGGGGTGGTTGAGGGCGGAAGCGGCGCGCGCTTCGCGCTGAAAGCGTTCCAGCAACTGCGAATCCTGACCCATTTCGGGCGGAAGAAACTTCAGTGCCACGCGGCGTCCCAAGCGGGTGTCTTCGGCTTCATAGACCACGCCCATTCCACCACTGCCCAGCTTGCGCACAATTTTGTAATGAGAAAGAGTCTGACCGAGGAGAGATTCCGGGGAGCGCATGGGTAGTCGATACTAGGCTGAGGAGCCAAGCGGGTCAAGCATGCGAGGACGCTGGTATGTCGTCGCGTTGATTGATCCATGAAACCGGCAGCCGCGAGTTTGCAGAACGTTTTATTGTGACAGAGGGGCGCGGGCGGGGCGGCCAGGGAAGACGTCCTCAACGAGTTTGCCGTTGTTTAGCACGGGAGTGCCGTTTACCAGGACGAACTGGATGCCGTCGGAGTATTGGAGAGGGTCATCAAAGGTGGCTTTGTCAATGATGCGGGCGGGATCGAAGACGGTGATGTCGGCGTCGGCTCCGACGCGAATGCGGCCCTTGTCTTTAAACATGGGCGCGCGATTTTGCAGACGTTGCGCGGGCATGAGCGTCATTTTGCGGAGAGCAGTCATCAGGTCGAGAGCTTTTTCCTCGCGAACGTAGTGGCCCAAAACGCGAGAGAACGTGCCCTGGCCGCGCGGATGAACCTTTGGACCGGTGACCGGGACGCCGTCACTGGCGATCATGACTACAGGATCAGCGACCGCAGTGCGGGCGGCTTGCTCAGGAATGGAGAAGATGACGACCAGGCCGCCTTCCTTGCGATGTTGCTCGAAAGTTTCGGCGGTGAGGCGCTCGCCGGTTTTGCTCCACTGAATGTCCTTGAAGGTGATGCCCTGGCGCTCCTGCCATCCGGGATCGAAGATGGCGGATTCGAGATTGGTGCTGCCGGCGATATAAGGATAACACTCGGTGGTGACGTCGAGGCCACGGGATTGCGCGCCTTTGACCATGGCGATGAGTTGCGGGGTATTTTTCAGGCCCATGCTGGTGATGTGCACAACATGAAGAGGCGCGCCGGTGGCAGCGGCTGCGGCAATAACTTCTTCAATGCCGACCAGTCCGGTGGTGGGTTCCTTCAATCCGGCGTGGCGAAGATGGACATGCACGCTGGCGTGCTGTTCGGCGGCAATGCGGAACAATTCGACGATCTCACCATGTGACGCAGCAGCGGTGTAGTTGATGCCCATGCCGACTGCGAGCGCTCCGCGGTCAAGTCCGTGACGAACCTGTTGCTTTATTTCCTCGAGTTCTTGCGGCGTGGCTTCGCGGTGCGCGGCATCGCCGGTGGGGAGAAAATTTCCTGGGTCGTGCATCACTTGCATACGCACGGGGATGTGGCCAATGCTGACGCCGAAATTGATGAGTGATTTACCTTCGCGTTTGGAGTACCAAGCGTCTACATCGCCGGCACCGACTTCGAGTTCCAGCGAGGTAGTGACGCCATCGTGAGCCTGGAACTGATAGTTACGAGGTTCGTGAGCGTGTTCATGGAGATCGATGAAGCCAGGCGCTACCACCAGATTTTTGGCGTCGAGTGTGGTCCTGCCTTTAAGTGGTTCGGCGGAAAGGGTCCGGATTTTTCCGGCGGTGATGCCGACGTTGCGCACGGCATCGAGGCCGGACTCGGGATCCATGATGTGGCCGTTGGCAATTACCACGTCGTAGGTATCGGCATCGGGTGCCGCGGGACTGTGAGCTTTTAGGCCGAGAGCTGAGGTCAAAAGTGCTATGGCGCTGCAGGCCAGCCACGGTTTTTTGGACATGTGAATTCTCCCAAGTGAGCCATCGGGATTCTCTATACCTGCGCGGTGAGAGTCAAAGAAATTCACGCGACTTTCGGATGCGATAGAGCGGGATGGCTATAATGGAACGGCTCGGTTGGAAAGGACGCAGATGAATTTCCGGCGATTTGGGCGTGCGGGATGGAATGTCAGCGAAATTGGCTACGGCATGTGGGGCATGGCGGGCTGGACGGGCTCGGAAGACCAGGAGTCGCTTGCTTCACTGCAGCACGCTGTGGATTTGGGATGTAACTTTTTTGATACCGCGTGGGCCTATGGCGACGGGCACAGCGAAACTTTGCTGGGGAAAATTATCCGCGCGAATCCGCACAAGGCGTTGTACGCCGCTACGAAGATTCCTCCCAAGAATCGCAGGTGGCCCAGCCGGCGGGACTTTTCTTTGGACGAGTCTTACCCGCCTGATTACATCGAGGAGTACGTACACAAGAGCCTGAAGAATATTGGCGTGTCGCAACTGGATTTGATTCAGTTTCACACCTGGGAAGATCACTGGCTGGATGACGACCGCTTGTTGAAAGCCATTCAGAAATTGCGCACCGGGAATGAAGCGCGCGCGGTGGGAATCAGTCTGAACCGCTGGGAGCCGTGGAATGGCGTTCGCGCTGTGAAGTCTGGCCTGATTGATGCGGTGCAGGTGATCTACAACATTTTTGACCAGAATCCGGAGGACCAGTTGTTTCCGGCGTGCCGGGAAAAGAGTGTCGCGGTGATTGCGCGCGTGCCGTTTGATGAAGGTTCGCTGACGGGGACGCTTACGCGGGAAAGCACCTGGCCGAAGGGCGATTGGCGGAATACTTATTTTGTGGCGGCAAATTTGAACAGCAGCGTGGAGCATGCCGATGCGTTGAAGCCGTTGTTGCGCGATGGCCTGACCATGCCGGAGATGGCGCTGCGATTTATTTTGAACAACCCGGACGTGAGCACGATTATTCCGGGGATGCGCAAACGAAAGCACGTGGAATCGAATCTCGCCGCGAGCGATCGCGGGCCGCTACCCGCAGATTTGCTGGCGGAGTTGCGGCAACACCGCTGGGATCGCACGCCGACTTCGTGGTCGCAGTAGTTGAGGCTAGGCGGATTGTTTGAGGGCGCGCTCTACGAGCGTGAGGCAGCGCTCGGCTTGTTCGCGCAGCACATCTTCGCGGTAGCCTATGTCGCGTTGGGCGCTGTGCAGTTCGTCGGCGATGGCCAGGGCGGCCAACACCGCAACCTTTTGCGTATCGACCGTGGCGGTGGCGTCTGCAACGGCGCGCATTTTTTCATCCACGAAACTGGCCAGCTTCATGACGTAGTCCTGGTCCAGTTCCCCGCGAATGGTATAGGTTTGACCGAAAATTTCCGCTTTGACGGGCATGTGCATGGAATTTATCCGTAATTCCTTGACTTGCGCCAAGATAACACAGTCGTCGGAAGTTGGCACGGGCGAGGCGTGATGGTTGGTGAGCTGAACGCTCAGGCAGTGCGCAGTTGGGCGCCGAGTTCTTTTTCCAGGGCGGACACGATACGGGCGGAAATGTCGCCGATCTGGGAGTCGGTCAGTGTGGCTTCGCGACTCTGCAAAGCAACTTTTATCAACAGAGAATATTTGCCCGTGGGGACATTTTTGCCGCGGAAGAGATCCGCGGCTTCGACGGAAATGATTTCGGGAATGTTCAGCGACGAAACAGATCTGGCGACGTCGGAGAAGTGGGTTCCGTCGGAAAGCAGCAGGGAGAAATCGCGCTCGACCGCGGGAAAACGCGGGATGGGCTGATAGCGCCGGGAATTTTTGACGCCGTAGTATGCGCAGTACAACGGGCCAAGATTTATCTCGGCGAGAAAAACGTCCTGGCGCAGCTTCAGGCGTTCGGCGACACGCCGGGAAAGCTGGCCGGCGGCGCCGAGGTGTTCTTTATTCAGAAAGACGGCGCCGCGATGTGCGGGATTGAGCCACTCGGTACTGCTTTCTTCCCAGCGGAGTCCGCCGGCAAGCAAGCCAAGGTTGTCGAGATCACCTTTCAGATCGGAGAAATCATAATCGCGCGCAGCATCGTGAAGACTTTTTTCGCGGACCGCGCCGGTAGCGCCGATGGTAAGAATACGAGTTTCGACGGACTGCTTGCCATTCAAGCGGTAGTGATGACCGATTTCGAAAAGGCGAACGTTGCGCTGGCTGTGATTGAGATTCCATTCGAGAGCGGCGGCCATGGTGACGGTGCCGGTGGAGCGGAGCAAGCCAGCTTCTTCGGAAAGCGGATTGGCAAGACGCGCGACCTGGGCATCAGGCGGACGGAATAAAGCGTCGCGCTCTTCGGCGACGTGCGGAATGGTGAGAATTTCGCGGTAGCCGAGGCCGATTAGGCGTTCGCGGACGCGCGATTCCGCTTCGTAATGCGGAAGACGAACTGCGCCCTGGCGCGCGGCGGGCAAGCGCGGAGGAAATTTATCGAGCCCGTAAATGCGAGCAATCTCTTCGATGAGATCGATCTCGCGGGAGACTTCCGCGCGCCAGGACGGTTGCGTGCATTCCCAGACGGCAAGGATGGAGCCAGAGGCACCACGATTTTCATCGACGCGGATGGGCGCGAAGCCCAGTGCGCCGAGAATGGATTCGATCTCCTTGTCGGGAAGGTCGGCTCCCATGACGCGAAGAAGCTCAGCGCGGGTAAGCAGGATTTTCCTGGGAGCGCGCTTGCCGGGATAAACGTCCACTGTGCTGGCGAGTAATTCGCCGCCGGCAAGTTGAAGAATAAGTTCAGCGCAGCGGCGGGAAGCGAACTCCGCCATTTCCGGGTCGCCGCCGCGACCGAAACGGGTAGAGGCTTCGGTGTGGAGTTTGAGCGAGCGGATGGCGCGGCGAATTGCGATGGGATCAAACCAGGCGCACTCGATCAAGACATTTTTAGTAGAGAAAGATATTTCGGTTTCAGCGCCACCCATTATGCCGCCGATACCGACGATGCGCGAACCATCGCCATCGCAGATTACGCAGGTGCCGGAGTCAAGCTGGCGCTCAAGGCCGTCGAGAGTTTTAACTTTTTCACGGACATTCGCGCCACGCACCACGATGGAGTGGGCGCGTAATTTGTCGTAGTCGAAGGTGTGGAGCGGATGGCCAAGTTCGAGCATGACGTAATTGGAGACGTCCACGACGTTGTTGATGCTGGTGACGCCGCAGGCTTCCAAGCGTTCTTTCAGCCAGCCAGGTGATGGCTGGATTTTTACGCCGCGAATTACTCGGGCGGTGAAGCGGCCGCAGAGTTCCGGCGAGCGAATCTCAACTTTAACCGCGTCGCTGGTTTTGGCGGCGCCTTCCACGGGCTTTGGCGACGACGATTTGAGTGCAATTTTGTAGAGGGCGCCGATCTCGCGCGCGATTCCGTAATGGCTGAGGCAATCCGGGCGGTTAGAGGTGATTTCGGCGTCGATTACTGCTCCATGAGGGCCGTGTTCCACGCCGGCGACGTTGGTGCCGGAGAGCGCGAGGCGCGAGGCGAGCTCGTCCGGCGGCGCGGTGACCGAGACGAAATCTTTAAGCCAGTCATAGACCACTTTCATGAGAGCCCGCCGCCCGGATTCAGCTGGCCAAGATAGATCCAGGTTGAGAATTCCATGCGGACTTTACCGTCTCGCTGATGCGCGGCGAAAAGATTGTCGAGCGCCGCGATCATGGGCGCGAAATTTGGATGACCTTCTGCCGGGGCATAAGAGCTGCTGCGCAGGCGGCCACGAAGGCCTTCGCGATCGAAAATCTGGGAATTGGGGATTTCGCGCGTGAGAAAGATTTCGTGACCGAAGAACGCGCGAATGTCCTCGGATTGCGGATAGGAATCTTTGACGCGCGCGTAGTCCGTGCCGAACCGCTGGAGCAAATTTTCGTAAGCGTGAGCGAAGCCGGATTCCGCGGTGCTGCGGTCGTTCCACACAATGGCGACCCAGCCGTTGGGACCCAGGATGCGAGCGAACTCACGCCGCGTGACGACGGGATCAAACCAGTGGAAGGCCTGCCCGGCGGTGACGAAACTGACGCTGGCGTCGCCAAGAGTGGTGGCTTCCGCTGAGCCCTCAATGCTGGTAAAACGCGGGTAAGCGGCAAGATAATCCTGGCCGGCTTCGCGCATTTCGCGGTTGGGCTCGACGCCAAAAACCGTGTTGCCGTTCTTCAAAAAAAGCTCAGCGAGAAATCCGGTACCCGAACCAATATCGGCGATGGCATGGGCGGGAGTGAGCAGGCACTGCATGTGCATGAGATCGAGCACACCCGCGGGATAGCGCGGACGGTAACGTAAATAATCCGCCACGCGATTCGCGAAGCGATTTTTGGAGTCACTGAACTTCACGCCGGCGGAAACCTCGCTCATGGGAACTGCCGCAAGAAGCGCACGTCGTTTTGAAAAAATACCTGAATGTCATCGATGCCGTATTTCATCATGGCCAGACGGTCGATGCCGATGCCAAAGGCAAATCCGCTCACCTTCTTTGGATCGTAATTCACAAAACCGTAAACCGCGGGGTCGACCATGCCGGCGCCGAAGAGCTCGATCCAGCCGGAGCCTTTGCATTTGGAGCACGTGGCGTCCGAAGAATTTGTGCCTTTACCGCCGCAGAAAACGCAGCTGGCGTCGAACTCGACGGAAGGTTCCGTAAACGGGAAATAGCTGGGACGGAAACGCGTTTTCACGCCAGGGCCAAAAAATTGTTTCACGAAATATTCGATGGTGCCGGTGAAATCACAAAAAGTGATGTCGGTGTCGACGGCCAGGCCTTCGATCTGATGGAACATAAAGGAATGGGTGGCGTCGGGATTGTCTCGGCGGTATACCTTGCCGGGAGCGATGACGCGCACAGGCGGCTGCGTTTTCTCCATGGTGCGGATCTGGACGGGAGAAGTATGCGTGCGCAAAAGCAGGCCCGAAGATTTTTCAGGCGACGAGGGCAAGTCGAGGTAAAACGTGTCCATGTCGTCGCGCACCGGATGGAACTCGGGAATGTTCAGCGCTTCGAAATTGTAGTAAGGCGATTCGATTTCGGGCCCTTCCGCGACGGAGAAGCCGATGGAGACAAAAATGTCTTCGATTTCCTGAAAGACCTGGCGAATCAAATGACGTGAGCCGAGGGGGCGGACGACACCTGGAAGCGAGAGGTCCACGCGTTCTCGAGTAGTGGCGGCAGATGCGGCGGCGGATTCAGCGGATCTGCGCAACTCTTCGACGTTAGATTCGACGTGGGCGCGCAGTTCATTCAGAGCTGCGCCGACGACGCGCTTCAAATCCGGCGCGGCGGGTTTTAGCCAGTTGTCGGTGATTTGCGTGAGGACGCCGGATTTGCGGCCGAGCCACGCGTCGCGAAAGAGCTTCCATGAAGTTTCGTCATGAACCTGGCTGGCGTCCGCGTCGAATCGCGCACGCAGCTGTGCGAAGAGAGGTGCCAACTGATCTGGCTGGCTGACTGCGAGATCAGAGATTTTCCTCTCGGTGATGTTTTCGGCAGGGGCCATCTGGTTTGAGATTTATTGTAACTGCTGCTGCGAAATTTGGGTGCAGAGCTATCGGAAACCCCAAGACCCAGGTTCATAACGCGAACCTGGGGCACCCTCCGTGTGACATTACTGTGAAGCTCGCCTTCAAGACAGCGATCAGGCGCTTTTCTTTTTCTTTTGCGGTGGCGCTGCTGCACGGGCTTGCTCGGCCAGCAAAGTGAACGCGGCAGCATCTTTCACGGCAATGTCAGCGAGAATTTTGCGATCAAGGTCTACGCCAGCGGCTTTGAGGCCGTGAATCAACTGGCCGTAGGTGATGCCGTTGAGACGCGCGGCAGCTCCGATGCGCTGGATCCACAGGCGGCGATACTGGCGCTTTTTGACGCGACGGTCGCGGAAAGCGTAGCGATCGGCGCGATTGGCGGCTTCCTGTGCGGACTGGTACAGCTTGCTCTTGGTTAGAAAAAAACCTTTGGTGCGTTTGAGATACTTCTTACGCCGCGCGCGGCGTTTTGTTCCGCGTTTTACGCGAGCCATGTGGGTTTCTCCTTAATTAGTGGGAGGCAACGAGTTGCGCACACGCGCGGAAATACGCGTACGGCAACGGGTTTGTCTCCGGTATGAGCTGCTGAGCCGCGGAGTCCGCCGTGAGGCGAACGATATTGCTGCGGCTCGTTATCGGCCGGCAGGCACCCGTGAAGCGCTGCCTGGCACGATGCCGCTTCGCTTTTGAGCTGGACGGCGCGGGCTTGCACCCGACTTCTTGTTGCGACTGCATCAATCTCGATTCTCTGAGACTGAAAACCTGGGGCCTTCGTTCCGGCTAAGCGTACGGAAGCAACAGCTTCACGTTGAGCCGGTCGGCAGCGTTCACAAGCGTAAGCTTCTTCAGCTTGCGCATACGGCCGGGAGCTTTAGTGCCCAGCAAGTGCCGCTTGCCGGAATGCATGCGAAGAATTTTCCCCGTTGCGGTAACTTTAAAGCGTTTTTTCGCGCCCCGGTGCGTCTTCAACTTCATCTTGGGGTTGGAACGATTTCTTGGCATTTCGTAAATCCTCTCGCGATAACTTTTTTATTGTGACTGCTGGGCGTTGGCTGGTTGTCCCGCGGGCTTGCCGACAGGGACGCCTTTTTTAGGCGCCAACAACGCTACTAAAACATTGCCTTCCATGCGCGGCATGGTTTCCACCTGGCCGTTGTCGCCAATTTCCCCCAGGAGGCGGCTCATTTTCGCGCGTCCGACTTCCTGGTGAGCCATTTCGCGGCCGCGATGGAAGATCATGGCGCGAACTTTGTGGCCTTCACCGAGGAAGCGAATAATCTGATTCTTGCGCACCTGATAATCATGCTCGGCGGTGGCGGGCCGAAACTTTACTTCCTTTAGCTGTGAGCCGCGGCTGCTCTTTCGCTGCTCGTGGGCCTTCTTGTTGGCCTGATAAAGATATTTGCCGTAATCGGTGATTTTGCAAACTGGCGGATCCGCGGTCGGTGAAATTTCCACCAGGTCGAGGCCTTTTTCCTTAGCCATTTTAATGGCTTCGAACGGCTGCATGACGCCGAGCTGGCCGCC
>JALYLI010000195.1 GCA_030774335.1 Acidobacteriota bacterium | reverse complement strand
CGATTATCTTCCTTTGCGGAATACAGGGCAGTGCGAAACAACAGCAGGTCCCTCGCTACGCCCGGGATGCCAATTCATGGCCCAATATCAGTTAATGAATGGGATTTGCGTAAATCTGGTAGACCATCAGGTAGACGATCACACCGGTAACGCAAACGTAAAACCATAACGGTAGCGTCCAGCGCGCGATGATGCGATGGCGGTCGAATTTTTCGAGCAACGCTCGGCGCAAGGTAACCAGGATCATCGGCACGATGACGATGGCCAGAATCGTGTGTGAGGTAAGCAAAACGAAATACACCGGCCGGATCCAGCCCTGGCCTTGAAACGCAACGTGGCCCACGCGGTAGTGGTACAACAAATAGGAAAACAAAAACACGGTGGACACCGCGAACGCGGAGATCATGAAACATTTGTGGATTTGCACTTTGCCGTTGCGGATGGCGGCGTAACCACACGCCAATAAAATCCCGCTGATGCCATTCAGTGTCGCGTTAAGTGCGGCGTGAGAGATCATCTAATGTGAAAATTGACTCCGGGCGGTACTGGCGAATCGCATCTGCAGCTTCATCGTGTCCGCGGCGGTAAGAATTGTCCGGCGTCAGCGCGGGATTTTGTCGTAGGCCATCAGCGCCAGCAACAGCGGTATATGCAGCACCGTTGCGTGCATCAGCCACTTGGCGCGCGCATTGGTTTTCGTGCTGGCAGCCCAGATGGCCACCTGCACGAGCGCGGTGCTGACGATCAGCGCACCGAAAAAGTATAAGCTTCCGGTCAGGCCCATCAGTGAAGGGAGTAAACTCACCGCCACAAGCGCAGCGGCGAACCACACAATCTGACGAAACGTACGGGTGCCATCACGATCTACAACTGGCAGCATTAAGATGCCCGCGCGCGCATAGTCTTCGCGGTACATCCAGGCGATGGCGTGAAAATGCGGGAACTGCCAGAAAAACAGAATCGCAAAAAGCAACCACGCGCCGCGATCGAGCGATCCGGTGGCCGCTACCCAGCCAATCATGGGCGGAATGGCGCCGGGAAAAGCACCGACGAACGTTGCCCACACCGTACGCTTCTTGAGCGGAGTGTAGGCAAGCAGGTAGCTCAAGCAAGTCGCGACGCCGAGACCGGCGGCCAGCAACCCGCCGACAAGGTAAAGATCAATCGCTCCGGCAATCGACAACGCCACGCCGAACAGCAGCGCTTCACGCGGCTGTACGACCCCCGTCGGAAGCGGCCGACCGGCAGTGCGTCGCATGAAACGATCGGAATCACGTTCGATGTAATGGTTCAGCGCCGCCGTGCCCGCGGCAATCAGCATGGTGGCGAAAACGGTGTGCAGCATGTGCAGCCAGTTCAGCGGCCCGCGCGCGCCCATGTAATAGCCTGCGGCAGTGGTCATCAGCACGAGGAAAGAAACGTCAGGCTTGGTCAGGGCCACGAAAGCATTGGCGCGAGAGGTCAGGGTCAATTCGGAGGTGCGCGCGGTACTCATCAAATGGCCACCGGCCTTTGCGAGGCAGCGGGCAGTTCCCTTCTACGTGGAACCAGTCGGTAGCAGAGTAAAACAAGCAGAATCGAAACGCCAAACAACATCGCGCCGACCACGGTGTGGAGTACCGTCAGAGTGACCATGACCGGCATCGGCTGCGGATCGTTCACGCTGGTGATGCGCGACCAGTACGCGCCAAGCCCTAACAACAATTGTGTCCCGAGAATGGCATGAAGCAGGATGCGGGTCTTCGATATAGCCGCCGATTTCCCGAACCGGCGTCGCAACACCGCGGCGGTCCAGATAATCATTCCCAGAACAATCAATGCCCCGACCAGGTGCGGCCACACGGGAATTTCCTTGTGGCGAAAACCTGCTCCCAAAATCACCTGGAAATAAATAATCGTAGCGTTGGCGATCGCGAGCGTATGAATCGACGGCGAGCCGGAGTCTTCAATTTGGGGTTGGTCGTCAATCCACCAGCGGCTGGTGAACACGGCAATGCTCAGAAGAGCCGCGAATACAAGTTGTGCGAAGCAGGCGTGCATCACCGGTAGCCAGTAGTGGAGCAGTTGACGCACTACTTCCCCGCCAAGCACGGCTTGCGCCGCGATGCCCAGAACGGCGGCAACACTGAACCAGCGCAGCCAGCGCCGCTCGTCTTTGGCCCACACGACGACTGCCAGCGCGATGGAAAGCAGGCCCAGGATTCCGGCTATCACGCGGTGGGAGTGTTCGTAAAAAATTCCGCCGACCATGGGCGGCGTCAGCGTGCCATAAGAGAGCGGCCAGTCCGGAACGGCGAGGGCGGCTTCGTTGGAGGTAACCAGTGCGCCAGCTACGAGAAGAAGGATGGTCCAACAGACAACGAAAATGGCGAAGCGATGAACGGACGGATGATAAGTAGCGGTCATAGACCCAGGTCCCAACGGCGGATTATACATGACTGTCGTTGGTTACGCCCTCAGGAAAGCCGCCGCCAGAGTTTTCGAAAATTTCGCAGCTGTCGAATTTTCAAGCGCAAAAACGCCATGTTTGAAGCGGTCACGGCGAAATGCGACTGGCGGCAGCAGAGACTTCCGGCACGATCGGTGCAATAGCAGCATCCACTCCTACCGCTTCCAGCACCAAATCTTTCAAGGCCGCGATGAAGTACGGGGAATCGCCCAGCGCCGGCATCATGCGGAAAGTCTCCACCCCAAGTTTTTTAGCTTCGTCGCGAGCTTCGATGTTGATTTCGTGCAAGGTTTCGATGTGCTCGGTCACGAACGAGATGGGCACGACCAGCATTTCCTTGATGCCCTCGTGGGCGAGGCGCTCGATGGTGGTGGTCAACGGCGGTTGCAGCCACTTGGCGGGCCCGACGCGGCTTTGATAGCACAGCAGGTGCGTGCGCGGCCATCCGGGAAATTTTTCGGCGCCCTGCTCGCAGGTGAGGCGCACAGTTTCTTCGATCTGGCGTGGATAGGGATCGCCCTTTTCCACCAGGCTCATGGGCAGGCCGTGGGCGCTGAAAACCAGATGGATGCGCGAGCTGTCCGGGAACTGGCGAAGGATGCGGCCGATGTTTTCGACCAGCCCGCGAATGTACAGCGGATGATTGTAGAAATTTTCGATGGCACGCTCGGGCGGCGCGCCGTTTGAAGATGTCCATTTCGCGCGGCCCGCGACGCGGTGCCATTCCTTCATGCTGCTTAGGGTGGTGGCGTAGGAATAGTGCGGATACAGGGGCAGTAGCACGATTTCATCCAGCGGGCCGGCCTTGCGCAGCGTGTCCAAGGCTTCTCCGCTCATGGGGTGCCAGTAGCGCATGGCCACCACGGCGACGGCATCTACGTACGGCGAGAGTGCGCGCAGCAGCCGAACGCGCTGGCGCTCCGTCAGCGTGGCGATGGGAGAACGGCGGCCAATTTGCGCGTAACGGCCCATGACGGGTTTGGAGCGGCGCGAAGAAATCAACTTGGCGATGGGTTTGCGCAAGAGGCCTAGTGGGCCGAGCGGAATAATGTCGGGGTCCAGAAAAAGATTGAGCAGAAACGGCTCGACGGCCGCCAGCGAATCGGGTCCTCCGAGTTGAAACAGCACAATGCCGACGCGCTTCTTCCCCGCCACGCTATTTCCCCCGGTTGAGTGAATTCTTTAGGCGTTCAATGTCTTCGCGCAGCGCGGCGGCGCGGCTCGCCACACTGAGGTAATAGGCAAAGAAAATTCCCCACGCAATCAGGTATGCCGCGAAAATACTGTTGAGATTTTTCACACTACCTCCGTTTCCTGCCGAGCGATTTCTAACTCACCGCGAGCGGCTTCGATGTTATAGCGTGCGCGCATTAGTAACGCCATCAACGCGAGCATCGCCATCCACGAGAAAAAAGTTACTTTCCACATCGTGGGATCCAGGCCAGATCCCGAACCACCCATGATCACGGGTGAGGGATGCTGCCCACGCCACCAACGGATGGAGCCGAACACCAGCGGCACGTCGATAAACGCAAAGATTCCGAACAGCGCACTGAAAAGCGCGCGGCGATCTGGTTCCTCGACCAGGGTGCGAAGAAGCAGGAAACAAACATAAAGCAGCCAGAGAATAAGTGTGGAGGTGAGACGCCAATCCCACGCCCACCAAACTCCCCATACGGGATGGGCCCAGATGGGACCGCTGACCAAAACTACCGTGGTGAAAACTAATCCAACCTCCGCGGCGGATACGCTCAGCCAATCCCATTGCGGCTGGCGGCGAAAAACGTAGAGGATGTTGGCGATGAAGCAGATGAAAAAAGCGGAGAGGCCGGTCCAGGCACTGGAGACATGCAGATAGAAAATGCGCTGGATGGGACCCATGGTGCGCTCTGTGGGCGCGATGAAAAAAGCGCCGTAAGCGGCCGCGCCGACCAGAAAGAAAACAACCGCAGCGGCCAGAATCTGTTTTTTCATCCAGCTATTCCTCCAAAAGATATTCGCCGAAAAGCCATAGCGCGGTCAAAAAGACCACGTCGAAGACGACGAGAAAGCCGATGCCCTTCCATTCGACAAAGGGAGTGGGATCGAGTAAACCCGCCGTAACCTGAGTGCTGGAAACCAGCACGGGCGTGAGCAAAGGCAGCAATAAAAGCGGGAG
Source organism: Acidobacteriota bacterium (assembly GCA_030774335.1). Lineage (GTDB taxonomy): Bacteria > Acidobacteriota > Terriglobia > Acidiferrales > UBA7541 > Acidiferrum. The sequence continues at coordinate 12,197 of JALYLI010000195.1, read as the reverse complement.
CAGCAGCTCGCGCATGCGCGCTTGAGCGGAGATGGCGGAAAGCGCGGTCCCGGCGATGGAAACGCCGAGGCTGCCAAGAAAAAATACCAGCACGAGGTAACCGAGGACGCGCAGTACCGGGACGTTGTAGAGAATCGCGAAGATCGGAAGCATCAGCAATTCGGTGAAGAGCAGGAACAACGTGTTGGCGATGAGCTTGGCGAGGAAAATCGCGAAAGGATCGCTCACGGAAAGGCGCAGGGCGCTGAGCGTGTCGTTGTTCTGCTCGCGCAGGAAACAGGGTTGCAACATGAGTGAAGCGGCGAAAAGAAACGCCAGCCAAAGAAGTCCCGGACCAAAACGACGCGATTCGGTGTAACTGGGATCGAAGGTAAAGCTGAAAAGCACGATGACCATCAGGATGAAAACGACCGTGGTGGTCAAAAGTTCGCGCGAACGGAATTCCGTGCGGAGTTCCTTGCCGAGCAAGACGGAGGTGCTGGAGAGCAGGTTCATTCAGGCGTCCGCGAAGGTCAGGATGGAGCGTACTTCGGCTCCACTGCGGGTATCGGCGACGATGAGTCCGGCGTCGAGGCGCAACGCGCGCGTGGCGAGCATGGAAATTTCGGATTCGCCGTGGAGGCTCATAAGAATTGTGCAACCGCTGTCGCGTAACTGGCGCAGCGTGGCCGCCAGCCACGAAACACCCTGAGGGTCGAGGCCGGTGCTGGGCTCGTCCAAAAGAAGGACGGACGGTTCACGCAAAAGCGCGCGGGCTATGGCCACGCGCTGGCGCATGCCGCGGGAAAAAGTGCGGACCAGTGAAGCGCGGCGCTCGAACAACGCGACTTCGTGCAAAAGTGTTTCCACTCGAGCGGCGGCGCTGGGAGTTTGCTGCAGGCGCGCGAAGAGCAGCAGATTTTCTTCCGCGGTGAGCTCGTCGTAAACCATGGTGGCGTGCGCGACGAAACCGGGGGTGGTTTTACTTGACGCGTTGGCAGCGGGCACTGTTGCGGATGGGAAAGTCAGTTCCCCGCAGGATGGGCGCACAAGCCCCGCGGCGATACGCAGCAAGGTGGTTTTTCCTGAGCCGTTGCGGCCCGCCAGCGCGACACATTCTCCGGGCGCAATTTCAAAACGGACGCGGCGCAGCGCGGCGATACCGCCGTAACGCTTTTCAATATTTTCGAAGCGAATACCGCTGGGTGAGAAACCGGGCGAGCTCACCGGGTCACCCCAAAACTAAAATTTGAATTAACCGGGCGAATTGCTTTTGATGGAGGGCTCGGCGCCAAAGCTCAGCCTCGAACGAGGTCCCGCAGAACTTTTTCGGCGCGCGCTCGTTCGGATGCATATTCGTCATCGGAAATGGTGCCGGCTTGGTGGCGAAGTTCGAGGCGAAAAAGCTGCTCCTTCAGGTACTCGAGACTGGTAGCGACAGCAGCGTTGACACTTTCCATCGACGGAGCAGATGGATTCGGTTGCGAAGCGGGCGTGGAACTTTTCTGGGCCGTCGATTTGGAATTTGGCGCACCGAAAGAGTCGGCGGAATCCTGCGCGGGAGCAACGGTGATGGCCATGGCCACGGGCTTGCGCGCCAGCAAAATGGCGCCTACCGCAAAAACGCCGACAAATCCTGCAACCAGCGGCCATTTAAGTACATCTAGGCGGCCGGGAACTTGTTGAATATTCACCGCTGCGGCAGCGCCCTGGGCTTCCTGGCCGGGCTGTCCTTGATCGCCGGCGTTGTTGGTGCCGGGCGGCGGCGCGGTGCCAGAAACATTCACGGCTACTGTGGTATTAGCCGGCAGGTTTTCGCGGCCGTAGATGCTCATGCCCTGCTCCTGGCCTCCCGCTTGCAAACCTTCACCGGCGATCTGCACCGTGGGCGGCGCGACTACGAGCAGGCGCTTTGCAAGATAGGCGGACGCGGGAATCTTTACCGCTGCAGTGTTGTTGGGATAAGGAATTTCGTAGGAGTAGCGCACCGTGTTTTCGCCGGGACGAAAAGCGTAGGCGATGGCGAAATGGCCTTTGCTTTTGTTGATGGGCGTCTGCACCACGGGCATGCCCGCAGGTCCCGAGGCGGCGACCTGTTGGAGTTGAGCGCTTTCAGGCAACGAGAATTCAAAATTCCCGTCGGCGCGAAAATATGCTTCGGGCGGCTTGGTGTCGTTCTGCAGAGAATACTCTTCGCCAACGATCAGGTTGGCGCCGTTGGGCTGAAAGAAAACCACGCGAGTGGTGACGGCGATGGCCTTGGCGTCTTTCGTAGGTTCGAAGATCGCGACTTCGACTTCGGTCTTACCCGGAGGCACCGGCTGATGAAAATTTATTTCGTGGTATACCGCGCGAATCAGCATGGGTTGCGCGCCCAGGCCGGGATTGTCGAAGGTGAATTGGCCTTGCGCGTTCGATTGCGTGTTTCCGACCGGCTGCATTCCGCCCTGAAGTTGTATCAGCATCACAGTGACGCCGGATGCCGGTTTCCCGGTGGTGCCGTTCTTCACCGTCCCGTGAACGGTTCCAGCGCGAGTTACGGCTGAAAGAAAAGCGCCCGATACCATCAGCAGGAAAAATACTTTCGCAAATGGAGCAGAGCCCCGGATCATTGGGGGTCTCGACCGGCGGACGCGGGGCGGATACCGCGGGGCCGGCGCACCTGAGATTCGGTGACCTGGTCGATTTCAGCGAGGACCAGAGCGGCTTCATTTTCAAGCGAAATCTTCATGGCTTCGAAGTCATTCTCCGCATATTTACCAGAGCGAAATTCAAAGCGCAGATCGCGCAGATTGTCGTAAATGGTGTCGCGACGCTCCAGCAGTTGATCGAGCTTGGTTCGATGGGGCGCGAGATCGGAAGCGTCGGGCTGGATATAGAAAATAAAAATCAGCGTGGCGGCGGCCAGGGCAAAACATGCGCCCAAAACAGCCCAGTCAGTCGGCGTGACGGAATCCAGAACGAGAACCGCGAAATAATTCATTAGTCCTGGGTCTCCCGGGCAGCCTGGGCACGCGCGCGTTCCAGCATCTCTGGAGAGATGCCGCTTTGCCGCACTGAACCGGCGACCGCATGCGCGGGCCGCTTGCGCCAGCGTGTGATGATAAAGAGGACCAGCGCGAGTCCGACGGCGAGATAAACGGCCGGCATGCTCCAGGCCACCAGGCTGAATCCGGAGTGCGGCGGTTCGGCGTAAACCTTGGTGCCGAATTCCTGCACAAAGGCCTGGGTGATGGTGTTTTCGGAATCACCGCGGGCCAAGCCCTGATCCACTTGCTTGAGCATCGCCGTCGAGGTGGTGCACCCGACGTGGTTGCATTGCGTCAGCACCTGGTTGCAACTGCACATGCACATGAACTTGCCGGCGATCTGGCGGGCGCGATCGTTCTGCTGCTGAGCAGTCAGCGGAGAAACGAGCAGCGGCATGGAAGCAGCGGCGCAAAATAACACCACGCCGGCGATAATCGGGCGCTTAGTCATGGCCTTCTCGCAGCGTCGGCGCGGGAGTAAGAGTGCCGGCAAGAGATTTAGCTGCCGTCGGTTCCTGAACGGCCGAGAAAACCAAAACGGCGCGGCGATTCGGCAAGAGCGCGACGAGCGTGCCGAGGACAACGATGACGCCTCCGAACCAGATGCACTTTACCAAGGGGTTGAGATAAACGTGGATGACGGGAGCCTGGGTTTCGGGGCTTTGACCGGCGTACACCACGTAAAGATCCTGCTTCAATGTGGAATAGATGGCCACCATGGTGCCGGAAGCCTGATTGGCGGGGAAAACGCGGCGCTCGGGATACAGCATCATGACCGGCTTATTGTTGCGGGAGACTTCGATGATCATGCGCTCGGCGGTATAGTTTTTTTCCTGTTTGGTGTCGAAATTCTGCAGCAGCAAGGCGTAAGGCCCGATCTGCATGGTCGAGCCGATCTGCATTTCTTTCTGTACATCGCGGTTAAAAGCCGCACCTGCGATGCCGATGAAAATCAGGACCATGCCCATGTGCACGATGTAGCCACCATAACGGCGAGTGTTGCGCATGGTGAGATCCACCGCGGAAGCCACGAATGAAGCGCCGGAGCGGGCGCGAATCACCTTCGCGCCGCGATAAAACTCCATGGTGATGGTGGAGGCCACGAAGACGCACAGTATGAAACAAACCAGAGAATAGAATTCGCGGACGCCCAGTGCGAAGGCCATAGCGCCGGCAACCAGGCCGGTCAGCAAAGGCCAGCCAAAATTGCGCTTCAAGCTGTCGAGTGAAGTTTTGCGCCAGGCGAGCAGCGGCCCTACGCCAGTGAGAAATAACAGCAACAACCCGATCGGAATATTTACTTTATTAAAGAACGGCGTGCCCACGCTAATTCGGTCGCCGGTAAACCACTCCGAGAAAACCGGAAAAAGCGTTCCCGACAACACGGCAATGCAGGAGACCAGCAAAATCAAATTATTGAACAGGAAGCTGGATTCACGCGAAATGATGGAGTCCAGTTGATTTTCACTCTTCAGATAATCGCGATTCTTGAAGTAGGCCGTCAGGCAAACCGCCAGAATGATGGCCATGAAGCCGACAAACCAGCTGCCAATATTGGAACTGGCAAAGGCGTGCACGGAACTGACCACGCCGCTGCGGGTAAGAAAAGTTCCCAGGATGCACAGCAGGAAGGTGGTGAAAACCAGCCACACGTTCCACACTTTCATCATGCCGCGTTTTTCCTGCATCATCACGGAGTGCAGAAACGCCGTGCCAGTGAGCCACGGCAGCAGCGAAGCGTTTTCCACGGGATCCCAGGCCCAGTAGCCGCCCCAGCCCAGCACCGCGTAGGCCCAGTGCGCCCCCAGCAAAATTCCGGCGGTCTGAAATCCCCAGGCAATCATGGTCCACTTGCGGGTCAGGTGAATCCATTTTTCGCCGGGGTAGCGCGCCAGCAACGCGCCCAGCGCGAACGCGAAAGGAATGGTGAAGCCGGTGTAGCCGGAATAAAGATTCGGCGGATGAATTACCATTTCCGGATATTGCAGCAAGGGATTCAAGCCGTTGCCGTCGCCGCGCGCGACCAGATCCATCGCGCCATTCAACCCAGGAACCGCGAGAGCCTTGAAGGGGCTGGCCACGAAATTATTCAGGGTAAGAAAAAAGATTTGTACGCCGGCGAGCACCACGCCGACATACGGCATCAGTTCGCCATTTTTGTTGCGATACGCCAGCAGCGCGGAGAAAACGTACACCGCCAGCAGAAAGCTCCAGAACAGCAGCGAGCCTTCCTGTCCGGACCACAGCGCCGCGACTTTATAAAATGCGGAGAGGCTGCGATTACTGTGCGCCACCACGTAGGCGACAGAAAAATTATCGCTGAAGAAAAGATATTCGAGGCTGAAGGTCGCGAGAAAAATCAGGCCGCAGGTGGCGAGTCCAGCCTGGCGGGTGCTTTTTATAAGCAGCGGGTGGCGCGTGCGAATCGCGGCGATGCCGCCGACGAAGGCATACATCGCGCAAACGAACGCCAGCAGCAGCGCAAACGACCCGAATATATCCACGAAGCCCCCGCTTCCTCACCCGGATGCCCGAACGGAGTGAGTGTTACATGGTGCTGGCGCGCGCTCCGCCTGCTGCGGGAGCGGCGGTGCCACCCGGCGCGGCTTCGTACTTCGACGCGCACTTGGCCTGCACGTGCTCAGCAACAAAACGGCCGTCCGGTGCGGGACGGCCTTCGACTAATGCCTGAGATTTATCCACGAAGGTGTCGGGCAGCGGCTCGCTTCCGACATAGCTCACGGGAAGCAACTTCCCTTCCCCCTGCAACACAAAATCCACGCGGCCAGTCAGGCGGTGGATGCTGCCGGGCTCCACGGTGCCGCCGACGCGCATGCGATGACTAAGGGAAGCGCCCTGAAGAGTCTGCAATTCGGCGATAGTGTGGTAGTAAGTTTTGCTCTCGCCATATCCCAGCCACGCGAGAAATCCCAGCGAGAGCACAATCACACCGATGCCCACACCAAATTTTGCGCGTTTCTGCACGGTTATACCTCGTGTTACGCGGGTCCCAAGCAGCACGATTCTATCACAGCTGAAACGGCGCGATTCAGTTGCCAAGCGGCAAAAAAGGCCCGTCCAAAGGTAGGTACAGAATGGCATCCGTTTCGGAGGAAATGGAAGGTTCGAAATATTCGCGGGGTTTGCGGTCGGATTTTTTCAACGGGTTACCGGAGCCGAAAGAAGTTGTTGCAGTTTGTTCAGTGATCGCTTCGCCGCAGCAGGGTCCGAGCTACCCCACGCGAATGGATGTCCATCATCGAGCAACAACTCACAACCGAGTTGCGCAGACACGAAATTCTGAGTTAGCGGGCTCAGAGTTTCCGAAACGAGGGCGACCCGTTTCGGTTTAAGCGAGCGGCGAATTCTGGTGAATATCGTAGGAAGCCTGGAAGTCAGCAACCCGATTAGTGGATCATTCGCTCCAACCTTGCCGGCCCCGCTTGCAGCGACAGTTTCGAGCGGGCATTCGAGAACATGCGTGAGGAAAAGCCCACGACGTTGAAACTCCGTGTGGAGGCCGTCTGCAGTCTTACCGATGCTTTCAATTCCGGCCGCGCTGAAAATGTTCGCGGCCTCTCCGCCATGAAGCTCACCCGGTGCGTATAGAAAGTCTGATTCGTTCGCCGGCGAAACAGCGCTGAGCAATAAACTATGCAGATGGATTGGCCGGTAACGCGTGGCCCATTCCAGACGCTGGAGGCGTCGCGCAGTGTGTTCAGCGGAGGCGGGCTGGCCGCACCCATCGCAAAGAATCGCAGACATTAGTCTTTAGCAATGTAATGCAGGACGGGAGTGCTAGCAAACGAGCGTTAGATTTAGCTGAAAAAGTTCAGGACGATACCGGGGTGTCGGCCGGCAGTTTGGCGCGCAGGCACCACTTCAGTTCCTGGCTGATTTCCGTGATGTTCATGCCGTTGCTGACGATGAATTTGCAGCTGAGCATCTCGCGGGCTTCGTCGTCATCGGCAAGCTGGCAGGTCACGCGGCAGTATTGGCAATCCTGGTTCCAGCAGAACCGGCCGTAAGGGATGGTTTCCGGGCTGATGAACTGGAAGCACCGCAGCAGCGAGTTCCGTTCCGGGACTTGGAATTTCTTCCCCAGCAGGGTGATCTCGACCAGCTTTTCGTAAGGGCGGAACGGCTCCGACATGGTGCAGCTTCCTCCGCGCGCGGGCCCAGGTTCATATCGAGCCGAACACACTTCCAGAGTAGACCTGCACGGGAGGGCCAACAACCGCAGCTATTTAAGGAGTGGCGAAAGTGCCACCCGCTTGGCAAAGTGCTCCAACCACAAATATTAGTTGGTAATTTCGAAAAACTGACCCATCTTGCGAAACTTCTCGTAGCGGGCGTCGAGGAGTGCTTTTTGCGGTTGTTCGCTGAGCATCAGCAGTTGTCGCTCGAGCACGGCATCCAAAAGGCGGCTGGCAGCCTCCGGGTCGGTGTGCGCGCCGCCTTGCGGTTCGGGAATAATCTCGTCAATGATGCCAAACTCCTTGAGGTCCGTCGCCGTGATTTTCAGCGCGGTGGCGGCAGTTTCGGCTTTAGTGGAGTCGCGCCACATGATGGCGGCGCAGCCTTCCGGGGATATCACCGAGTAAAAACTGTTTTCATAAATGTTCACGCGGTCGCCGATGGCGATAGCCAGCGCGCCGCCGGAACCGCCTTCGCCCGTTACGGTCACAATGATGGGTACGGGCAGGCGGGACATTTCGCGAAGATTGCGCGCGATAGCTTCCGCCTGGCCGCGTTCTTCGGCGTCAATGCCGGGGTACGCGCCCGGTGTGTCAATGAAGGTGAAGATGGGCAGGCAGAATTTTGCCGCGAGCTGCATCACGCGCAAAGCTTTTCTGTAACCTTCCGGCTTGGGCTGGCCGAAATTGCGCTGCACGCGCTGCTTGGTGTCGCGGCCTTTCTGGTGGCCGATCACTGCTACGGGACGGCCGTGGAACTTGGCCAGGCCGGCAACCAGCGCTTTATCGTCGCCGAAATTGCGATCCCCGTGTAGCTCGATGAAATCGGTGAAAAGCATGCCGATAATGTCCAGAGTGTAAGGCCGATTCTGGTGGCGGGCAATCTGCGCGCGTTGCCAGGGACCGAGGTGGGCGTAGAACTCGCGGCGCAGCTCGGCGACCTGTTTGCTGACGCGTTCGAACTCCGCGTCGGCAGCTTTATCCCCTGCCAGCTGGCGCAAGTCCTCGACATCTTTTTCCAGGCGATCAATCTCCTGCTGGCGGTCGCCAGGAGTCGCTTTGGACTTGTGCTTGTCCTTATCTCTGGCGCCGCTCATGCGGTAGCCGCCATTTCTCCCGGGCCCTCGTCGCAAATTGGCCGAACCGCTTCCAAGAGTTCAGGGCAGGAGCGCACGCGCAGCTGCGAAGGAAGCAAGGCCATGTACCCGTCAGGAGAACGCAACTCAAATACGACCGCGCAAACGCCGGCGAATTCCCCGAAAATAGTTTCCAGCCGATCGAGCAGCTCCGGAGTGAGGGCCCGCGTATCGAGCCGCACCCGAAATTCCTGCGGGAAGGCGCGGTCCACAAGGTCTTCCATCCGCCGAGCTTCCTGGAGCGACAAGCGCGTGCCCGATTCTTCCACTTGTACTTTCGCTTTCAGCAGCAGCGGGGCGCCCGGCTTCAAGATGCCTTCGAGCTTCGTGAAGGTTTCCGGAAAAACCAGCAATTCCTGTACGCCGGTCATGTCCTGCACAGTAAAAATCCCCCAGCGCGCGCCTTTTCTGGTGCGCATGGGCCGCACGCCGACGATCAACGCGGCCACGGTGATTTCCTTATTGTTGCGCTGGCCTTCGACCTGGTCGAGGGTGATCGCTTTCCAATCCTGCAGGCGCGAAGCGTAACGTGCCAAGGGATGCCCGGAAACGTAAAACCCCAGCATGGCGTACTCGCTGGTGAGCCGCTCTTCCTCGCTCCAGGGCGCAGCTTCGCGCAGTTCGAACAAAATTGGAGCGGGAGCAGCGGCACTGCCGAACAATCCGTGCTGGCCGGATTCACGCGAGCGCGCGGCGCGTTGCAGCGCGTTCACGGCGTCGTCGACCGAGGCAAGCATGCCTTCGCGCGGGCCGAGAGAATCCAGCGCCCCGGATTTGATGAGGCTTTCGAAGACGCGCTTGTTGAGAAAGCGTGGTTCGATGCGCTCACAGAAGGCGTAGAGAGATCTAAATTCTCCTTGCGCGATCCGCGATTCCCGAATGGCCTTGGCGGTGTTTTCTCCCACGTTCTTGATGGCCGCCATGCCGAACCGAATGGCTTCGTTAACGGGCGTGAAGTACAAATCGCTTTCGTTCACGTCGGGAGGAAGAATCGAAATGCTCATGCCGCGCGCTTCATTGATGTATTTGACGGTTTTGTCAGTGTTCCCCGCGTCGGAGGTGAGCAGCGCGGCCATGAATTCCACCGGGTAGTGAACTTTTAGATAGGCGGTCTGGTAAGCGAGCAGCGCGTAGGCGCAGGAATGCGATTTGTTGAAGCCGTAGCCGGCAAACTCTTCCATCAGGTTGAAGATGCGCTCTGCTTTTCTCTCCGGCAGCTTGTTGGTGGCGCAGCCAGCCATGAACTTGGCGCGCTGCGCGGCCATCTCTTCTTTTTTCTTTTTGCCCATGGCGCGTCGCAGGATGTCCGCTTCACCTAGTGAGAAATTCGCCAGGCGGTTGGCGATCTGCATCACTTGTTCCTGATAAAGAATTACGCCGTAGGTTTCTTCCAGAATTTCCTGCAACTGCGGGAGTTCGTAGCTGACTTTGGTTTTGCCGTGCTTGCGATTGATGAAGTCATCAATCATTCCGCCCTGAATAGGTCCGGGGCGATAGAGCGCGTTGAGGGCGGTCAAGTCTTCGATGCGCGTGGGCTGGTAGCGGCGCAAAATATCGCGCATGCCGTGCGATTCAAACTGGAAAATCGCGGTGGTATCGCCGCGGGCGAAAAGTTTGTACGTGTTGGCATCGTCGAGCGCCAGGTTATCGATGTCCACTTTGGCGCCGCGATTCTGTTCGATCATGTGCACGGTGTCGTTCAGCACCGTCAGCGTGGTCAGGCCGAGAAAATCCATCTTCAGCAGGCCGATGCGCTCCAGCGCATTCATGTCGTACTGCGTGGTGATTTCATCGCGGCTGGTCTTGTAAATGGGAACGATGTCGGTGAGCGGCCGCGCGGAAATAACCACTCCGGCCGCGTGCGTGGAAGCGTGCCGGGCCAGGCCTTCAAGGCGCAACGCCACCGCCATTAAATCTTTCAGACGCGGATCACTGTTGATGGCAGCTTTCAGCAGCGGCGCTTGTTCCAGCGCATCAGGCAGCTCGATTCCCAGCGTCGTCGGGATCAACTTCGCGATGCGATCCACTTCGGCGTACGGAATATCCATGGCGCGGCCCACATCTTTCACCGCTGCTTTCGCCGCCATGGTGCCAAACGTTATGATCTGCGATACATTTTCGCGGCCGTATTTTTGCGTGACGTAATCGATGACTTCGCCGCGGCGCCGCATGCAGAAATCAATATCGATATCCGGCATGGACACCCGCTCGGGATTCAGGAAGCGCTCGAAAATCAGGTTGTATTGCAGCGGGTCCACATCGGTAATCCGCAGCGCGTAGCTGACCAGGCTTCCGGCCGCGGAACCGCGACCCGGTCCCACGGGAACGCATTGGGCGCGCGCGTAATGGATGAAATCCCAAACGATCAGAAAGTAGCCTTCATAGCGCATCTTCTGAATCATCTGGATCTCAAACGAAAGCCGCCGCTCGTACTCCGCGAGGCTGTTCCGCAGCAAGCCCTGTTTGGCGAGCCGTTCGAGTTGCGGGACGCGCGCGGCGAAATTCTCGCGCACCACCATTTCGAAGTAACTGCCCGGCGTGTGTCCGTCGGGAACCTTGAATTCGGGAAACGGATTCGCGATGCGTTCGATTTTTACATTGCAGCGCGCGGCGATGTCCACGGTGCGGCTCAACGCGTCGGGCAACTCGCGAAAAACCTGCGCCATCTGGGCGGCGGACTTGAAGAAAAACTGGTCGGTGGCGAATTTCATGCGATGCGTATCGCTCATGGTCTTGCCGGTCTGGATGCACAGCAAAACGTCCTGGGCGTGCGCGTCGGTGTCTTTCAAATAGTGGCAATCGTTGGTAGCCACCAGCGGGATGCCGGACTCTTTTGAGAGGCGGACCAGGTGAGGATTTACGTTCTTCTCGATTTCCAGGCCCTGGTCCTGAATTTCCAGAAAGAAATTGCCTTTGCCGAAAACGTCGCGCAGCCGATAGGCGTTCTCGCGAGCCTGATCGTATCTTTCTTCCACAACTGCTTCGGTGACTACACCACGCAGGCAGGCCGAAAGCGCAATCAAGCCCTTGTTGTGTTTGGCGAGTAGGTCGTAATCGATGCGGGGCTTGTAATAAAAGCCTTCGAGAAACCCGCAAGAAACCAACTTGATGAGATTTTGATAGCCTTCCAGCGATTCGCAGAGCAGAACGAGGTGGTTGCTGCCACGGCCGGCCGGTTCGCCCTCTCCGCGATCATGGCCACCTGTGCCGGACGACCCATTCACGCCGTTCGTGCCGCTGCTCTTCTCGCCACGGTCGTGGCGGCTGCCTTTGGCGACGTACACTTCGCATCCGATGATGGGCTTTACGTCGCGCTTGCTGGCTTCGTTGAAGAAATTGGCGGCGGCGAAAAGATTGCCATGGTCAGTAATGGCCACGGCAGGCATTTTCTGCCGAGAGGCCTCGTCGAGCAGTTCACCGGTTTCGCAGGCCCCATCGAGGAGGCTGTAGTCCGTGTGCACGTGCAGATGAACAAATTCGGGCTGGCCCATGAACCTCGATTCTAAATCTCCGCGAAGATAATTGCTAACGTGCTTGTTGAAAACTTCCGGGTGTTGAGAACTTTCGCGTTAGCCTTAACGGTGCCGCTTATTTGCGGCCGCGACCAATCTTCCCTCCCGCAGCCGGCTTGCCATGACGCGCCGGTCCGCGTTTTTCCGTGGGCTTCCCTGCGCCCTTCTTGCCGCCGGCTTTTCGCGTCTCCGCTTCGGAAGCGGCATGCTTCTGTCGGGCCGCACTACCGACAGCCAGCGCCGCTTGAGATTTCTCGGCCGCCTTGGATTTTTTCTCTTTCTCTTTTTTCTTGGGCGGTTCCTTGATGCCGGACAGTTTGCGCAAAATCTTTTCGCGCTCCTCGG
>JALYLI010000194.1 GCA_030774335.1 Acidobacteriota bacterium | reverse complement strand
CAGCCATCCAGAAAGCACCCGTCCGGACCCTTGCTCACGCACTTCTTGCACCCGATGCAGAGAATGGGGTCCACGTCGATGCGGCCGAACGGCGGATTATTCTCATCCTGCACCCAGAACATGCAGTCCTCCACCGGGCAGTACTCCACGCAGGCCGGTGATCCCGCGCAGCCCGTGCAACACTCCGTGATGACAGCGAGTTCTTTGGGTTTCTTCTTGCGAGGTGTGGTCAGCCCCTTGGAGCGGGGCTCATGCTTTAGCTCGTCGGGTACCATCCCGGCGGGCTTCACAATTTCACGCTCGGTTGCCACGGCCGGAATTATACTCTCGATCTAGCGATTTTGTACCACTGCTCTTGCACCAGCTCTTTTCAATTCCTGAGCTCCATGGGCCGATGGCGCGGTACGGACACTTAAGTTCCGATCCCTCGCAATCGAGAACTAGCCGCGGCCGTCGCTGCCGGAGAGTTCGCGGACGATGTTGCCGACGAAATTTTTGGCGTCGCCGAAGAGCATCAGCGTGCGGTCGAGATAGTAGAGCGGATTATCAATGCCGGCGAAGCCGGCGGCCATGCTGCGCTTGATGACCATTACGGTGCGCGCCTTGTCCACATCGAGAATAGGCATGCCGTAGATGGGGCTGCCCGCATCCGTGCGAGCGGCGGGATTGGTGACGTCATTGGCGCCGATCACGAGAGCCACATCGGTTTGCGGGAGGTCGCCGTTTATCACGTCCATTTCCAAGAGTTTGTCGTAAGGAATGTCCGCTTCGGCGAGCAGCACATTCATGTGGCCGGGCATGCGGCCGGCGACGGGATGAATGCCGAAGGTGACCTCCACGCCGCGCTTGGTCAAGGAATCGTAGAGTTCGCGCACTTTGTGCTGCGCCTGCGCGACGGCCATGCCATAGCCGGGCACGATAACCACTTTGCTGGCAGAGGCGAGAATTCCAGCAGCTTCTTCCGGCGTCGCGCTTTTCACCGGACGCGCCTCTTGCGCACCCGCCGCGCTGGTCTGAATTTGTCCAAAGCCGCCGAAGAGAACGTTCGTGAACGAGCGATTCATGGCCTTGGACATGATGACCGAGAGGATAAAGCCGGAAGAGCCGTCGAGGGCGCCAGCGATGATCAATAGCTTGCTGCTCAGCACGAATCCCATGGCCGCGGCGGAAAGTCCGGCGTAGGAGTTCAACAGCGAAATGACCGTGGGCATGTCCGCGCCACCGATGGGAATGATCAGCATCACGCCAAATACCAGCGGAATAATAATCAGCGCGGGAAACAGCCGCATCTGTTCGGGATGCACGACCAGAACGCCAGCAATGATCACCGCCGCACTCAGGAGTCCCAGGTTGACGAAGTTCTGTCCTTTATACGTGATGGGCCGCTGCGGCAGGATTTCCTGCAGCTTGCCGGCGGCCATCAAGCTGCCCGTGAAGGTCAGCGAGCCGAGAATCACTTCCATGGCCAGCACAGCCATCATGAAGGGCGGAATATCGGGCGCGCGGAGATAAAACTCCGACGTACCCACCAGAGTGACGCACAGCGCGCCGAAGGCGTGGCTCAGCGCGGTCCGCTGCGGTACCGCGGTCATCTGCACCTTGCCGAGCGGCACGCCTATGATGGTGCCGAGCACCAGCGCGATGGCAATCCACTTGTAGTCCACAATGCCGTGGTGGAACAACGTTCCAACAACCGCCAGTAGCATGCCCAACTCGCCAGCAAACACGCCGCGCCGGGCGGTGGCCGGGGAGCTCAACCACTTCAGCGAAAGAACGAACAGTACCGTAGCGATGAGATAAGTAATCTCGATGAGGGCATCAGTACCGATAAAGTTGGTCATGGTTTTTTCGGCCCGCTGGATTTGAACATTCTGAGCATGCGATCGGTGATGATGAATCCGCCGACCACGTTGCTGGTGGCCGCGACAATGGCGATAGTGCCGAGAATCACCGCAAGGTTGCTCTTGTGCTCGCCTACCAGAATAATCGCGCCCACCACGGCGATAGCGTCCAGCGCGTTGGTCAGCGACATCAGCGGCGTGTGCAACAATGGAGAGACGCGGCGGATCACTTCGAATCCGATAAACGCGGCCAGCATGAAAACGTACAGGCCGGTAAGCAGGTCCAGCTTCATGTTTATGCACCCTCCTTGATTGCTGAGGCCGGCAGAGAGAAAAATTCACGGAGCCTGGCGTTCACCACTTGGCCGCCGTACGTGAGCAGCGTATCGCGGATGATCTCATCTTTAGTATCGAGCTGCAGTTTTCCATCTTTCACCAAATGGAGAAGAAACGCCGTAAGGTTGCGGGCGTACATCTGGCTCGCGTGGTACGGCACCGTGCTGGCGAGGTTGAACCAGCCGATGAGGGTGACGCCGTGCTCGAGGATTTGTTCACCCGCGCGCGTAAGTTCGCAGTTGCCCCCGCGCTCGGCGGCTAGATCGACGAGCACCGAACCTGACGCCATGCCCGCGACCATTTCCTTGGTCACCAGGACCGGAGATTTTTTGCCGGGGATTACGGCGGCGGTAATCACCACGTCACTTTCCGCGATGACTTTTCCGAGGAGTTCGCGTTGCCGGCGGTAAAAGTCTTCGCCCTGCGCCGTTGCGTAGCCGCGGGCATCCTGTGCGTCTTTAGCTTCGATGGGCAGCTCGACGAAGCGCGCGCCCAGGCTGTGCACTTGCTCTTTCACGGCAGGCCGCAAATCATACGCGGACACCACAGCGCCGAGCCTACGCGCCGTAGCGATGGCTTGCAGTCCGGCGACGCCGCAGCCAAGGATCAGCACGCGTGCCGGCGTAATTGTTCCCGCTGCGGTGGTCAGCATGGGGAAAAACTTAGGCAGCGTATCGGCGGCAATCAGCACTGCTTTATATCCGGATATGGTGGCCATGGAGGAAAGCGCGTCCATGCTCTGCGCCCGAGTGCTGCGCGGCATCAATTCCACCGAGAACGAGGTGACGCCTTTGCCAGCGATGACCTGGATGGTTTCCGCCGAGCCCAGCGGCCGCAGGAATCCGACGAGCGCTTGATCACGCTTGAAAAGCGCAACATCGGCCTCGCCGGTGCGGTCGTTCGCGCCGTAGCAGAGCACCTGAACGATGATATCTGCGGCGCGAAAAACCTCGGCACGCTGCGGAAGAATTTTCGCGCCTTTGGCAGCGAAGTCGGCGTCGGGGTATCCGGCTTCGACGCCCGCCCCCGCTTCCATCACGACTTCCAGGCCTCCTTTCGCAAGGTTAGGAATCACCGCGGGTACCAGCGCAACGCGCCGCTCCCCCGGAAAGCTCTCTCGCGGAACTCCGACGATCATGCACCTTCCTCCGATACTGCGGAACTAACTCGATGTCCGATTTGAAATTCTGGCAAGGCGGCTTTGTATAAAGATTGTGCCAAGCGCTTAGCCAACAAATCCCGAAAACGAGTTTAAACAACCCTACTCGGCTGCCGTCTCTTTCCCGGGTATGAAGTAGACCTCCTCGAACATGGAGCCCTTCTGCCAGCCAGCGCGCTTCAAGATGCCTTGCCCGTTTTCACACATGCTCGGATGCCCGCAAAGGTATCCGGTCGTCGTCTCAGGCCTTAGGCCCCACTGTTCGGTGTACTTTCGGACCAGATCGTCTACGCGTCCAGTCTCGCCTTTCCAGGCTGCGTCTTCCCACGGGCGGCTAATCGTCGCCACATATTTGAACCAAGGCACCTCGGCGGCGAAGCGCTCCAGCTCTTCGCGATACCCGAACTCCCACGAACGGCTGCCCCCCTGCAGGCAGTAGAGCTTGTGGTTCCCAGGCATGGGGTTGCCCCCATTCTTCCAATCCTTATAGAGCGTCCGGACATAGCTCACAAAGGGCGCAATGCCGGTCACGGTTGCGAGCAGCAGGTGATCCGTCCTCCCGCTTTTCAAATCGAGCGTAAATCGACCCTTAGAAATTTTGCGGCACAGCATGGTGTCGCCCTTCTGCAGTTTGTAGAGATGGGGGGTCAGCGCGCCCTGCGGCACCAGCTCGATGAAAAATTCGAGCGCTTCTTCATACGGCGAGGACACGATGGAGTACGCCCGCTCGATACGCTGGTCGCCATAATCAACGCCGAGCGTTGCATATTGTCCGGCCTTAAACTGGAATGGCCCTCCCGGATTTACACGAATCAGCCACAAGTCTTCCGAAAAATCCCGCCGCTCAATGATCTGTGCCGTATAGTGTTTGTCCGTCGCAGGAACCATCCTTATTTTCCTCCTCTGCCAATTCTTTCACCTCATCCCCATTCCCCGAAACTTCTCCCTACTAGATTTGTGCGTGTGGCAAGGCAACGAAACGCCCTCTTGAACGAGAAGGCGCAGCCTTGCTAGATCGTCCCAGCCAAAATCGAATGCCAGAGGCTTCCCCCCAATCGGACCAAACCATCTAATTCTCAGCCGGACCTTTTACGTTTGCCTGAAACGGGATTTCCGTTTGATATCCCTAACGCGCGGCATTGTACACCGGGTTGCCCTTTCGCCGGGCCTTTCTATTTCCGCCAGACGTCTTTCGTTCGATTCAGACCGAAAACATTCATCTGGCGGAGGTCAGATTTGAACTGGATTTGAATGGCCCTGCTCAGGAATTAAACGATAGGTGTTCGCAGGACTCGGAAAACGTCAGAAAACGAACTACTCCTGCGGCTTGTTCCGGTTTGCTAGATATAGTCCGACTCCAAAAATCAGGGATAGCCCACCAACGATGCAAGGCAGAGGAGTTTTTATGGGGGCGATGACAGCGGGCCTGTCTAGATCCTGCACTGATAACAGAAGCGGAAGCCAAAGTACCGCCTGGACAAACATTAACAAGAATCCCAGCGCGATAAATACCCATCCATGAAATTTTCCGAATTGCATCTTGTCTACGCCTCACCCTCGCGATTTGGCCAATATACCCAGGGGTTCAGCAGCAACATCTAAACCGGATCTTCGCTCTGGTCCCGTCTCAACCGCTTCTAGCAAAACTCGCACGACCAGGGCCCGCTACCCGCGGAAGAAAACTCCCACTTGGCTCGATAATGTTTTGCTCACCTTTCATTACAGGAAAGAACCTGATTGAATGGGAATTTCCGATTTCAACTCCATTCTGCGCCAAACCATACGCCCGTCGCCCTCTCGCGTCAACCTCAAATCACCCTGGCCGAACCGCGAGAATAAGAACGGCTCAACTGCGAACGACAAGGATCGGCCGCTCAGCATCTCGGCGAGGACGAGGCCCGTTAGCGGAGAAGTAAGGATGCCGGCTATATACGTAAACATCGGCTTCGAGATCCCCAGGGAGGCGCCCGGCTCTCGGCGATCATGGTGAGGGCTGTGCTACCCGCACTCCAATATGCAGGCAAGAAAGTCTTGTTCACTTCTTCCCTTATGACGAAGGGTTTCCAATATGACTGGAAACTATCCTAAGGCTTAATAGGCACTCACAGCAATCGAAGAAATTGTTTCTCCTGTTCTCGCCAATTG
>JALYLI010000193.1 GCA_030774335.1 Acidobacteriota bacterium | reverse complement strand
CCGGCTTCAATGAGCATAAGGGTTTGGGCGGGTTCTTCGACGGCCAGAAAATCCGTGATGGGTTGCTCTACGCCATTATCGAAGATGTGGAAGTTTTCGCGCTGGAGATTCTCGACAAATTTGCCGGCGGCATCGGTCACGAATACACCGACGTTGACGCGGTTGACGCTAACGCGGATAGGTTGCGATTGCTGAGATTCGGTTGACGGTTGCGGACCGGGCGGTTCCTGCGCGCCGACGGATGTAGCAAAAATCAAATGAGAAAAAACGAAAAGCAGCTGATGCCGCATCGTGCCCGCGCTACTGGATCCACTCGTCGAAATGCAGGCCCTGCGCATCTTTCCAGGAGGCGCTGGTGGCTACGTGAAGGTGGTGGGCGAAGACTTCAGGATTGAGATCGAGCAGCCATGACGGCGTGACAGGGGCATCGGCTTTGGCGGCCCCGGGCTTGCGTTTGGTGCCCGGTGCGGCGTTAACCTGCGCGACAATGCGAGCCTTCAGAGCGGGCCAGTCGACCTTGTGAAAATCGAAGTAGCCCAGGCCATTTATGGTAGCGGGAAATTGCGCGCGCGCGACCTGAAAGCCAGGCGCGGCAGAAAGGCCGGTAGTGGGGCTGTGAGAGCGACCGGCGAGAAATGCGCGAACGGTTTCGAGGCGCGGCGCGATGACGAAGTAATCGGGAGTGGCCGCGACATGATAAAAATCCCACTGCGCGGTACCGGCCGCACCCTGCCCGCCTCCCGTGGAAATTTTCATGAACGTAGTTTCCTTTTCGCTACGCTCGGAGCTGATGCGCTCACCAAGTAACGTGTGCAGAAGTTTCAACGCTCCGGCTTTGTCACGAACGCCCACCAAATAGATTTGCTTGTTCTTGTCGAGCGACGCGCTGTTCTGCAGCGATGCAAACTCACCAGTGAAAAGAGCCAGGGCGCTGCTGAGCGATTGGCCAAGCTTGGCCTGCGCCATCATGTCAAGCATATCGACGCTGCCCTGACGGCCGGGCGGCATGACCGCTGCCGCGATGCGCTTGATGAGTTCGTACAGTGCGTTCAAATTTATTTCCGTGTCGGTGTAGGAGACCGCGTCGGCAGGAACGTACTTCATCGCCGGAGGAGCGGCGGCTCCCTCATCCCAAATATCGAAAAGTGTGCCGGCGGCGGGATCGCCAAGGGCGGCAGCCTGCACCCGAGTTTGCGCGCCTTTCATCAGCACGCGGCCCGCCAGGCAGTGGATGGCATCGAGCTTCATGGCATCGAGAACGGGACTCATGCGAAAGCCGCCGGCGCTGGAATCGGACGCAAAGTTTTTCAAATCAGGGACGCGCAGGAAAAATTCGAGCTGGCCTTTCCCCAGTACTGCTTGCGCTTCTTTGTACGCGGCGGAGTCGGCCAGGGTGCCGGAAGAGACAGATTTGCCGCCCAGGCGATTGAGAATTTCTTCGAGTACGGCCGTTTCACTGGCGCTGATGGCGTATTTATCGTGCTCGACCCAGTAGGTGGTGGAGGATTTGCGCTGCACTTTCAGAGCGGGAATGCCGGCAATGGCGACTTGAGAAATCTGCGGAACGTCTTTTTCATTGGCGCGCAAGCTGAGAACGGCCCTGGAAAGAATGGCTTCTTTTCCGGTGCGATCGTAGACGAAGAAAATTCCGTTCCATGGCGTGGTTTTGCCTGGCGAGGGATTGGCGGAAACCACGAAACCATTTTGTTTCCGAGGATCGCTCAGATACCCGAGGACAAAAGGATTTTCGAGGAGCGAGGCGTACTCATCGAGCTGCTGGCGGGTGAGGCGGGGTTCGCTGGATTTTTCTTCGGCATTTTTGAGCAAGGCGTTGGTGATCGAGGAGCGCACGGGGGCAAAACCAGGATCATCCCAAAGAGCGGCAATGGAATTCGATTTGCGGAGCTCGGCGCTGGGCTGGCCACGCCAAACAAAATAAAAGGCCGTGTTGGCGGGCATCTGGGAGGGCTCAAGTGGAGCCTGCGCCGGCAGCGCGTGCGCGCACAGAACGAATGCAATGGAGCAGAGCAAAAGATGCCGCGCGGTAACGGTTCTCATCGAAAGGCTCCTAAGTCGAGG